>JAKSLD010000001.1 GCA_024401395.1 Bacteroidales bacterium
AAGTATAAGGTTGCTCGCAGTTTTTGTAGCTGGTGCGTAGCTGATGGTACAATGGTGGTACCTTGTTCATCGTAATTTTTTAATTATAGAGTTCTTATCTGGGGGTATGGTAGTCAGTCGCTAGTATAAGGGAAGTGTAAGGTTGCTCGCAAAAAATATTAGAAATGCGGGTAGTTTTAGTATATTTGCGAGAGTAACAATTAAACGAGAAACAGTCATGACATCATCTCTCATCATGTCTTCCATTTGGATGCTGATAGGAAGTTACAGTTCCGCTTCAGACGAAGGAATAAAGCTCTATATGTTTGACCAAGAGACGGCAGACTTCAAAATGGTAAGCGGACTCAGCGGCATATCCAACCCATCATTTCTTACCATTTCAGCCGACAACAATTATTTATATGCCGTAGGCGAAGACGAAGGAGAGACATCCACAGCCAACAGCGTTAAGTTGGGCCTTGAGGATGGCAACATGGCACTGATCAACACACAGATGACCAACGGCGGTGCGCCATGCAATATCACACTATCCCCTGACGGTAGAATGGCCATCACTGCAAATTACTTTGGCGGAAATATTACTCTATTCGAGATTTTACCAGACGGATCATTAGGAGCGCCAGAGACAATAGCATTCGAGGGCAGCAGCATAGACCCAGAGCGTCAGACCAAGCCATATTTACACTGTGTGGCATTTACACCTGACAAACGCTATCTATTAGCCAACGACCTTGGTACCGATAAGATACACCAGTTCACGGTATCGACAGGTTCTGACGGACGCATGACGATAGACAAAGATAGCCAGAAAGATATATTCGTAAAATCCGGAGCGGGACCGAGACACCTCTGCTTCTCCCCTAGCGGAGAATATATCTACCTCATCAGCGAGCTATCGGGAGAAGTATTTACGTTCTCATATAATAATGGAGAGATAGAGCAGATACAAAACATAAAAGCAGACTCATTTGATGCCGGTGGCAGTGCAGACATTCACGTATCGCCAGACGGCAAATACGTCTATGCCTCGCACAGACTAAAAGGAGACGGCCTATCAATTATGAAAGTTGGGGATGACGGCACGCTACAAAAGACAAGCTACCAAGCGACAGGAGTACACCCACGTAATTTTGCCATAACACCAAACGGCAAATATATACTTGTAGCCTGTCGCGACAGCAATGCGGTAGAGATTTACGCACGAGACCAAGAGACCGGTATGCTTACAGACACCGGCAAACGAATCGAGATGCTGAACCCAGTATGCATAAAATTCATTGGAGAGTAACAGAGATACAAGGCAAAGAAGAGGGAGAGAAAGTCAATCAGAGAGTAGCGAGAAGAGAGCCAACAGGTTATGAACTGACATAAAAAACCTACGTGATTTACTGCATCTGACAGGAGAATAGTTAAAAAATGTGCATTATTGGCAAATAAAGAGTATATTCGCGACAAATTAAGAAATAAGAAGATGAAAGAAATAGCGAGTCTTTTGGGATACAGAGACAGTATCAAGGTTGTTGACGCGACATTGCGTGATGGCGGTCTTGTAAACGATTTCTACTTCACAGACGAATTTGTCAAGGCATTATACAAGACAAACGTTGAAGCAGGAGTAGACTACATGGAGCTTGGCTACCGAGCATCGAAGAAAGTATTTGATGTCAACAAATTCGGCAAATGGAAGTTCTGTTCAGACGATCATATCAGAGAGATTGTTGGTGACAATGATACGAACCTGAAGTTGGCCATCATGGCAGATATTGGACGTCATGAGCTCAGCGACTTCGGTCCAAAAGCAGACTCACCAGTTGACCTTATCCGTATTGCCACCTACATTCATCAGATGCCAGAAGCGATAGAGATGATAAACCATGCTGCCAAGATGGGTTACGAGACAAGCTGCAACATCATGGCAATCTCGGGTGCGCAGAAAGAAGACGTTGAGGTAGCTCTCAACATGCTTGCAGACACTCCAGTAGACTGCATATATATAGTAGACAGTTTCGGTTCGCTATACCCAGAGCAGATTGCGCGGATTTCAGATCTTTACATGAATTTTGCTGCAAAGCATGGCAAGAAGGTAGGTATACATGCCCACAACAATCAGCAACTTGCATTTGCAAATACTATTGAGGCATGCAGTGACGGTGTGGATTGGCTTGACGCTACATATCTAGCCATGGGTAGAGGTGCCGGCAACTGCGCTATGGAGCTTTTGCTTGGTTTCCTGAAGAACCCTAAGTATGACATTTACCCTGTATACAAGTTCATTGAGTCGCATATGATGAAGCTCAAGGACGAGGGTACGGTATGGGGATATGATATGCAATACCTGATGACTGGACAGCTCAACCAGCACCCACGTACAGCTATTCAGTTCACGAAAGACAATCGTAGAGACTATGCAGAGTTCTACAATGAGATTTCTCAGTAAGAAAGCAGACAGCAATTGATTACCCGAAAAATCGGGAAATTAGATAAAAGAACAGCACCAAGGGTTTTCTCCTTGGTGCTGTTTTTTTACTACGTAAGAAAGCTCTTAGTAAGAAGTTTGTCACTTTGATAAGTATCTGATAGACAGAAATAAAAATCCCGAATTCATAAAAAATCCGGGATTATATTGTATGTAGAGGACGTCAAGAAACGTCGCTACATCTGATAAGAATCTTGAATTATTTAATCAAGCACTTACCTGTCATCTCTGATGGCTGCTCGAGGCCCATGATGTGGAGGATAGAAGGAGCAACGTCTGCGAGGACACCGTTCTCTACCTTAGCTGCCTTGTTAGCTGTAACATAAACGAAAGGAACTGGGTTGAGAGAGTGAGCTGTGTTGACAGAGCCATCGGCATTAAGAGCGCGGTCGGCATTACCGTGGTCAGCAATGATGATAACCTCGTAATCGTTGCGCTTAGCAGCCTCTACAGTATCCTTAACGCACTCATCGATAGCCTTAACAGCCTTCTCGATAGCCTCGTAGATACCAGTGTGACCAACCATATCGCCATTAGCATAGTTAACGACGATGAAATCGAACTTCTTAGAGTCGATAGCCTTTACGAGAGAATCCTTAACCTCGTAAGCAGACATCTCAGGCTTAAGGTCGTAAGTAGCAACCTTTGGCGAAGGGATAAGGATACGCTCCTCACCTGGGAACTCAGCCTCGCGACCACCATTGAGGAAGAAAGTTACGTGAGCGAACTTCTCAGTCTCTGCAGTATGGAGCTGCTTGAGGCCCTTATTAGAGAGGTACTCAGCGAGAGTATTGCTAACATTCTCCTTAGGGAAGAGGATATGTACGCCTGTGAAAGAAGCATCATAAGGAGTCATGCAGTAGTACTGGAGATCCTTGATAGTATTCATGCCCTGCTCTGGCATATCCTGCTGAGTGAGGACTACAGTGAGCTCCTTAGCGCGGTCGTTACGATAGTTGAAGAAGATTACAACATCGCCCTCCTTGATAGTACCGTCGACATTAGCGTTAGTGATAGGCTTGATGAACTCGTCAGTAACTTCAGCGTCGTAAGACTCCTGCATAGCCTGAACCATATCAGTAGCCTTCTTACCTACGCCCTTAACGATGAGATCGTAAGCCTCCTTAACACGCTCCCAACGCTTATCGCGGTCCATTGCATAGAAACGGCCTACGATAGAAGCGATAGTACCTGCAGACTTCTGAGTATGAGCTGTGAGCTGCTCGATGAAGCCCTTACCGCTCTTAGGGTCGGTATCACGTCCATCCATGAAACAGTGGATGAAAGTATTCTTGATACCATACTCCTTAGCGATATCGCAAAGCTTGAAGAGGTGATCGAGAGAAGAGTGAACGCCACCATTAGAGGTAAGACCCATGAGGTGAACATTCTTGCCAGTCTTCTGAGCATAAGAGAAAGCTGAGACAACCTCAGGATTCTTCATAATTGAGTTATCGCGGCAAGCGATATTGATCTTAACGAGGTCTTGGTAAACGATACGACCTGCACCGATATTAAGGTGACCTACCTCAGAGTTACCCATCTGGCCATCTGGCAAACCAACGTTTTCGCCAGAAGCCTGGAGCTGAGAGTTAGGGTACTCTGCGATGAGAGAATCCCAGTAAGGAGTAGGAGTAGAGAAGATTACGTCATCTTTCTGCTTGTCGCCGATTCCCCAACCATCGAGAATCATGAGAAGTGCTTTCTTAGCCATATTTTGTCTATTATTATTTATTTGTCGACATTTATTTCGCGCGCAAAATTACTTATTTATGTTTGAAATTACAATACGTGAACCAGCACTCTTGGCAACTAGTTCCGGAGTGAAAACACACTGAACCTCAGCGAAGCCTGCCGAGAGGTCGCCTGCATTAGTAACAGTAGCCTCGTAAGAGAGTTTACTTTCGCCCTTAGCCAGATGCTCGATAAAGAAATCGATATGAGTATCGTGAGGCTGATAGTAGTGAGGCACGACAGAGCGGTCGGCACGCCACCACCACAAAGGATAGACATAATTAGACGTCTGGTCGGAATGTTCGAACGAAGCAGCCTTATGGTCGCGCAAATGTACGAACGACATATCCACGGTAGCCTTTAGGGTCAATTCCACTTTGATAACATCTCCCACCTTAAGTTCACCATTAAGTTTCTCGAACTTACCATTACGCTGAACGAAGATAGTACGACCCACCTTGAGTTCGTCACAACCAGTAGCGACGAGTTCATCCTGAGGAGTAGTCTCAGTCCACTGCCAAGCGCCCCAAGAAGGGTACTCCTGTGACTTAGACACCTTTACAGGCTCTATAGACTTACGAGGCATGAAAAGCTGAGGTTCCTCAATGGTACAAGTATACGAATCGGCACCCACCTGGACCTCATCGGTAGACGTCATATCAGCATTAGCCCCCATTACAGCGAGGACTGCGATAGCGGTAGACTGTCGGTCGCGCCAATAAGCAGAACGTTTCTGGAAGACAAGCCAATTGAGGAGTTGGTTACGCACCTCGACAAGGTTATCATTCTGAGCATTCCAGCCCATAGCATCCATACGTCCGAGGAGGATAGTAAGGAGAGACTGAGAATACAACTCCGCGTGAGTAGGATAGAAGAAACGGTGAACATATACCGAAGCCAATCCCGGCTTAACATGCTGAAGATTCTCTATGAGAGAGCGCACGATAAGTTCGCACTCCGCTTTAGCCCCAATCTGGTTATAGAGAGTAGCCACAGCAATACGGTAAGACTCAGACTTATCCTTCTGAGCATTCTTCTTGAGGGATTCTATTATATACTCGGCATCGGCAGACAACGCTCCTGGCATGAGGGCGCGAGCATAAAGCAACTCAACAATCCAAGAACCGACATAATCAGACTCATTCTTGCGAATATAACCAGCCTCCTTAGAGATAAGTTTATCCATATAACGCCTAGCGCCATTGCAGAGACCAGAGATATGCTCCTCATTGCCAGCTATAAGACCCATCTGAATCATACGGCCCAGCATTTCAGCGACAGCCACAGTCATATAATCAGACCCATCCATACCAGGGAACCAAGCTATAGAGCCATCAGCCTTCTGGAGCTCGTGAAGTTTTCGGAGCGACAACTTAAGAGTACGTTCAGCCTCGTTACCAGAGAGAACCCTATGAATATCCGCAGTATGCTTATCCATGTGGACTGCAGAGCTATGCCAAGGCGTATCGTAGCCCTCATTATCGAGGCGAGGTAGCTTATACGCGCCACAGACAGCCTTCTGGACATCAGGGCGAGACTTGATTAGAAGAGCAATAGCAGACGACTCTACCCTACCCAAGTAAGTATCGGCACTCTTAGACCACTCCTCATCGAGATAAGGGAGAGCATCCACCACCTCAACGAAGGCGTTAGAATTATATTTGAAAGTAAGATTGTCATTACCATACTTCTGCTGACGTTCGAGTCGTTCGGCATCATCCTTATAGTTGTTCTTATAATTCTTACCGATGACAACAAAAGGAAGGCTCTCGTGAGTCTCCACGCAACGCTTAACAACCTGCATGGTAGTAATTTCGGTATCCTGATGGTTATTACCCTTAGCAGAAACCGACAAAGAAAGATTATCCACGCCGACAGGGACAGAAATCTGGAGAGAAGTCTGAGCCGATGTAGAGCCATTGAGATTCACCTTCTGACTACCAGAAGAATAGACCTTACCCTCAGCATCCTTGACTACGATATCGCAATCTATGGACGAGAGCGACTTATCATAACACTCCACGAGAGCTGTAAGAGTAACGACATCACCCTCCACTGCGAAACGAGGCGCGCCCATAGTTACAGAAAGTTCCTTACGGACATTAAGTTTCTGCGTCATATAAGACAACTGCATATCCTTGGTATGAGCCAGCGCCTGGAAATTGTATGAAGTCAGGTTATCCGGGAGGTCAAACTCAAATTCCACAAAGCCATCCTTATTAGTCATAAGATTAGGATAGAAGAACACCATCTCTGCAAAATTATCGCGAGGAGTATCAGTGTCTGCTGCTGGAGACGGCAGAGGAGCCTCCGGTGCTGCGCGATCGTACAAAGCTACCTCATCGGCATCCAACGCTTCCTCCATTTCTACATCATCGACAACAGCTAAACTCTGTTTCATGGACATAGTCATCGCTGCCGATTTATTAACACTACCCCCCCTTGCTCGACGAGCTGCACCATATCCCACTACTATGCGCTCCTCAATGGCCATAGGCATTGACTGCTGGATAAGTATACGTTTCATTACCGGGAAAATATCGTCATTTATATTGAGACGGTACATCCCCGAAAAATAACCACCACGATTATAATGAGAATCAAATTTCGGTTGAGATCGGAAAGTATTTACTGAAAAAGAGTATCTATTCTCATTAAAATAGACATTACTCCAAGAATTATGGGCGAACTTATCCAATCGGGCATCATACATAGACGCCAGTATCTCAGCCTCCGGAGCTACGAGGTCGGCATTCCCCAGCTGGAGAACCCACTTCTCGTGTGCCCTTGGAGTAGAAATATCACGAGACGTAGTGAGGTGCAGAGGCAGTTGCGGTTTTGCCTTCTTAAGACCGATCTCCAACTCTTGAGAGATAAACTTACCCTGACCTATCAAATATATGAACAAGTGAGCCTTCCCTTCGAGAGGCATAGACTTAGGCATAGTAATAGAAGCAGTCTTAGACTCCTCTGACAAAGCGACGCGAGTGAGAGACTGGACTTTTGCATCAGAGACTACAAATACATAGGCCATAGACTCCTTAAAAGAAGAGGCCAAGCGAAGAGGGATGACTTCGCCAACAGAAGCAGAGGACTGCACCCTTTTCCAAAAATCAGACAAACCCTTCTGCTTAGAATCTTCCTTAGCTACTACGACGATATCATAAGACGCTGTACTGGCAGAGTCATTAGCCAAAGTAGTCTTGAATATGATACGGTATGCACCAGGAGCGAGAATATCCGTAGGGCACACCTCTTGAGAAATACCAGTTATTGACTTAGTATTTTCAGATATCATATCAGACAACTCTTTATCATCAAGCTTATAGATAGAAGTTGTAACGTCAGATGTCCAATCACCTCCGTTATCATTTTTCAAAGAAAGCGAGTATTTAAGATCCTCGCCCTGAACCATGACAACGACGGGCATTGATACAGACAAACTGCTACCCTCCTTAGAACAAGAAACGTGAGTATTACCCTCCGCTGTCTCACCCTTCTGGTCAGTAACCTTCACACATATATACTTAGACCCATAAGTCTTCATCTCCAGTTCCATAGAGAACTCACCATTACTATCAGTAACAGTTGTTCTATCCTCCTTACCCATTTCACCTACGACAACCCACGTCACATTGGCATTAGAAACAGGATTACCATTTGCCTGAGTTGCGACACCCTTTACTACTATTTTTTCACCTGGCTTGACAATAGATTGGATGGTAGGGAATGATATATTGATACCTGTTCGCTTATACTCATCGATCTGGATAAAACACTGATCGGTATAAGGATAATAGCCATTATTACTAGTCACAATGATATGCGCGCCACCGCAATAGACATCCTCAGGAATAGTAAACGTACCGCTCACAGTACCCCACGCATTGGTGTCGGCACTACCTAAATCAGTTTGTTTGCCATCGGCAGTACGAAGAGAAATCAGCAGATGCTTGCCCAAAGCGGTAGACATTTCGCCATTGAGCGCGTCATAAGACCAAATCTTATAATTGACAACCTGACCAGGACGATATATGCCACGGTCGGTAACAATATTTACAAAATTTCTCTTAGAAGGTTTACTATTGCTATAGCCATAATCATATATAGACCAATTCAAAGTTTCGTTACCGTCACTTATAGTTCTCTGAGTTTTTCCCTCGGTTCGGCGAAGAGTCACAACTCCATCCTTATCCGTTTTGCTTTTAGATACAGAAGCACCAACCCTAGGTTGACCCGTCATAGCATCAGCAACGATAACTGTACTATTGCCATCAGCAGACAAACCACCGACTGCCAACTGAGAAAAAGCGAAAGTCTTAGATGCAAGAAGAGCCTCCCCTTGATAAGCGGCGAGGATATACTCTCCACAAGGCAAGACCTCATCTATAGTCAATTTGCCGACCTGGCTGAGTTTCTTCAATGGGTTCCCCTTTGTAGTAAGCATATAATTATCCCAAGTCTTAACTGCATAACCAGCAGAAAAAGATCTATTCTCATTAGACTGCATTATTGCACTCACCTTTTTGTTGGGATAAAGAACAAAATCGACACTGTCAAGATTGAGATAGTCAATTAAGAGCGGAATAGACTTCAAGCGAGGATCTACTGTCACATCGTCCATATAAAAAGAAAACCTTCTCTCAGTCAACTGACTGATAATGTTCTGCGCGCTACGACAAACATTATCCCTCCTATCAGTCTGAGCCTTAGCCAAAGGAGACAAAACATCAATAGCCCTGGCTATCAAAGACTTACTTTGAGCAATCTCCTCATCTGTATTACAATCGAGAGCCAAAGCTTGGTTAACATAATAAACTCCTTCTACGTAGGCTGTAAGTCGCTTCGCCGACACACTCTTCGAACGACGCGACATATCAGCCAATTCAGTTTTCTCATCGGCATTCAATGTCTGCAACTTATACAACGACAGCAGGTTAGCTGAGACATCACTACCCGTCTTATCTACATGGCGCTGCCAAATCTCAATCAGAGAATTATCGGGACGGAAAGAACGAGACAGAGACAAAGCAACGGCATCCCATAGCGTTGCACCCTCCATAAGATTATCATCATTGCAATTATACTCATCGAGAGGTGTTGCTGTAAGGATATCCTCATTATCAATTAATATTTCCTTAAGAGAAATATCATTATTCTGTTTATTGCCATAAAGACTTGCCAAAAGGACCTCACGTACCGGACTCCAGAGTTCGCGGGCATCCTTCAGCTGTTTTTCGCGCCATTCCTCATTAGAGTAAAATTTATCGTCATACTCGCCATAGCAATTATCTCGTATCTGACACTCAAAATCAAGTAATTTGAACATGGACTGAGTATGCTTTATTTCTACGATTCTCTTGCGCAGTTCCTCAATACAAGGCTTCGCCGTCAGAGGCAGACGATTGTCGCGTGCCTCTTCAATAGTTTTCCATAGCTGCTCCGTTGTCATGATTTTAGGGTTAGTGTTGTTGTTTTTACTAGCAGAAACAGTTTTGGCTGCAACGGCCACACCGAAGGCAACCATTACTACTAGAGTTAGTATTGCGATTTTGTTCATAACTACTTTTATTTAATATTACTAGCGCTATATTATGTAGCAACTTACGTGCCAAAGAGTTGGAATAGATGCCGTACATTTCAAAATCATCACTTTTGGGTATGGCGATTTTAGAATATTCAGCATAACTTTGCATCACAAAAATAACAAAACATTCAACAAAAAGATGAAACTAAAAATGATTTCGATGCTGATGGTAGCAGCATCTTTGTTCTCTATGTTATGCACGGCTTGTGATGATGACGACGACATTCCTCTTTCACCCAAAGAGACATTCAAAGGTAAGGTAACTACTACAGCGTTCGGGGTTACTCTTGATCCTACAGATTGGGAGATTAGAACAGATAATATTAAGGCAAATTCACTATCGCTTGTGTTTGGAGAGTTCACTGTCGTTGTTCCTATGCCTGGAGGCAACACAGTATCTAGGACTATCAAGAGGTGCATGATTGAGAATGTCAGCTACGAATATAAAGATGGGACTTCGATATTGGCGCCTGGGGAATATGAAACTACTGACGGTGTATTTGAGACAATAAAATATGAAATCTTGTCGGGCACTATCACATCAAAGGGCATGAAGCTTACCATGAAGGTTCAGCCAGAAGGTATGCCTATGCCTATGGTACTTGACTTCACAACATTTAAGGAATAATTCTCGGATTGACCTAAATGAGATCGAGTTGTTTTCTGCTATCAGTCCTGTGTTTTGTGTCGGCATCATGCGACGGCATGTTTGAAGGCATATATGACGAGCCAGTGGAAGAACAGCAGAGTGAATTTGGATTCAAAAATACCACGATGATACCAGCCACGGAGGATATGCCAGCATATTCTCGTGGCTGGCTTTATGTGAAGACCGTCCAGTATACAGAGTGGACGTATATACATTTCGACTCCAAGACATTTGTCAGTGCGGGTGTTGATGAAGAATATGACGGTGATTGGGATATAGCCATACACAGATATGAGGTCAAGACAAATGGCGGGAAGGTGAAAAAGACAGAATATTCGGATTTTGAGTCATTGCTTGGCGACAAGAAAAACTGGGAGGGAGAGTACAGAGAAGATGCCTGGACGACAGACAAGGTGGCTATAGACCTATCGGGAATATTGAATTTTGACGTTAAGTTTCTGGAAACATACTGCAGTACGGTCATAGACTGGGTTGAGGTAATATATCCACCCTACCCTCCTACATATAAGAATCACGACAAGATATTCATCATTAAGCTGGATAACGGGAAGAGTATTGGTATCAGACTAGAGAATTATGTCAATAATAATGGTGTGAAAGCCTATCTGACATTGGAATATGTGTACCCATTCCCATTTGAAAAAAAGTAAGAAAGGATGAAACGTCTTCTGACGATAATATTAAGCGCTATCTTATATACAACAGTTTTTGCTCAAACGACTGCTGACTCACTAGACGTTCTCAGAAACGTAGATATGGATCAGGTAGTTGTCACTGCCACTCGCACACCCAGGCAACTGAAAGAGGTTCCGATAGTCACACGAGTAATTGGCAATATGGACATAAAGCGTATGGATGCTACGAATGTGGGAGATCTGCTAGAGAGCGAGATGCCAGGAGTGGAATTTACATACGCTATGAATCAGCAACAGCAGCTGAATATACAAGGTTTTGGTGGAAGTTCGGTCCTGTTTCTAATTGATGGCGAACGAGTAGCAGGCGAAACTCACGACAATGTGGACTATCAGCGACTCAACATGGGAAATGTCGCACGCATAGAGATTGTTAAGGGGGCAGCATCATCACTCTACGGATCCCAGGCAATAGGTGGTGTCATAAACATTATATCACAAGATGCCACAAAACCGTGGTCGGTGAATGTGAATGGTCGAGTAGGGACGATAGGCAACCAGCGTTATGGGGCGACAATCAACATAAGAAAAGATAAGATAAAGAGTTCTTTTAACGCTCTAAGGGAGCAGACACTACCCATCCGCTTACCTCGCGACGGTGTTTTTGAGGAAATATACGCAAATAACACATGGAATTTGAAAGAAAGATTAAAGTACAACCCAACAGAGAATATTACCCTCACAGCTCGCGCCGGATATTTCTTCAGAGAGATGGAGAGCAGCGCAGTAATATTCAATAGATACAGGGATTTTTCAGGAGGATTAAAGGGGGAATGGAAGATTGCCGAAGGGCAGAACGCAGAAATCAGCTATTCGTATGACCAGTATGACAAGAGCGACTATACCGTTGCAAGTCGACTTGACATCAGAGATTATTCAAACGTACAACATTCCGTCAGGGGACTATACAATCATACTTTTAAGGGCAAACATACTTTGACTATCGGAGGCGATTATCTTCGCGACTACCTGCTCACATACCAGTTTGCCAATGGAGGCAGTTTTTACCAGCACACTGCCGATGCTTTCGCACAGATGGAATTGAGCCTGCCTAAAGATTGGCAGGTAGTAGGTGGAACTCGGTTCGATTATTATTCCGACACAAAACTGAAACATGTATCGAGCAAGGTCAGTTTCATGAAGAAAATCGGAACTATTTCATTGAGAGGATATTATGCAGGCGGATTCAAATCACCCAATCTCAAGGAGCTATATACTTCCTGGAATATGCAGAATATGTTCATGATCTATGGCAATGCACAACTTAAGCCAGAGATATCCAGAAATTATTCCGTAAGCGCAGAATATCAGCATAGGAATGCGAATGTGCTGTTTAATGTGTTCCACAATACCGTGACAGACCGCATATCGCTTGTGTGGAGCAAGTTGCACAACGGTATGCTGTACGACAACGTGAATAAGGTGAATATCAGCGGATTGGACGCCAGCATATCTACTAGATTGGGATGTGGCATAGGTGGAAAGTTTGCTTATACTTACACCCGAGAGAGCGTCGTAGATGGTAAGCCACTGATTTCCAGCACTCGTCCTCATTTGGTATCGCTTAGAGCGGACTACGATAAACGCTGGTACAAGTATGGCATTAATATTTCCGTAACAGGCAAAGTATTATCGGCTACTGATGCGACAGAATACACAGCTAATACAGGCTTTCAGGAAGTCGAGACAATACATTACCCTGGATATACGATGTGGAAGTTGCTTGTGACACAACGAATTGTCAATGCTATATCTATCACGGCGACTATAGATAATATATTTGATTATATACCGGATTACTTCAATACCAGTTCTCCAGCAACTACAGGAAGGACATTCAGCATAGGTGTTTCAGTGGATATTGAAGAGTTGTGGAAATAAAAAAGCCCGAGAAGAACTGAATCTCCTCGGGCTTTATATTATGAAATATTAGATTTCTTACTTAAGGCTCTCCTGGTACCAGTCGAACAATCGCTGTACACCCTCATCAATCTCAACCTTATGATGCCATCCCAAAGAATGTAGCTTTGAAACGTCAATAAGTTTACGCATCGTACCATCAGGCTTTGTAGAGTCGAAGAATACTTCTCCTGTGAAGTCTACTGTCTTGACTATGAGTTGTGAAAGTTCCTTGATAGTCAACTCTTTACCTGTACCGACATTGATATGGCAGTTGCGAATCTCTCCAAGAGATGGGATCGCTCCACCACGACCGGCATTTGTATTTCTATCTGTAGAGCCGCTTGCAGAGGCGCCCATGTGAACTGAAGAGTATTTCTCGATACCGATGATATCTGAAAAATTGACGTTCAGAAGTACATGAACCGATGCATCAGCCATCTCTTCCGACCAAAGGAACTCTCTCAGAGGTGTACCTGTACCCCAAAGTGTTACTTTGTTGGTTTCGATACCATATTTTGCAAGGACCTTCTTGATGTCAGCCTCGGATGCGGAACCATTTACGCCCTCAACTGGTCGCTTGTTCATATCCACACGGATGGCATCCCAATTGTTGTCATTGAGCAATTTTGCAAGATAAATCTTACGCATCATTGCTGGCATAACATGGCTATTCTCCAAATGGAAGTTATCGTTAGGACCATAAAGATTGGTAGGCATCACAGCAATATAGTTCGTACCATACTGCAAGTTATAACTCTCACACATCTTTAGACCGGCAATCTTTGCTATGGCATACTCCTCATTGGTATACTCCAATGGTGACGTAAGAAGACAATCCTCTGTCATAGGCTGTGGTGCATTCTTTGGGTAGATACATGTCGACCCCAAGAAAAGCAGACGTTGAACGCCATGCTTATATGCCTCACCAATCACATTGCACTGGATTTTCATATTCTCCATGATGAAATCGGCACGATAGAGCGAATTTGCCATGATTCCGCCTACATGAGCTGCTGCCAAAACAACTGCATCAGGCTTCTCTTCATCGAAGAACTTTCTTACTGCATACTGATCAGTAAGATCAAGTTCCTTATGACCGCGGCCAACAAGATTGTTGTAGCCACGAGCCTTAAGGTTATTCCAAATAGCAGAACCTACCAAACCATGGTGACCTGCTACGAATATCTTTGCTGATTTATCTAACATCGTTAACTATTTTACAATCCCCTTCTCAAGGTATGCAGCTAGATTTGTGCGAACTCGCTCCGACTCTCTCTCTACAGCCACCTTAGCCATGTCGCTCTCAACCATCAACTTAACGAGTTCCTCAAATGATGTCTTTGATGGATTCCAGCCCAACTTTGCCTTTGCCTTTGTAGGATCGCCCCAAAGATTTACTACATCGGTTGGACGGTAGAAGTCCTCTGATACCTCTACAAGGCACTTGCCTGTAGCTTTGTCGTAGCCCTTCTCATTCATGCCCTCGCCCTTGAACTCGAGCTCGATACCTGCATGCTTGAATGCAAGCTGGGTGAACTCTCTTACCGAGTGCTGAACACCAGTTGCTATTACGAAATCCTCTGGCTTCTCCTGCTGGAGAATGAGCCACATACACTCTACATAATCCTTTGCGTAGCCCCAGTCGCGGAGAGAATCAAGGTTGCCGAGGTATAGCTTATCCTGCTTGCCCTGCGCAATACGTGCTGCAGCGAGAGTAATCTTACGTGTTACGAATGTCTCGCCACGGCGCTCAGACTCATGGTTGAACAAGATACCTGAGCAGCAGTACATGTTGTATGCCTCACGGTACTCCTTCACAATCCAGAAGCCATAGAGCTTAGCTACGGCGTATGGCGAATATGGGTGGAATGGTGTATTCTCGTTTTGTGGGACCTCCTCTACCTTGCCATAAAGCTCTGATGTAGAGGCTTGATATATACGGCAAGTCTTTTCTAACCCACATGCTCTAACAGCCTCCAAAACACGGAGCACACCAGTTGCATCTACATCAGCTGTAAACTCTGGCGAGTCGAACGACACCTGTACATGACTCTGAGCTGCAAGGTTGTATATCTCTGTTGGCTTAACCTGACCGATGACCTTCACGAGCGACATTGAATCGCCTAGGTCACCAAAATGCAGGTGAAAGCCAGGCTTACCCTCAAGATGAGCAATACGCTCACGGAAATCTACTGAAGAACGACGGATAATACCGTGTACCTCATAACCCTTCTCAAGAAGGAACTCGCTCAAGTATGAGCCATCCTGGCCTGTTACGCCAGTGATAAGTGCTATATTTTTGGACATATTGTTATGTTGTATTTCTTTAATTAAGCTATATCAGCGCAAAGATAGTAAAACTAAATCTTACCACCATATTTTGAAATGATTTCTCGATTCCACTCGCGACGTTCTTTGTCAAAGAACCACCCCCATTTGTTGAAGTATTTAATGGCACTAGTTATATGAATCATCAGCAATCTCATGCTTTTATATGAACCAGACCTATGAGCATGCGTAATCGTAACATTTGGCCAAAATATAGTTTTATACTCTTTATGTATGCGTCGCGTTAGATCTACATCTTCCATATACATGAAAATACTCTCATCAAACAAACCAACTCTTTTCAAAGCATCTGTTCTTAAAAACATAAAGGATCCTTGATGAAAAGGGACATTCATTTCTTTGGTATGATCTGCAAATTCCAATAGATATCTGTAATTGATCTTTCGTACCCAGTTGGCAGGTAAGAAGCGTCTAGAAATTATATCAATGGGTCTTGGCAATAGTCTGACCACATATTGCAAACGACCATCAGGATATAATGTATTGGGAATAAGCTGACCTACATCTTCATGAGTATCCATATATTCTACTATCTTAACTATAACTTCATTACCAAAATAGATATCCGGATTGGCAACCAAATGATACTTATGACCCGACTCAATGGATTTACGAATAGCTATATTATGAGCAGCACCGTAACCTAAATTCTTATTGTTGAAAATATACTCTATTCTTGAATCAATATTACAAACACTACTGAGTTGATTCGTCTCAGAATTGTCAATAACGTATACTTTGTCTATTCCGTTTGATAACAAAGAACCCAGACAAGTACGAAGCTCATCTGGGATTGTCCTATATAATACTATTGAAGCTGAAACGTGCACTATGACTTACTCTAAACACTAATAATCATTATCTGTGTACCAGCCAGAAAAAAATCTCAATGGTCTATTTGAATTGGCGACCACTATCTTTGAGTTTTTTTTGCCGCTGATATTAGTCAAAATCTGAAATTTCTTTACTCGAGTAGGACATATACCCATGGGATTACCGCACAATTTAGCTATAGTAACAACAGGCATATTAATCCAATTGGTCACGTATGGGTCACATTGCGCCATACCTGTGACTTTTTTCATTGACTCAACTATCTGCTCTATATTGTATGCCGGCTCAAAAGTACAATTGAAAATATCAGATTCTGGAGTACCATCATTCTTGTAATTATCAAGACGCCAAAGCATAAACCGGACCAATTTCTTGACGTATATACAAGTTTTTACAGTATCTTTTCTACCAGGATAAAAATGTATGCCTTCTTATTCCCCTGTACAGTCTTGAGAAAATACTTTCTACCTCTACCAACATTATTTATCAATTCTCTCTAACGATTCTCCTTAGCACAGGCATCACGACATTTACGAACATATCATTTTTTAACACCCAAAGTATAAGACTATAACAGAACAACGCAATGACTCCGCCGATCACAATTGTCAATATATCATTAAATCCTACATATTTGATACCGTACACTGCAACACACGAAAACAATGCAACAATGACATACTTTAAAACCAATTTAATCTGACTCCAATACCCGACTCCATACAACTTACCAGTATAATATGTATTAATTATCAACTCCAACTGTGAATGAAATAACCGAGATAAACATATCATGATCGGTCCATAAGGAATAGCAAGTAATAAAATGCATAATGACGCACTTTTATTGACTAATGCCAATCTCAACCACAAATCCGATCGTCCTTCTATATTTAGTAGTGTTTGATTTAGTGAATTTATATGATCAAACATATACGTCATACAAAAAATCTGCAAATATGGGACAATTCCATTCCACGATTCTCCTAAAAAAAACCTTATCACTTGCGGTGCCATCGTTGTCAACAAAAGCATAGCAAACACTATTATCATTGATGATGCTTCAATAAACTTTTGGAAGACTTTTATTAAAGCTTGCTTATCTACTTGGTATCTTGACAATATAGGGAAAGCAACGCGACTGATAACAAACGACATTTGAACACTTGGGAACATAGAAAACTGTTGACCCTTCGAATAATATCCTAAATCTGTCGCTGTATACTTCTTCCCTATTATAACAGATGTAAGCTGAGTGGCCACTATATCAACTACTCCAAATAATAAAACTTTATAGCCATAGTTAAACAAATTCTTAAACGATGTCATAAAGAAACGTAATCCAACTCTAACATTTAACGACATCCATAAAACTATTACCTTGACAAAATTCAAAACTACATTCTGAATTACAAGTGCCAACAATCCATAGTTATTATATGCCAACAATATAGCAATTACACCTGATACGACTACTGCCACTGCTGTAGACATTGCTTGTGAACGAAAATCTACTTCAGCTGTCAGAAGTGCGATCGGGACTACTGTCAATGAGTGAAAAATAAGACTTAGTCCTAGAATACGCAGGCAATTACACATCTCTTCTTGGCAAAAAAAATCTGAAATTGCAGGGGACACAACGAACAAAATCACATAGCACAATATCCCTGAAGCAACATTATAAACTAATGTAGTGCTAATATCATCCGACGTTCTATCTTGTTTTCTAACTAATGCTTGATGAAATCCTCCATTAATTATCTCTTGCAATAGCAATACAAAAAACATCATTATTGACAAGATGCCGAAACTCTCTGGAGCTATCAGTCGCGCTAATATGACAAAAAACACGAACTGAAGGAGTTGACTAGAATACCTCTCTACCGCGCTCCAAATAAAACCGAATAATGATGTTTTTCTTCCCTCGAATAGCATTTACAATATACTATTTAATCGATTGATATACGTCCAATACTTGTTGAGCTATGGCATCCCAATCGTACTTTGACATATCGTATTTTACTTTTTTATATTCGGCATCAACGACACTTTGAAGTTTCATTGAAAGTGCGGCAACGTCTCCGCATGGGAAATAACAATCAGATGGCAATCCTACTTCCATATTAGCAGGTATATCGCTCACAACAACTCTAGCCCCATAACTCATAGCCTCCAACAGTGCAATAGGCAATCCTTCATGTGAAGAAGGCAAACAATAAGCTTTACAATTTGACAATAAGGAGTGCAGCTTTCTTCCTTTTATAAAACCTGTAAGTACCACCCCATTTTTCAATGCATTTTGTTTTAGAGATTTTGAATAAGAATCCTCAAAATCTGCATCTCCAGCTAAAACCAACTTGCAACCTTTGTTGTCTATCATAGAAAAGGCCTCTACCAAATGATGAAGATTTTTTTCAGGTACGAATCTACACATTCCCAAGACATACTTCCCCTTTTCTATACCAAGAGCTCTAAAATATTCATCAAATTCGCTATTTTTAGCTTGTGGAACTCCATTATATATCAAATGAACATGATTAACTCTGCCATATTTATGTTCAATCAAGTTTTTTATAACGTTTGAAATAACTATCACCTCATCAGCGAACACACATGCCATTCGTTCACCTAATTTTAGTATAGATTTAGCAACAGTTCCCCACTTATCTCTATTATAATCTGGTCCATGATGGGTAAAAACTACTTTCATTCCCAGCAGTTTGGCTAAAGGACAAAGCAATCCTGGACCTATAGCATGGATATGGACAACATTTACACACTCCTTCTTTGCTCGCCAAATAGCTCGCCAGGTATGGATGATTGCTTCGAATGATTTTTTTTGTGGGGACTTAACATCCAATAACTGTACTCCATGCCATTCTTGTAAGGCATCTTTTACATATGTACTTCTTCTAACAACTGTAACATCAACCCCTTTATCAACTATCCTGGGGAACAACTCCTCACAATGTGTCTCCACACCTCCCATGATATCTGGTATTCCTCGTGTACCTATGACAAACACACGTTTGCCAATCTTTTTTTTCATATCTTTATATAAATCATGTGACGCCATTCCCAATATCATCATCATAAAAACCCCTCTATTTTGCGTTAAAGTGGAATCTGCAGTAGACTCAATTATAAAGAATATGGTTATTAGCACTACTATTAAGAATGTATCAACATTTTGAGATACACAATAGCTGGTATAAGCATCTTTAATTCTTTTTCTCCAGAATAATAAAAAAAGCAATATGCCAACTAATCCATACTGAGCCAAAGATGCAAAAAATGCGTCAGCGATATATTCATATCCATCTGCTCGAAGTCCATCTATTCCATCCAACCCATATTCAGAGTATAACGATGAATAATACTCTCCAGAAACACTAGTTGCATAAGTACCGAACCCCGAACCGAATAAAGGATAATCATACAGTACTTGAACCATTCCTTTGTACAATGAGGGTCTAGCCAATTGCCAGGGATCTACTACATCTTCTATAAAATAGTAACTAAACTTATTCCAAGACAATAACATTATTACTACTACAGAAACCAATGCACCTCCCAACAATAATTTTGGAGTCAATTTTGTTCGACGTATATAGCGAATGGACAAAGCGATTATCGAAAAACCTGCAAAAAAGCCAATAGCCTTAGCTCTTAATGACGCTAAGCCCAAAAACAATATTAGTAAAGAAACAAACCAATCAACAGGTCTTTTTGAAGACAAATACAAGTAAAAAAAAGCGGTACAGGTCGCTATTGTGGCATATCTAGAAGGTTGAAAGTACTCATCGAAGTAGCGAGGATTTGTCATCATATATGTTAAAGCGACAGGTATCAAACAAATAGTGACACCTATACACAATCGTTGCAACCATTGTTTTTGGTTTTGAGTCAACGTTAATGGTGTGCCCAAAACAAAATAAAATGCGAGGAACGGTTTTAATAGTACTATTGAGTCTTTTATTATCGCCACACATGAAGTTATAGACATACAAAGACTATATGTAACGTAGAACGTGAAAATACATGCTAAAATGAATAGTTCAGATGATAGTTTCCATCCTTGACGAGCGAAATATCGAATTCCTAACACTAACACTAATAGCTCATCCACATAAGAGAACCCAAGTATATTGTCGAACAAATCATAAGTAACGACCCCAGACAACAATAATACTATACTGAATATGAAATCAAATGAGTATTTTTTCACCTACTATGCAATCAACAATACTCTGAACTGCATTACATTTCGTCCGAAACATAGCAGACACAACAACTATGTTATTCTATTTTTATATCTCTATCTGTTTCTGCAATCGTGGCCTCATATCCTTGTTCTGCAACATCTGCATTCACTATATCTTCACCTCTTTTCCCTTCCAATGCCTTCTTAGAATCATTTGAAAGACCATTATTAATTATCGCATTAACATCACATGTCGAACACTTGTCCAAATCTGCCTGGCTAACTATACCATCTCTGTAATCACAACAAATAGGATTCTCATACATGGAATATCTCTTACCAAATATAGAGGCTAATTTATGCTTGAATACCCACCACATAGGTGTTTTTATATACTTATGCATAGCAGGAGATACCGACCCAATCATCCAACAATCTCTATTACAGCATCGAACCTTCCTTCTTACCGATTCTGCTGCTGATGAGTTCCATAGTTCATCCCATGTCTGGATGTTCAGGTTTCCCATAACCTCTTTATCCTTCGTTCCATTACAAGGCATGACATCACCATAAGGATCAATAAAGAATGTATCAAAACTCATATCGCATGGCAACAATCGCTTCTGACCATATATATAATTAATCAACCCATGGTTAAAATACGCCCTAAACCACTTCTTGGGTGAATTGCTTTTCAACAACTCATTAATTAAGTTTTCAAAATTCTTGGCGACCATAGGCCGATCCTTTATAATGTTCTTTGCCTCAACGAAATAGAATGAGTTGTGTAAAGATGCGGTAGCGAACTCCATTCCCATCTCGTTGCTAATCTTATACAATGGCACCAAGTCCGGAGCATTTTTATCTTGAACAGTCATCCCAAAGCCAACATCTTTCATGCCCATCTCACGCAACTTCTTCAATGTCGAATAGCCTCGCTGATAACCATCATTAAGGCCTCTAATTTCATTATTAGTCTGCTCTAGACCCTCTATTGAGATACGAATGCCAATCTGAGGAAACTCTTTACAGAGATCAATAATACGATCTGTAAAGAAACCATTTGTAGAAATCACAATACGATCACTTTTCTTATATAGCTCTCGCACTACGTCCTTCAAATCGGTTCTAATAAAGGGCTCACCTCCTGTGATATTAGTGAAATACATCCTTGGCAACTTTTTGATTGTCTCAATAGAGATTTCCTCTTCTGCCTTAGAAGGAGCCTTATATCTATTACACATCGAACAACGTGCATTGCAACGATATGTTACAATTACTGTTCCATTAAGTTTTGTTTCTGCCATATTGATCTACTTGCCGTTATAAATATCAATCAATTTTTCATAATACGTCTTACTAGAATACTTGTCTACAGCATTTTTCGCTATAGCATCATAATCAAATGTGGCATTCCACATATTCTGAATCTTTTCCTTCAAATCTTCAACATCACCACTCGTAAACGTCATACCATTTACATTCTCCTCTATCAATTCTGGAATACCTCCTATCCTCGAACCTAAAACTGGAGTGCCAAGACTTTGAGATTCTATAATAGTCAATGGGTTGTTTTCACTCCACTCTGCAGGTAATACCATAAATCTTGCACCTTCTATAATAGGCCTAAACTCATCCCAGTTCTTCTGCCCTAAAAATTCTATATTATCTCTATATGTTTCCTTCAGTTCATCCAACAATTCTCCATCTCCTATAACGACCAAATTATATGGCAATTGCGAAGCTACTTTACATAATGTTCTGACCCCCTTTACCGCATTAACTCGTCCTAGGTACACATAGTAATCACCCTTCGAAAAAGATGGATTCTTCACCTTTTCAACATCAATGAAATTACACAATACCTTGAACTTCTCTGACGAATATCCCCCTGCCACAACTGTGTCTTTCATAAACTGTGATGGAGGCAAAAACATATCTGTACACTTTTCTAGTCTATCTCTATTCCATTTTACGATCTCTAGCCATCCGATAATCGCTCCAGGAACACTGCCTGGCATACACCGATGCTTTATGACTGCCGTTTTATCAGAAAAACACTCTGTACACCATAGCCCATTTCTCATACACGTATAGCAGGGACATACTAGTTTCGTATCATGCAAAGTCCAAACAACCCTTATACCCCTCTCATGAGCTATCTCCGCAACAACTGGAGATAATTGTGTATGAATATTGTTTAAATGTATGACATCCGGAGCAAAATCATCTAACAACTTTGAAAACTTCCTTATTACTTCACAATCGCCAAACGGTCTAGTAAGAGCAGCTAACTTTGACATATTTTTAGGCCAATACTTTCTCCATTCCGAAGGTTGATTCTCCGGATAGTCCATCGCAAATATAGCCACCTCATGCCCATTAGACTTAAGTAAGTGTTCCAAGTTCATTGTGAAGATGCAATCTCCACCACGTCTGTAATAGAACTTATTTACTAGAACAATCTTCATTCTTCAAATCCATCTTTCCAATAAATACCTTGAATAGAATGAGGTGATTGGCGTTTATCTTCTGGTGGCAATTGCATATAGTCGCCATACACTTGTCTTAAATATAAATCATACCCAGCCATTATAAAATACTGTCTATCCTCAAAAGGGACTAATAGATAATCACAAAACAAACGTCTTTCAACCATTTCTTTCTCACCATACCCCCAAACCAATGTAGATACATATACACTATCCTTTTTGCCAGAAGCCCTTGCAACATCATCTAGTTTAATAGAAAGCCTTCGAAGTGAAACAGGAGCAAGAGCTATAGAAAAAAACAATATACCGATTTTCTTTATTAATGAATTTTTAGGTGTCGGCTTTAATAGCTTAACTCGAGTTATTCTACGTATCTTGCCTATGTTACGAAGTAATCTGAGGCTCTCGTCTTTCCCATCTAACAAATTGTCAACTGGGAACACATCTATATTAATCCCTAATGAATCTTTCATATTGGATTTTTCCACAATGATGGTACGGGTATCTTCAATTTTTGCGAATGGCAAACTATATAAATTATCCTTCAACGAATGAACCAAATAGACACCTCGCTCATCTTCAAATGTAGAAACTAATTTATCATAATCTTCCCTTAGCATAAAAATATCGATATCGTCATCCCATGGTATAAATCCTTTATGTCTAATGGCTCCTATAGCACTACCTCCACACAATGAATATTTGATATTATTTTTCACGCAGAAATCATGAACGAAGCTCAAAATATCCATCTGAACGCATTTCATTTGTTCAATGTCAATCTTCTTCATCTGCTATTTCGTTATTTCATTATCGCTAAAGTTCTTTCTATTGCACATTCCATAGAATACATTGGCTTCCAACCTATCTTCTCAATATTTGAAGAATCCATAACAGCTCTCTGAACAAGGGAAAAACCTTTTTTTTCATCATCTGCAGGCAAATCAAAAGCCACTTGTGTTTTTGCCTTTTGGGCAACTATTTTTGCAAATTCTCTCAACCTAACATCACATTGTTTACCAGTTACATTGTACGGAACGCAAACAATTCCTTTTTGTAATACGAACAACATTGCTGATATTACATCTGCTGTATATGTATATGAAAACAATTGTTCTCCATTACTTTTTAAGACTATGTCTTGACCAAATTTTGCATTTCTCAAAAATTGTGCAGATGCTTTTGAGTCTGATTCTATCATTGTTGGTCCAAACGATCTAGAAAGTCGAACAATATATGATTCTACTCCATACTGTGAATAATATGACTGAACAAGAACTTCAGCAGCTCTTTTGGATTCTGGATAACATTGCCTAGGATTTGTCAAGGGTATGTCACCAGTATACTCCTCATTGAAAGCCACAGTATCCCCTCTATTCTCCCCATAGATTTCAACTGTTGAAAGCAATAAAACTTTAGCATGACATAATCTCGCCAATTCTAAAACATTATATGTTCCAACTACATTAGTCATCATCGTTCCAACTAAATCGGCTTGATATGCTTTGGGATGTGCATTACTAGCTCCACTCACAATATAATCAACGGTTATCAATGGGAGCTCTTTTCGAATATCTTGCTCAATAAATGAAAACAAGTCATTATTCATGTATAATCCTAAACGAGATTCAGCGCGTTGCTTACTTCTACCAAGTGCATAAACTCTAATATTATATCCCATTGAGTTTAATAACATTAGTACATCAATTAAAAATGTACCTATCATTCCAGTAGCACCTGTTACTAGGAATATCTTGTCTCTAAAGGTTTCTTTGTCAATTTGACAAATTGCATTATGAAGATCTTCCTTATATTGTAAATTATCCCTATCGAATTCTATCATCACACTCTACTTTAACCATGAATCTTTTGACGTGTGCATCAGAGCCTTGAGTATTTCCAAATCTTCCGCAGTGGTTATTTTTATATTTTTCTCTGATCCGGGAACAATATGCATTTCTCTCCCCCCAAGCTCGCACATTAAAGTACATGAGGAAACTGAATTCAAAATACCTTTTTCAATAGCTTCTTCATGTGCTCTCAATAAATTCTTCAGTCTAAATGTTTGTGGAGTCTGAGTTCTAATCAATTTATCTCGAGGAATACTTGTTGTACTAGAAAAGCCGTCTTCACTCTCAAGAATTGCTTCTCGGCATTGTATTCCTGTTATAGCATACCCATAAGACTTACAAACCGCTATGTTCGACGAAATTGTCTCTTGGGACAACAAAGGTCGCACAGCATCATGAACCATTACTAAGTCTTCCATATCAACCCCATTATCTCTCAAGCCATATACACCATTCCTTATGGATTCTTGTCCACAAGACCCTCCAGGAAATATCCACTTTAACTTTGTAATATTGAATTGATTAGCATATGACTGTAATACAGTTTCCCATCCTTTCAAACAAACAACTGCTATACTATCAACATCAGGATGCTGTTGGAAACAGTTTAATGTGTGAATAATAATAGGACAATTGTCTACATGCATAAACTGTTTGGGGATATCTTGTCCCATTCGATTCCCAGAACCCCCAGCTATAATTAAAGCTATATTCATATTGGTATATAAAAAAATATTATCTACACTAAAGGCATGGCATATTACCTCAAATAATACTCAAGATATTTATCGACTGTGTTGTTGATGTTACACTCATTCACAACCATTTCTCTAGCATTAACAACTTTAGTTAAAGCGCTGTTATGCCAATCATATAAATAACCAATAGACATTTACAAGATCATTAGCATCCACTTTAAATTAGTAATAATAATTGATCAGCATACCATTATTTTAAGCGAACAACAACGACTCTATCATCATCAATATGTTTTCGTTTTGCTAATTAAAATGGCTTCAAGAATAAATGCAACATGCTTTTACACAAAATACATTATCATTCCATTTGGGCAATCTCATCAATTTACAAATACGCCTATAATTATTACTATATGAACACATAACTTGTTTTAAGAGATTAAGTAGCAAATTTCAAAACATTAGTAACATTACATGCTTCTCTTTACAAAAGAATAAATATCATGACAAATACAATTAATATTCTCAAACCACGCACATTGCACTTTTTTATCTTGTTTCAATATTCGATAACGCTCACTGGCTTTGTAAAAAATACCTTTAAAACTCTGAGATATTCCTCCTAACGAAAAACAGGAGACAATCACATCATAGTTGGCAATTTTCACATCCGCATTCGCCAATCTCATAAACAATTCTCTATCTGCTAGAATTCTATAACTTTCATCAAAGCCGCCAAACTTTTCAAAAAGTTCCTTTTTCATTAATTTGGCTTGGTGGCAACCATTATATCCCTTTGAATACGACACTTTAGTCGTTCCATCTTCAAATACAATATATGCATTACCACTCACTATGTCGTATTTAGGATCAATTATGTCCAACAATTTATCTAACCCATCCTCGGTCAGTCTATCGTCAGATCCTAAGTACAGAATCCATTCTCCTTTTGCTCGTTTCCACCCTTTGTTGAAAGCATCATATATACCTCTATCCTTCTCTGAAATATACCTAAATCTAGAATCTCTACTACAAAAAGACTCTACAATGTCTACAGTTTTATCCCTAGACATTCCATCTACAACCAAGCATTCCCAATCTTGAAATGTTTGATTTAGAACACTATTTAATGCAGATTCAATTACAGTTTCCGAATTATACGTCGCTATTACAATCGATACTGTGGGAAGCATACTTTTTATATATTGATTTATTTATCGCCAAACCTGCACATATATGCATATAATATACGTATGGAGATTGCACAATATTAGATTGAGGAAATGCCGCGACAATTGATATAGGAATTACCACTGAGAATATCCATAGGCATCTATGTGGACATAGAAAATAATTCATAAATAACATTATTCCCCAAAACAATAGTCCTAAAACTCCTATCTCATACACAACATTCAATACTGCAGATTCCGCAAAATAATCCCCGGATTTTATGTCAGTTCCTCCTATTCCATTCCCCGACATTGAAGACATTATTGCTAAAGAATGCTCCAACATTCCTCTTCTTCTTGAAACACTACTCTCATTTCCCGACAAAGAATCATAGATTATATCAAATGATTCAGGCATCACAAAAAAAGCAATTGCGACAAACACCATTGACACAACAATTGAATATCCCGCCCACTTAATACAATCAAAAATCTTACCTCTCTTTATCAGAAGAGCCCCAAATGCCCCTACAAATATAACCCAACCTGTTCTTGAGAATGATAGAATCATACAAAAAATTGATAGTACTAATATAACTTTCAACCAATTCTGATCTGCATTCGAAACACGACGGAGGTATTCCCTTTTCTCCGTCAACAATGCTACACAAACGAATGAGGAAACCGATGTAATCAACCCAAAAATATTCGGCACTCCTACGAATCCTGCCATCCTCTCATACCCCATTATTGTCCAATTGGGAGCATCCAACTCTATCTTTCCCCATGGTCTTAACACATAATCACCCATTAATACATGCAATTCCTTTCTTACGAGGAAATACTGAATAAAACCTCCCACGCATACTACAAAGGAAGACAACAAAAAAACTTTTGTAATATAATAAATTCGCGAAAAATCAAATTTAATTCCTGGAACAGACATTAACAATACAGCATAGGATATATATAATCGTGTTGAAGAAAGGTTTTGTTGATATTTTCCCCAATATAGTGTGCAAATTAAAATTACATATATAATAAACAAAACTGGCAACACATTACGATGCAATCTATTATAAGCTTTTGTTTTAACAAACAAGGCTACAATACATATCTCTCTCCAAATAGGGAAAAGGCCTTTACCTCCGGCAAATAGTTCTAGAAACGATGATATAAAATTATGATATGGTAAAATTACTAGGAATAACCCCAATATTGTTACTGGGGATTTCTTCATACAAAACGCACATATTCCCAATATAAATACAAGAGAAAATAGCATTGTTACAGATAAAAAAACTACAAATAATGTTCTACATACATGCTTGCAATCTTTTCCCATTTTTTGTCTGATGACAAACGGATATCTCTCACATTAGCACACATCCGCACATACATTTCTTCATCTCTATACAAAACATCTATCGCACTCGCTAATTGGTCAGAAGCCCCGACCTGAACTAAAATACCTGTCTTATCGTTATCTATCGTTGTCTCAAAAGCAGGAACCAATGAAGCTACAATAGGCTTGTCAAAATTAAATACTGTTTGCGTAATTCCCGTTTGTGACGAAGACTTATATGGACATACAACGAACCTACATGATTCTATCAATTCAACTAATTCAGAATTAGTTATCCATCGATTAATCACAATATACCGATCATCAGTCTTCATTGACTCCAAAACGACATCACTGCCTCCTCCTGCCACAACAATCTTGATATCACTATTTTGCAACAGCTCTACACTCTTGTATAGTACATCAAGCCCTTTGTACGGCTGGATATATCCAAAAAACAACACAAAGTCACGCTGTCCCTTGAGTTCTTGTATAATCTTACCCTTGAATTCCTTATACCCATCAAACAGATGAAAGGGTATCATAGATACTTTTGATGACGAAATCGATGATAGTCTCAAAAGGTCATCAAAGGATTTCCTTGAAAACACATTAATAGGAACTTGATACTGAACAAGTTTTTCTATGGGTTTCGCCAATGATGTCTCCTCAGCTAAATGGTTGTTACAGATTTCATGTAATGAATGAAAAACATTACATCCTTTATTTTTAAGAACACACGAAAAAGCAGATGCCCATTCTGTCTGACCTATTACATTAACAAACAAATAATTATTAGATAGCAATCGCTGCGACAATCTTCGAATAAACAAGTTGGTCAAAAAGGTAATAAAAAACTTTACCGTTTTATTTGAATACCCTAAAGTTTCAACTTGATAGAATGAGAAACGTCCTTTACTTGCGTATGCGTCAAATCTTTTTATGCCTACTACACCATTCGATTGTAGCTCACTCACTGAAAAAACTCGCCCGCGGAAAGACAATTCTAAAGTCTCCTTAGACAAACGTCTATCCGAACAATAGTCGACATGATATAAATCAACCTTATATCCTATACGCAAAAAAGCCAACGCCAGCGACAACGTTGACCCTTCAAAGCCACAAGTAACTATTGCTATTTTGTTGCTTTTATCGTTTGGCTTATCACACATTAACAAACATACTTAAAGTAAAACCATAGCAATTCCTTTAAACTTATACTCGCTTTTCCTTTATGCATCAACCAATACAACCAACGAGAAACGCCATTGGATTTCACATCACTATGAATAACATATTGCTTTTTCCCTCTAAAATATCTTTCAAATTCTTCTTTTATATGACACAATAATATCCTATCATAAATACTAGCCGGTTCACAAGCGATAAAGCTTTTAGCCCACTGCTTTTCCTTTTCAATAGCTTCTATTTTGTACCAAGATGATCCTGTACTCGTTATAGTTATAGGACTTTGCCTATATTGGAAAACAGGCACTTGAGTATTAGCTATACCATTTTTAGACGCTGCTATATACGCAGTCACATCATCAGAGCCCCAAGCTAATGGGAAATATACAAAACCTCCATTACGTTTCAAGGTTTCTACTCTATACAAAAAATCACCTACATACTGGTTCCTACGATACGTCCATCTACCTAATATCAATGAATATACACTCTCAAAAATTGGTCTAGGTTCCTGTATATTTACTATTTCCGAATTCTCATTTATTATTTCTGTTAAGCCATGATACACATCTAGAGATGGATACTGTAATAAAAGATTGTTGTAATCTTTTAAACAATTTGGTAATAGTTTATCATCATCTCCCATACAAATCATAAATTCTCCATTTACCAATGACAAAAGTGAATTCCAATTCTCCACAAGATTTATGGCACCAACATTTGTTTCGTTTTCATAGTACCTTATTCTATCATCATGAAAAGAATCTACTATTTCTCTAATAGGATATGGACTAGCATCATTTAAAATGATTAGCTCGAAATCTACATACGTCTGATGTAATATGCTATCTATACATTCTCTCAAATAAAGAGATTTATATACAGAAATTGCTACAGAAAATTTCATAAAAAAGACTGCGATAAACATGAATAACAACTTGACGGTTAATGCAACCGTCTACAATATTCGCCTACTATCGAAAAATAGAATATATCTACAAAATCACCTAGGTAATGCTTATTCTTTTAATTACTTTAGCAGGAATTCCCGCTGCAATACTATTAGGAGGCACATTCTTAGTAACAACACTATTAGCCGCTATAATAGAACCATCTCCAATAGTGACTCCTGAAAGAATAGTTGATTTATCACCTATCCACACATTATTGCCTATTACAATCCCACCTTTACTCACCAAAGGACGTAATATTGGAGGTGTTGTACTTTCTTCTACAATACCACTTCCATGATTATTATCACTAATAAGAACAAATCGACCCATTAGCAAGTTATCTCCGATGGTTATACCATATATTGATGTCAGATGAGAATAATCACCGATACAAGAATTTTTTCCTACTACAATACAAGGTGAATATTTTTGACCATTATATTCTTCCCAACAACTCAGCATACAATTATCACCAATTGAGGATTCGATACCTATTCTAATCAAGTGAGGATTATGAATTTTAACATTATAACCTAGTGAAGTATTAGCACACGTTAATCCCTTATTCTTATAATATTCTACTGCTAACTTGCAATAAACACGTCTTGATTGCTTTTGCAATAAATCTATAATCAATACAATTACACGCCAAAACATAGCCGAACAACATATATGACCTATTTATATATAGGTAGTACACTTTAAGTGCTAAACAAAATTTATTTTCTGATTTTTACTCTGACAGCTTTTAAAATTGCCCTTAACACAATAAACATGTAGTCTGCGTAACTATAATAAACCGATATATGCTCCCTAAATCCGCCGACATCAAAAGTATATTGATTATGAGCTATCTTAATATTATAGTACCAATCAGATAAAAAACATCTCAAATCTCTCTTTATTTTTTGAAATGTCACACTAGAAATCCTTCTTTCATTCTCTAATTCCTTGAGAATATCCAAGTATATAACGGAAAAAGCATGGAACAAATTATATCCTCCTTTATTAGGTTCTTCTATTTCGTCCATAAACTTTTTATTAAATATCACATACTGAGAATCACATTTAGTCTCAAAAACAATTGAAGTATGTGGAAACATTTGATTATAATTGATCTCATCTAACTTTGACTTATCTTTATTCCATAATCCAACACCTCCACTCCAACTGCTATAATATGACAACAAATATACAAAACTATTAAAGTCTGTACACTCTATAATTTTTTCTCCCTTTAACAATCCATCTGAAAAAAAAATATACGGTTGTGTATCCTTATATTTCTCTACTAGACCAATAAACTCCCGCAAGATTCCAGGCAGTAATACTGATCTGTGGTTAAGCATTTTTATATACAATCCATTAGAATGCTTTAATGCGTCTACTTGATTTACAAAGCCTTTTAATTTAGATTTATAATAGAATATATTATCGTGATTAAGATATTTTCCTATAGCTTCATGCAAAACCGATTTATCACCATTATCCGAAATAACGACTTCAAATAAACAATCATCTATTCCTTGATTGTATATACTATCTAAAACAGGTAACACGAAATCAACCCTTCCATTTGTAGGAATACATAGTGTTATAAGTTTTTTCATTACCATCTATTAAATTCTATTCTTTTCTATCTGATAAAAACTCATAATTCCTTCCCTGATACTAGTAATATGCAAATCATGAATGACATTTCGCAGCCTTGAAATATCCAAAATCATATTAGAAACATCAGAGCTTCTACTTGAAACGTAATCAACCGTTACATTCTCCTCTGCAGTTTCCTGCAGAATTTTTATAATGTCATTAACAGAACTCCCTTGCCCAGAACCAATGTTGAGAGTTTCGTTGGTAATACCACTATCTAATAATCTACAGAAAATTACTCTTAAGTCATCTATATAGATGTAGTCTCTAATTGAGGACCCATCTCCCCAAACTGTAATTGGTTGACCTGAAAAAATGCGGCCAAGAGAAACCGCTATCAACCCTTGACGACCATATAAATACTGACCTTTTCCATAAGGATTAGACGGGCGCAAAATAAGATATTGCAAACCAGATGTTCTTGATTCAAACAGAATGCTTTCTTCTATTGTTGTTTTTGATAACCCATAATATGAAATAGGCTCTTTAGGGTCCGATTCTACAAACGGAACTGTTGTCTTTCGCTCTCCATAAACCGTACCTCCTGAAGAAAAATAAACAAACTTTATATTTAGTTGACTACACAACTGCATCAACCGAATTGTAGGAAATACTACATTTTCAAATTCCAATTTAAATTCTTCATATGAACAACCAGGAACCATTGTAGAAACCAAATGAACAACCGTTGTTATTCTTCTGGATTTTATGATACTCTCTAGAAAATTAAAATCAGAAAGGAAGCCTTTATGGATGTGAATTTTAAGACCTTCAAGACGACTTAGATTAGCTAAAGGTGTTTCAACTACATGTATATCCCAAATATTAAATTGAGACTTTAACAACTCTTGTATGAGGTTAGAACCTATAAATCCTGCTCCTCCTATAAAAAGTATGTTTTGAGACATGATATGAGGTTTTTTATACGCTCTATTAATATTGAAGTAACTAATGAGATAGCTAACAATAATATAAATGCAATCATCGGATTGGACACAGCGACAAAAAAGCATTTAAAAAAATAATAACAATAAAATGTGTGTATTAACCACATATTTATTGAGTGCCTTGCTAAGAAACGTAACAACGAAGAAAATCTGTCAGGAAATTTTATCAAAGAAAAAGCAAGGAACCAAAAAAAATATTGAAGAAATTTAAACCCAATAAAACAATGACCTATATAAAATGCTATCAGCAAACAACACAAAACACGCAGAAAATTGCCATGAATGCAATAACAACACAATGCCCCCACTCTTTCAAACAAAGACAATCTCGAAACGGAAAAACTAAGCATAAACACTGGCAGATATATACTTAAGTCCAAAGGAAGTATTTCAAAGTCTGATACTCTAAACAATACTGGCATTATCATTAAAATAGTAGATAATATACATAATACCACATTATTCTTCACTTGTTTCAATAAATAAGACAATAAAATCAACTTAACATACAACCCTAAAAACCACCACTCATGATTATAGGAACTTTTGACAAAAAATAAATTACTTAAAAATTCTATAAAATCAAATTTGTAAACACCCAATAAAAATCCTATTGGAACAAAGATAAAAAAGATATAACTATAATTCTTCCAAAGTGACCATATCTTTCTTAATAACGTCTTAACCGACAAATGAGTTAGAGCTAATCCGTAACCACTAATGAAGACATACAACCCTACAACTATTCCGCATTCTTGCCCTAAACGAACAAGGTATCGATTATCAAACAAATAATCTAACCTGTCAGGAAAGGCGAATAAATGATGTATCATCATAACAATGATACACATCCCCTTAGCTTCTATTGATTTTTGCTTTGTAAAAATAGATTCCATACTACCACTCACATGTACCAAACTATGCAATCAAATTTACAAAAGGAAATTAAGTCTATGCTTTAACTGAATAATGAATCTCATTATGGAAAAATCAAATGAAGTATTTCTATTCTCATGAGCCAAGAAATAATCATACGTCCTTGGAGAATTTCCAAAAGCTGCATCACCTCGCTTATGCTTAGCCTCATAGGACTGGTATGATTTACTCCAATAATGATTTACTTGCAAGTCATATTTTCCTTTCCCAGCGCGATGGATACCATACATCACAAACTTTCCAAATATATTAATTGGAGGAATTGTAATTCCTAAATATTTAACGCTCAAGGTATGCATCATACCTAAGTGAAAATCTGCTACATCATACTGCGTGTTGTAAAACAACTTTCCTACATTATATAATTTTGGCCAAGAAACAAAATATTGCTCGATAACGGACTTCGTATAATCATGCATGATTCTTCCTGATGTACCGAACATCTTCCAATACATCATTATTACTGGAAATTTTTCAAATTTTTTTATCCATACCTTAATTGATGTAGCAATCAAAGGACATATAAATTCATCACAATCCAAAAAAGAGACCCAATGAGTATCATTCCTATAATTATTATAAAAGTGCTTATATGCAGATATTTGTCCAGGATTATCTGGCCAATCAATTAATGTTACACATCCCTTCTCTATATATTGCTCGATAACACCCAAATAATCATCCTCTGAATTATTGTTGTATAAATAGAAATGATCTACGCCCAACAATAAATGATATTCAATCCATTCCTTTATAAATGGTGCCTCATTTTTAAATATGGTGCAAATGCTAATCTCGTAATTATGTTTCTGCGTTGGTTTGCCACAAAATAAAAAAAACAACTTTAATATACAATCAACAACAATACTAATTGTATACTTAACTATCCACCTTGGCCCTCTCTTATGAGAGCGCATATAACAAAAATAATTATCTTGAATAATCTTATTTTTAGCTACAGCTTCATCTAGGGAATTCATATCAAAGCATTCTTTAAGAAATCTTGAGAAACAACTCGCAGCTCCTCTATTTTTTCAAAAACACTATCGTAATCAATTGGCATATTCCAAACATCAAAATTGGCTATTAATTCTTGTGGAGTACGGTAAAAACGGTCTTCCAACCCTAATTTTCGTAATAAATCTACCATTCGACCTTCTCCTCCTTTGTATGATGGAGACACAACAAATTGTTTCTTAAATAAGATGCAGAAAACACAACAATGAAATGAATCTGTAAATATCATATCAGCTGTTTTCAATATTCCCAACCAATCTTGTACCTTACATATAGGATTGAAAGGGACTCCTTCAATCTCTATAAGACATCTATCCATACGAATATTAAGCCTTTTTCTCAACGCTATATCACGTACTATTTCCATCCAAATGTCATTAATGACAAACTTATCGACGAACAAACACCCTGTAGCATCTTGCTTAGTTTCAGCTAATAATTCGTCATAGTTATCTATCAAGAACGTAGGATCCATAACCTGCTTAGGGGTAATCCCAAAATTATTTTGGCAAATTTTCACACCCATTTCATTGCGTACTGCAATGTGGTCAAATCTTCCTAACAAAGTCTTCACATGCTCCTTTGTTTTCTCAGTAAAAATATAATTTGAATCACCACCCATACACGCAGCATAGGCTATTCGTTTATGATTGGGCTTTACAAACTCAAGAAAGAATATTGGGTATTGATTTTGACATATATTCACATTCCAAACTTGGTCACTACCTACAACAAAAACATCCGCATCTGGGTAATCTTCACTCAATTCGTCCAGTGTAAAATATTCCCTTGAAAGATTGAATAAATATTTCGCTCGGAACTCATCGAAAAGTTTCATATTCAGATCCGAAAACTCTCGTTCTTTACGACTTTGTTCAGGTGACAATTGATATCTAATCTCAAAATCATTAAATGTTGTTCCACGTGTAGTAGGCGCAATGCATCTGAATATTCTTTTAAGTATTCTCTGCACAAATCCAAAGAATCTCTGAACATATGACTTATCATGTTTTCGTCTAGACGCATCTTGCAATGGAACGTTTAGAATCAATGTATCATATCCTAAACACCTGATATACTTGTTTAAAGCATAACATTGCAATGTTGCTCCATAATTATTAGTACGGGCATATGTCAATATCGCAACTTTCATCTAATTACTTAATTATATATTTCACAAGGCGAAAAGGAACATTAAACAATTTTCTTATAAGACGTTTTCTCTCATAATATGGTCCAATTTCTAAATACTTATTAACAACAGAAATAAAGTTACTTCTGTTATATTCTTCCCAAAATTTCTGTCTTTGGGGATTAGGAGTTGTTGTGTATAGAAGCGTATTCGGCAGCGCTTCTTTTGCATTTGCCAATGAGAACCTCAAATTACTTGAAATATCATCAAATGATTTTTTCCCTTTATCTGAATTAAGAAGCATTAACGACGCTCCATTAGGAACGTTATATTCTGGACATAGCTTCTCAACTCCCCAAAAATCACCAATCGTTATATCCCCTTCCCTCACTAGATTTGAAAAACGACAAGCATGACAACTTGGACGAACTACCAAATAAGAATAGAACAACAATGCCCATAACTTCGAATCATCAACATTGAAAATATCTGTCCCATCATCAAAATATATACGAGGTGTTTGAAACTTATCCCATCCTAGAGTTTTATCCTTAAAACAAATACGAACAATCCTTTTCCCATACTTTTTTTGTATATAATTTATATAATCTTGGAATACGCTTGGGGACGGCACTGAATGGCAGATCAAATCTACAGTTAACAAATTCTCAAAATCTTTTTTTAAAAAACCTTTTAATCCAGCTACCTGGCAAGGTGTCCCTGAAAAAAGGACTAACTTACTTTTCGTCAAATCGTTTTTTACTCTTAAAAAAGTATCCCTCAAATCACTTTGAACATACTTTGAATCTCGAAATCGCACAGCATCAGATGGATTATCAGCAGAGTCATGAACAACTTCCATTGCGTCATTAAATGCAGCTCCATATACAATTCCTCTACGTTTATAGATATAATCTGTAATTGCAGTAAATGCACCTCCACTTGCTGACTCATACCACACCCTTTCATTACTACTATAATGTGCGGCATACGCAACGGGTGTTACTTTACTTTCTTCTCTTTTATCTCTTCGCTTTATGGGGCATGTGTTGTCACAAACGCCACAATCAATACAAAGAGTTGCATCAACAAAGGGATATTTGAATCCCTCACTATCTGCAACCATCGTGATAGCATGCTTAGGACATACACTATAACATGCTGTACATCCTGTACACGATTCCTTCTTTGAGATAACTATCATCTTTTTACGAGAGAGTGTAACTTAAATATAATAAAATCTCTTTCCTGCTTTCTACATCCTATAAAGAACTCAACAAACAAAACTGAAATAACAGAAACAAAACTGACATATACAAAAGAACTCAACCCTGACGGGCAAACAAATTTCATAGTTATAGGAAGTATTAAAGACAACAAAGTTACACTTAAAACATTAAAATATACCGACTTAGCGAATTTAACCACATCTAATCCCATCATTGACCGCAACATTACCAACCTTGCAATCAAACATATTTGACTAAGTGTTATCGCAACTATATACAAGACTATAGGACTAGCTCCTAGATAAAGTAAAACTATGTTAAACGGAAGATTCAACATTTGCAATCCACCAACAACTAACATATAATTTCTAATATCTCCATGTGCTAAGATAGATGTAACTAATGTATGCGACAATGAATCTGACATAGATAGAATTAGTATGAGTTGTACGAAAATTACAGTATAATCAGGGACTTCATTCAACCAAAACTTTATGATAAATTCAGCATTTAACACGATAGGCATAGAACATAACAAAAGTATGTAATATGACAATCTTGCCCCCTGGAATACTAACTGGAACATCCTATCAAATTCTCTGGAAGCACATAATTTGGTAATTTGAGGATTGAGTGCAATAAGAAAATTTTGGACAAATTTGGACATAGATACATTTACTTTTTGAGCTATTGCCAATGCAGTGTTTAATGTTGGCCCAAAAAAAATGTTAATTATTACACTATTCCCTTGGTCACGCAAAATAGCACTACACGTTCCTATCGTATTCCAACCTGCAAAGCCAAACATTTTCTTCATCAATTCTATATCAAAACCAGGAGTATATGTACATTCTTCGAAATTACGCTTACAATAAACATAATAAATAAATCGTATCAATAATGCAAACAGGCACAACATGACACCATAAAGTACCAATCTATCAAATAGACTGTATTGAATAAATAACGCTATTGCGAGACCTCCGATGCCTTCCAAGATACTGATATATGCAAATGCTGACATTTTTTCGTAGGCAATTATCACAGCATTATATGGCACACTAATAAGATTAACAACAAATGTGGCAATAGAAAACTGATAACAAACGTTTGCAGCAAACAACCTATCATCTGGGATAATCAACTTGTTATTAACAAACCACAAACCAAATGTTTCCGCCAACAAAACTACAAAAACACTTATTGCTATCTGAATAGAAATAGAAGAAGAAAAGATTTTGTTCAGGTCACTCGTACTTCCTTTACCTAATTCATAAGTCAAGAAACGACTAATTGCTGACGATAAGGATGCACTAATCATTGAAAACAAAGTAACGACACCTCCAACGACACTATAAACTCCATAATCAACCTCTCCTAATGAATCAATTATAACACGAGCTGTGTATAGACTTATGAACATTAGAAAGAACATTCTCAAGTATAGGATTATCACATTCTTTGCAATTCTTGTATTATTTGAATCACTATTTGACATAACACAATCCTAACTAAAAATTCTCCTCATTGGTGACAACATACTGATATATAAGCGAAAACAACCCTTTTCATTTGTTTCGCAATAACTATAATACAGAAAACCAAAAATCTAATCTCTCTTAAAAATATCCCTAGTATACACCTTCTCCTTCACATCATCCAAACACCCATCATACCTATTCGCAATAATAGCCTGACTAACCTTCTTAAATTCCCCCAAATCATTAATCACCTTAGACCCAAAGAATGTAGTTCCATCCTCAAGAGTAGGCTCATAAATCACCACCGAGGCACCCTTAGCCTTGATTCTCTTCATAATACCCTGAATAGAGGACTGTCTGAAATTATCGGAATTTGACTTCATAGTCAGCCTAAACACGCCTATCACACACTCTTTCTCTGCCTCCTTAGAATAGTCTCCCCTATTATAATAGTCATAGTAACCAGCCATCTTCAATACTTGATCAGCTATGAAATCCTTTCTCGTTCTGTTGCTCTCTACGATTGCCGACATCATATTCTGTGGTACCTCATTGTAATTTGCGAGCAACTGCTTAGTATCCTTTGGCAAGCAATAACCACCATAACCAAACGATGGGTTATTGTAATGGGTACCAATTCGAGGATCGAGGCCTACACCTTCAATAATCTGCTGGGTATTCAACCCCTTTACCTCGGCGTAAGTATCAAGCTCATTGAAGTAGCTTACTCGAAGTGCAAGATATGTATTTGCAAATAGCTTGACAGCCTCTGCCTCTGTAGACCCCATAAATAATATAGGTACATCTTTCTTTATAGCACCTTCATAAACCAACTCAGCATACTTATGAGCTGCAGCCTCAAGCTTCGCATTGCCTTGCTCATAGCCGACAATAATTCTACTTGGATACAAATTGTCATACAGAGCCTTACTCTCTCTCAAGAATTCTGGTGCGAAAATAATATTCTCCGTACCCATTTTCTCTCGAACCGACTCTGTGTAGCCTACTGGTATGGTCGACTTGATGACCATAATAGCATTCGGATTGTATTCTTTTACAAGCGATATTACTGCCTCAACAGCTGATGTATCAAAAAAGTTCTTGTGAGCATCATAGTTCGTAGGAGCTGCTATCAATACAAATTCTGCATCGCCATACGCCGACTTAGCATCAAGTGTAGCCGTAAGGTTTAGTTTATGATTGGCAAAGTACTCCTCTATCTCGTTATCCTGAATAGGCGAAATACGCTTATTTACCAAATCCACTCGCTCAGGAACAATGTCAACCGCTACTACTTCATTCTTCTGAGCAAGTAGTGTCGCCAACGACAAACCTACATAGCCTGTACCTGCTACTGCTATCTTCATAATTATCTTATCTGTTTGAGTACATCAACTCATAATACTTCTCATACTCTCCAGAAGTAATGTTGTCCATCCACTCCTGATTCTCAAGGTACCACTTAACGGTCTTCTCTATGCCTTCCTCAAACTGAAGCGATGGCTCCCAACCGAGCTCTGCTTGTAACTTTCGCGAGTCAATGGCATAACGTGCATCATGCCCAAGTCGGTCTGTAACGTATGTGATAAGATCCATATCTTCTCCTTCTTTCCTGCCAAGAAGACGATCTACTGTATTGATTACAACCTTAATGATATCAATATTCTTCCACTCATTGAAGCCACCTATATTATAGGTCTCAGCAATCTTACCATTATGGAAAATTACATCAATAGCCCTGGCATGGTCTTCAACGAACAACCAGTCGCGTACATTTTCTCCCTTCCCATATACTGGCAATGGCTTACGATGGCGAATATTGTTGATAAATAGTGGAATCAATTTCTCTGGGAACTGATATGGACCGTAGTTGTTGGAACAGTTGGTCACTATGGTAGGCATACCGTATGTATCATGGAATGCTCTCACAAAATGATCGGATGAGGCCTTCGATGCCGAATATGGTGAGTGTGGATTGTACTTGGTAGTCTCCAAGAAGAAATCCTTACCATATGCCTCATGATGCTTACCAGAAGAAGCCTTAGTAGTAAACGGTGGCTCAACACCTTCTGGATTGGTCATCTCAAGAGCACCATATACCTCATCTGTCGAAATGTGGTAGAAACGCTTACCTTCATATTTCTCAGGGAGCGATTCCCAATATAGCTTTGCTGCCTGAAGGAGTGAAAGTGTTCCCATAACATTTGTCTTGGCGAATGTAAATGGGTCTTTTATCGAACGGTCAACGTGCGATTCTGCAGCCAAGTGTATAATTCCATCCACCTTCTCGTCTTGCATCAATTTGTAAAATGCATCGAAATCGCAGATGTCCATCTTGACAAACTTGTAGTTCGACTTCCCTTCTACATCTTTCAGGTTTGCAAGGTTGCCTGCATATGTCAACTTATCCAGGTTGATGATATTATACTCTGGATACTTGTTTACAAAAAGTCGCACTACGTGACTTCCTATAAATCCAGCTCCACCTGTTATTACTATATTGCGCTTCATAGATACCTTATTTCTTAATTGCTCCCATATTGGCCATACACTGCTTGAGTGAATCTGTCCAGTACGGTATCGTAATGTTAAACGTACTCTTAATTTTTGTCTTGTCCAACACCGAGAATGCTGGTCTCTTAACAGGACTAGGAAATTCATCGGAGTGACATGGCAATACATTACAAGATGTGTTTCCTGCATAAGCAGATATCATCTTAGTAAAGTCAAACCATGAACAAACGCCCTCGTTAGAGAAATGGTATATACCGGTCTTATCCCACTCTCCTTGTTTATATTCAGCTACAATAGCATTTATTGCTTTAGCTAAATCAAGTGCGTATGTCGGAGTTCCCACCTGATCAAAAACAACATTCAACTGTGGCTTGGTCGCCGTCAGATTAAGCATTGTCTTTACAAAATTCTTGCCAAATTCTGAATATAACCACGCTGTACGCAATATCGCATAATTGCAACCTACAGACTGAATATTCTGCTCACCTTCCAACTTTGTGTGTCCATATACCCCCGTTGGCGTACCCTTCTGATCCTCCTTGCAAGGTGTATTGTATAGATCGCCGCCGAATACATAATCGGTAGAGACATGTATCAGCAATCCGTCGACCTCCTTAATAGCCTCAGCAAGGTTCATTGGTGCTTGAGCATTCAATATACGACAGAATGCCTCGTCACTCTCCGCTTTATCCACATTAGTATAAGCAGCACAATTGACTATGACATCTATCTTCTTATCCTTGACAATAGCCTTAACAGCATTCAGGTCTGTAATATCCAAGATAGTAGTTGGATTCCCCTCTACCGCCACCACGTCCGTGAAAACATACTTATCACTGCTCGTTTTTGCAATGATACGCATCTCATTGCCAAGCTGACCGTTGGCTCCAGTAACAAGTATATTCATCAGTATAACGGAATATTTATATCAAATGGCGAATCAAAATCCTTAAGCATCTCATGCTTAGTATCCTTTTCGCTCAAAATAGCTTTGTCAGTAGGTATCTGCCAGTCAATTCCTAAGGAATCATCCAATATCGAAATTCCTCCATCTGCTTGTGGAGCATAGAAATTATCACATTTATACTGGAAAACAGCCGTCTCGCTCAACACAGCAAAACCATGCGCAAATCCTCTAGGCACAAAGAATTGTCTATGGTTATCTTCTGTCAATAATACAGCTACATGCTTACCGTATGTTGGAGAACCTTTTCTGATATCTACTGCTACATCAAGTACCGAACCCTTAACACAACGTACTAATTTCGATTGTGTAAATGGCGGACGCTGGAAATGAAGACCTCGCATGACGCCGTACGAACTCATCGACTCGTTATCCTGAACGAAATTGATAGGACGTACTTTCTCGTCAAATTCTCTTTGTGAGAACGATTCAAAGAAATAACCTCTTGCATCTTTGAACACCTTTGGCTCAATGATGACGACTCCCTCTATATCTGTCTTTATTACTTCCATTACTTTTTATCTCTTTCTACCTCTTCAACTACCTGCAAAAGATACTGCCCATACTGATTCTTGATCATAGGCTGTGCCAACTCTCTCATCTTGTCTGCCGATATCCACCCTTTTCTGAATGCAATTCCTTCCAGACAGGCTACTTTCAAACCTTGTCTCTTCTCTATGCACTCAATAAATGTAGATGCCTCGGAAAGAGAATCATGCGTACCGGTATCAAGCCAAGCGAATCCTCTGCCTAATGTCTGAACTTTAAGTTCTCCATCTTGCAAGAACTCCTGATTTACTGTCGTAATCTCCAACTCACCGCGTGCCGAAGGCTTAATCTTCTTTGCTACCTCTACAACTTTATTTGGATAAAAATACAGTCCCACAACAGCATAGTTGCTCTTTGGGTGCGCTGGCTTCTCTTCTATGGACAAACAGTTGCCTTCTTTGTCAAACTCTGCAACTCCATATCTCTCAGGATCCTTTACCCAATAGCCGAATACAGTAGCCTTATTTTCCTCTTCTGCAACACGAACAGACTCCTTGAGCATAGCCGAAAAGCCTGCGCCATAGAATATATTATCTCCTAAAACCAAACAAGCCGAATCATTACCGATAAATTTCTCTCCAATAATGAATGCCTGAGCTAGTCCATCTGGAGATGGTTGTTCTGCATACTCGAACTTTACTCCATAATCTGAACCATCACCCAATAGTCTCTTGAATCCAGGCAAGTCATGTGGTGTGGAGATAATCAATATCTCCCTAATACCAGCCAACATCAATACCGATACCGGATAATATATCATAGGCTTGTCATAAACAGGCAACATCTGCTTACTTACACCCTTCGTAATAGGATACAATCTTGTACCACTACCACCTGCTAAAACTATACCTTTCATAGTCAAAATGAATATTAGGGAATACTCCAACTCCCCGAGACTCTCACAAAAGACTGAATCCCAAGGCGTTAAATATTTAATTATAATTTCTTACCCTTATTTTTAAAGAGCATAGCGCACACTCTACTCCAAAAAATCATACAAAGATAACACATATACACATATACGCCAAGGACAAAAGCCCCAAAAAGAGTTAATGCTTACACTATTTCTATCAAATTCCTCTATTATCAACTGATATTCACATAATCATCGATTCTCACCAAATAATTATCTATCGAACTACCTAATACCTCATTATTATAAAAAACTGCGATGAACGAGGACCTTCCCTATACCATACGTATACACACAAAAGAATCATTCAACAACTACAATCTACTACCAATATCACTAAAAAAGGCAACCGCGCTTCTGCGATTGCCTTAATCTATATCATATTGCTTCTTCGTTCGCCTATTTTCTCGCTTTTCCTGCGAATAGTTTCTCCACCAACCCGTATTTCCCCATCTTCTTCAACGCTCCCATTATTTGTGCCTTGTACTCTGGCTTATACCAGAAGAAAAACATCCTCTGCCGCTGCTTTTGCTCTGGTGTCTTGGCTGTATATACTGGCTTCAATGTATATGGATGTACTCCTGAATAGTATATCTCTGTAGATACGGTCATCGGCGTAGGCGTAAAATCTTGGACTTGCTCTAGCCTGAAGTCTAGCTCTTTTGTCTTGACTGCCAGTTCTGCCATATCTGCATCTGTACACCCTGGGTGCGATGATATGAAATATGGTATCAGTTGTTGCTTCAAACCATGTTTCTTATTGACTTCATCAAATATTTTCTTGAATTTGTAGAACAACGAGAACGATGGCTTTCTCATAATTCCTAACACTGCATCTTCTGTATGTTCTGGAGCTACCTTCAGTCGCCCGGATACATGCTTGGATATCAATGCTTCTGCATAGCACATATGACTCTTCTTTTCTGCATCTGTAGCTTTGTCGTTCAATAGCATGTCATACCTCACTCCGGAGCCTATAAATATCTTCTTTACTCCTTCTATCTTTGCGACTTTCTTGTATAGCTCTAATAATGGGGTATGGTCTGTATTCAAATTCGGACAGATACTTGGGGCTATGCACGACGGACGCTTGCATATCTTGCATCTCGACAAGTCCCGACCGCCCAACTGGTACATATTCGCACTCGGACCGCCTAAATCGCTGAGATTGCCTCTCCACGATGGCAGCTTGGTCAGTTCTTCTACTTCTTTTAATATGGATTTCTCTGAACGACTTGATATGAACTTGCCTTGATGTGCCGATATCGTACAGAACGCGCACCCTCCAAAACACCCTCTGTGTATGCACACTGAGTGCTTTATCATCTCATACGCTGGTATCTCTTTGCCTTTATACCTCGGATGCGGAAGTCTTTCGTATGGCAAATCAAACCCGAAATCGACTTCTTTCTGCGTCGGAACAGGATATTGTGGGTTGATTATCACAACTTTATCCCCAACTCTCTGAATAAGCCTGGCGGCTCCTTCATATAGATTGCTCTGTTCTTCTACTATCTTGAAATTGCTCGCATATGCTATCTTGTCTTTCAGGCAGGTCTCATGTGAGGCTAATTCTATGGTCTCCCAATTCTTGTTCTTTGGCAACGGAGCGTCTCCATCTTGCAGAAGAACGGTCTGCCTTACTGTCGTCAATGACTTGAATGGCACTCCTTTCTTCAACAGTGTACACATCTCTACTAAGGTCCTCTCTCCCATTCCCCATAATAGCATATCGGCTCCTGAATCTACTATTATTGATGGTCTGAGCTTGTCTTGCCAATAGTCATAATGCGTAACTCGTCTCAATGAGGCTTCTATACCGCCGACCACGACTGGCACATCGGGATATAGCTTCTTTAATATCTGTGTATACACTATGGACGGATAGTCTGGCCTGGCTCCTGACCTACCTTCTGGTGTATACGCATCATCGCTTCTTTTTCTCCTCGCTGCTGTATAATGGTTTACCATGGAGTCCATAGCACCAGGCGAAACAGCGAAAAAGAGTCGTGGCCTACCTAACTTCTTGAAGTCGCGCAGGTCATCTCGCCAGTTGGGTTGTGGTACAATGGCAACTCTAAGGCCTGTCGACTCTATGGTCCTACCTACTACCGCAGCCGCCATCGAGGGATGATCTATATATGCATCTCCCGAAAATAGGATTACATCTAGTTCATCCCACCCTAGTTCTTCTACTTCTTTTTTCGTAGTAGGTAAAAAAGCCATTATCTAAGTATTTTATTCTAAAATATACAATATGCCGTCTTCGAAATCTCTATACGCTCTCTTAACACTCCCTTAACGCTCTCTATATACAGCCTATAGACAGCCAAATACTAATTTTTCTAAGCAAAAACTCCTGCCTTCAATCCTTCGCAGAGTTTTATCAGCTGCTCTTCTGTAATTATATATTGTGGCATAACGTATATCAACCGACCGAATGGCCTTATCCATACTCCATGCTCAACAAATATCTTTTGCAACTTGGCCATATTTACTGGCTCTTCCATCTCTACTACGCCTATTGTTCCCAACACTCTCACGTTTCTTACTCCCTTAGCTCCTCGCAATGGACTCAACTCTCTATCAAGCCACCCCTCTATCTTTTTTATCTTTCCTTGCCAATCTTGTTCCAACAGCAAATCTATGCTGGCACACCCTACCGCACATGCTAATGGATTGCCCATGAATGTCGGACCGTGCATAAAGCATTTTGCTTCTCCTCTGCTGATAGCGTCTGCCACTCCTTTGGTACATAGCGTAGCCGCAAATGACATATACCCTGCAGTCAACGCTTTGCCTATAGTCATAATATCTGGCGTAACTCCAGCATGTTCATACGCGAACATCTTTCCTGTTCTACCGAATCCTGTCGCTATCTCATCAAATATAAGTAATATTCCCCTGCGGCTGCATTCTTCTCTCAATAATCTCAAATATTGCGGATGGTAGAATCTCATTCCTCCCGCTCCTTGAACAATAGGCTCTACGATTACGGCAGCTAACGTCTGCTCATGTTCATCCATCAGCTGCATCATAGGCTCAAAGTCTTTGTCGTCCCACTCGTCATAATAGCCTACTTGCGGAGCTGGAGCGAAATATTGTATAGGTAGCTGCTTCTGGAACAGGCTGTGCATACCTGTCACTGGATCGCAAACGCTCATGGCATGCCAAGTGTCTCCATGATACCCGCTTCTTATAGTCGCAATCTGACATTTCTCTGAATGGCCGACTGACGCTTGATACTGAATGGCCATTTTTAAGGCTACCTCAACACTGACTGATCCAGAGTCTGAATAGAATACCCACTCTTGCGATGGTATCATCTTAAGAAGTCGCTTCGACAATTCCACGGCTGGCTCATGGGAAAGTCCGCCAAACATCACGTGCGACATCTTTTTCATCTGGGCTTCCATAGCCGCATTGATGCGTGGATTGTTATACCCATGCACTACACACCACCAGCTTGACATGCCGTCTATGAGTCGTCTCCCGTCTTCTAGCTCAATATATACGCCTTCTGCTTTCGCCACTGGATAGCATGGCAATGGATCTATAGCTGATGTATATGGATGCCATATGTGTTCTCTGTCAAATTGTAAATCTACCATCTCTATCTCTCTTTTATTCTTCTTTCAAACTATATCCCGCTGCCTCAAATCTCTCCATATCGTCTTCTATGCTCTTGGCTCCTATCGTAGTGAGCATATCTCCTACTATTGAGGAATTGACTCCACACTTCAGTGCTAAATCGCTCTCTTTCCAGTATGAAACACGACCGCCTGCCATACGTATATAGGCCTTCGGATTGACTAATCTGAACATGGACATCGTCCTCAGTATCTCTTCTATGGTCAGTGGGGCCTGATTCTCTAATGCAGTACCCTTTATTGGCATAAGCACATTCACTGGTATCGAACGAACTCCTATTTCTCTCAGATAGCACGCCATTTCTACTCTCTGCTCGTCGGTCTCTCCCATTCCTATGATTCCTCCGGAACAAGCATCCATACCGACTTCTTTCGCCCACTTGATGGTCTGTACTTTTTCTGCCGTGGTATGTGTCGTACAGAGCGAAGGAAAATGACTGGGAGCTGTCTCTATATTGCAATGGTAGCGTCTCACTCCTGCATCATATAGTTTCTGAAGTTGCGGCTTGGTAAGCAAACCCATCGACGCACACAGAAATAGGCCTGTCTCTTTTCTAAGTTCTTTGTAAATCTCGACGACAGCATCTATCTGACTATCTGTCATCGTCCTGCCGCTTGTAACGAGTGAGTACCTGCGTACACGTGCTCCATCATTTACCTTGGCAAGTTTCATAGCCTCTTCTACACCTATAAGTGGATACTCATCAATACCTGTCTTATGCTTGTGGGACTGACTGCACCACTTGCAGTCTTCTGAACACCTGCCTGAACGGGCATTGATTATTGAACATGTATCAAAATATTTGCCGCAAAGGACTTCTCTTACTTTATCTGCTGCCTCGTACAACTCATTCGCATTCCCCCAATGCAACAATTCCAATGCTTCGCTGGCAGATACTTCATACCCATCTTCGATTATCCTACGGGTTATCTCTTTCAAATCCAACATATCACTTATATATATTGTATAATGGCTCAAAAAGCCCACAGTCTCACCAAAAGTAAAACTGTAGGCTATAGTATTATATTCTTATTCTCGAAAATTTCCCTCCCTATGGAGAGTCACTTAAGGGCTCAGCTTATAGCTTAGCTAATTCAGCAGCCATCTGCTCCTGAACTTTCTTGGCCTCTGCTGCTGCTACCTCAGCAAATTTCTCTGTATTGTCTGCATATATGATAGCACGACTCGAGTTAACCAAAAGGCCGCACTCTTTTGTCATACCATATTTGCATACCTCTTCAAGGCTACCACCCTGCGCGCCAATACCTGGAACGAGAAGGAAGTGCTTTGGTGCCACTTTTCTGATATCCTCGAACATCTTACCTTGTGTAGCACCTACTACATACATCATATTCTCGTCATTACCCCAGTTCTGACTTACTCGAAGCACCTTCTCAAAGAGTCGCTCACCCTCTGTATCGGATGTCAACTGGAAGTCGTGCGAACCCTTATTGGATGTCAACGCCAAAAGGATAACCCATTTACCTTCATAAGTAAGGAATGGACTAACACTATCCTCTCCCATATAAGGAGCTACTGTCAACGAGTCTATATCGAGCTCCCCAAAGAAGCTGCGGGCATACATCGCACTGGTATTGCCAATATCACCACGCTTTGCATCTGCAATGATGAAATGGTTAGGATATTTTGCCTTCAGATACTTGATTGTCTCCTCAAATGCAATCCACCCCTTGACACCTAGACTCTCATAGAATGCCAGATTTGGTTTGTATGCTACGCAATATGGTGCTGTAGCATCTATGATTGCCTTGTTAAATGCCAAAATAGGATCTTCTTCCTTGAGCAAGTGCTGTGGAATCTTCTTGATATCTGTATCAAGACCTACACAGAGGAAGCTCTTCTTCTGGAATATATTGTCTATTAATTGCTGCTTATTCATGTTTTTAGCCTCTGCTAGAATAGTTAGGTGCCTCAGATGTGATAGTTACGTCGTGTGGGTGCGACTCGTTCATACCGCTTGCTGTAATACGAACAAACTTAGCGTCATGCAACTTCTCGATTGAATCTGCTCCGCAATAACCCATACCACTACGGATACCACCTATCAACTGGTAGATTACCTCAAACAACGAACCCTTATATGGCACACGAGCTGCGATACCTTCTGGAACGAGCTTCTTAACGTCATCTTCTGTATCCTGGAAGTAACGGTCCTTCGAACCCTTCTGCATTGCCTCAAGGGAACCCATACCACGATACGACTTGAATTTACGGCCATTGTAAAGAATTGTATCTCCAGGGCTCTCCTCTGTACCAGCGAAGAGTGAACCGCACATCACACAAGAGCCGCCAGCAGCAAGAGCCTTAACAAGGTCACCTGAGTAACGAAGACCACCATCAGCGATTACTGGTATGTCACCATAACCAGCATCCTTCAATGCCTTAGATACCTCATAAATAGCCGAAAGCTGTGGAACGCCTACACCTGCAATGATACGTGTCGTACAGATAGAACCAGGACCGATACCTACCTTTACAGCATCTGCACCCGCCTCTGCCAAAGCTACTGCTGCAGCACCAGTAGCTACATTACCTACTACTATATCAATCTGTGGGTATCTCTTTCTAGCCTCTTTCAATGTCTCAATAACACCTCGGCTATGTCCATGAGCTGTATCAATTACAATAGCATCAACACCAGCCTTAACTACTGCATCAATACGCTCGAATGTGTTATATGTAACACCAATACCTGCTGCAACTCTCAAGCGACCCTTGGAGTCTTTACAAGCCATTGGCTTATCTTTTGCCTTTGTAATGTCCTTATATGTAAGGAGACCAAGCAACTTCCCGTCCTTGTCTACTACTGGCAACTTCTCTATCTTGTAGTGCTCCAAGATCTCTCCTGCTTTCTCAAGGTTTGTTGTCTGGTCTGTTGTGATAAGATCGTCCTTTGTCATTACCTCATTAATAGGACGATTCATATCTGTCTGGAAACGCAAGTCTCGGTTGGTAACAATACCTACAAGATAGTTGTACTCATCAACTACTGGTATACCACCAATCTTGTACTCTCTCATCAATTTCAACGCATCACCAACTGTCTTCTCTTTCTGAATAGACACTGGATCATAGATCATGCCATTCTCAGCGCGCTTAACGGTCTCTACCTGCTTAGCCTGCTGCTCTATAGTCATGTTTTTGTGGATTACACCAATACCACCCTCACGAGCAATAGCAATTGCCATACGAGACTCTGTAACTGTATCCATCGCCGCAGATACAATTGGGGTATTGATTGCAATGTTGCGTGAAAACTTTGAGGCTAGTGACACCTCTCGAGGAAGAACTTCAGAATAGGCCGGAATCAAAAGAACGTCATCAAACGTTAGGCCATTGTACGCAATTTTATCTTCGATGAACGACATAATACGTTGTTTGTTATTAAAATTGCACGCAAAAATAATCAATCCAACGCAAAAGGAAAAGCAAAAAAGACTTAAAATAAGCAATAAAAACTACGGAACGGGATCATACCCACTTCCTCCCCACGGATGGCACCTCAATATTCGCTTCCCTGCAAGGTAGGACCCCTTTATGGAACCATACTTCTTTATGGCTTCTATCGCATATTGAGAACAGGTCGGCACATACCTACACGCCGGTGGTGTATGCGGAGATATCGCCGTTTGATAAAACCTTATTACCAATAGCAAGGGCGACTTCATATTCTAAATCAAATATAATCGGCAAACGACAGGTAGCCGAATAGTAGGAAGGTCACAACCAAGCCTACCGCTCCTATGAGGAATCCGACTTTTGCCATAGCTTTTTGCGTCACGCCTTCATTGGCATATGCCAAGGCGTTAGGTGCTGTCGATACCGGCAATGCCATAGCTAACGATGCCGAAACAGTAACACCCAATACTACCATGGTCATCAAGCCTGTATCGCCGCCTACTGATGTATTGGCGGTCAACGCCATAGGTAGCACTGACAGTATCAATACTGCAGCTGCCGTATTACTGATGAATGTAGATATAACGAAGCAGAGCAAACCTGCCACCATTGACAACATCCAAGGTTCCATCTCTGAGAATGGCACTAGTTTCACTAGATGATGCGCTAATTGCGTCTGGTCCATACCGACACCTAACGCTAGACCTCCAGCTACGAGCCACAATATCTCCCAGTTCATATAGCGCACTTCGGCTCTGCCGATTATTCCCGACAGACTGAAAACTGCCAGCGGCATCAGACCTATTACGTACATGTTCAGGCCAATGTATGGCTCAAATATCCACATGCCTAATGTAACGAAGAATGTTATCGCTACTATACGTCGCGTATTCTTGTTTTCTTCCGCTACCTGAATATCTAATGAAAGATTCTTATGCTGGAATGGGAACAACCATAGTAGCAATAACCACGATATGAATACCAGGAATACCGACAATGGCAACATATAGAACATCCAGTCACCATACGTGAAGTCCATATCTAACTTTCCTGGATCGTTCAGGTAGTGAAGCGCTATCATATTCGCCGGTGTGCCAATCGGTGTAGCAATACCTCCTATATTCGCCGAAATAGGAATGCACAATGTCAATGGCAACTTATCCTGACTCTTGTATGGCAATGACCTTAGAATAGGTGCCGCGACTGACAACATCAAGGCTGTTGTCGCTGTATTGTTCATAAACATCGAGAGCGTGGCTGTCACTATCATAAATCCTAGCATAACGCCCTCACTCTTATCTCCAAGTGGCTTAAGAAGTCCTTTTGCTATAGCTGTATCCAAGCCTACACTGGATGCTGCAGCGGCCAGCGTGAAGCCTCCTAAGAACAACATCAGTACAGGATCAGCAAATGTGGACATTATGTCGTGATAGTTGACCAAATGCCCTAGCGTATAGTCATCAACTCCCTCTACCAGGAATGTAAAACTGGAATTGGAGACTAGTGCCAACATAAGTACGATAATGCTTATGGAGGTCGTCCACAATGGAACAGCCTCGGTCAGCCACATTATTATGGCATAAATCACTATCGCCATCATACGTCGCTCTACCAGACTCATATCAGGAATGCCATACCACGCCGGTGGGGTCATCCACACCAGCAAAGCAACGGCAATCGCCATCAGAATCTTTATATATCGCGGACTGTCTTCCACTTGCTAGATTTATAACTTAATGGCCTTACAACGACCACTCGAAACCGTCTTTCGTATCCTTGACATTAAAACCAATATTTTTGAGCTCATCTCGTATCTTGTCTGATGTAGCCCAGTCTTTATTGGCCTTAGCATTCATTCGTATCTGAAGAAGCAAATCTACTGCCTGCTTGTACTTCGCATCATTGCCGTCGCCTGCTCCGTTACCCTCAAGCTGGAGTCCAAGCACGTCGATAGCAAATACCTTGAATACGTCCTTGAGTTCTGCAAGGTCTGCTTCTGATATTGTTGCCTTGCCATCTGTAACAGCATTGATAGCCTTTGATGCCTCAAAGAGATTGCTGATCACTAGTGGTGTGCTCAAATCTTCTTCCATCGCCTCCTCACACTTGGTCCTTAATCCCTTGACATCCACAGTCGATTCTGCACTTGGCTTGATCTTCATAAGTCGTGCATACGCATCGGTTAGTCTCTCAAAACCTTTCTCTGCTGCCTGAAGCGCATCATTACTGAAATCTACTGTCGAACGGTAATGGGCCTGAAGAATGAAGAATCGTATTGTCATAGGCGAGTATGCCTGTGTCAATAGTGGGTGTGTTCCTTCAAAGAACTCATCAAGTGTGATAAAATTATTATATGACTTACCCATCTTTTTACCTGCGATGGTAATCATATTATTATGCATCCAGTAATGTACGGTCTCCTTGCCGAGAGCTGCTGTCGACTGCGCTATCTCACATTCATGGTGCGGGAACATAAGGTCTATACCGCCACCGTGAATATCAAACTCTTCTCCAAGATACTTCGTACCCATAGCCGAGCACTCTAGGTGCCAGCCTGGGAAGCCTTCGCTCCATGGTGATGGCCAGTGCATAATATGCTCTGGCTGTGCTTTCTTCCACAATGCAAAGTCACAGGCTCTTCTCTTCTCTGTCTGTCCGTCGAGTTCTCTTGTAGTCTCAAGAAGCTCTTCTATATTACGACCAGACAATTTGCCGTATCTATGGTCTTTATTATATTTCTCTACATCAAAATATACCGAACCATTAGACTCGTATGCATATCCTGCATCGAGAATCTTCTTAACAAATTCTATCTGCTCTATGATATGTCCAGACGCATGTGGCTCAATAGTAGGAGGCAGCACATTGAGCTTCTCCATAGCTCTGTGATAACGTGTGAGATAGTATTGCACTACCTCCATTGGTTCGAGCTGCTCAAGTCTTGCCTTCTTTGCGATCTTGTCCTCGCCCTCATCTGCATCATGCTCCAGGTGTCCTACATCTGTAATGTTTCTGACATATCTTACCTTGTATCCTAAATGAAGCAAATAACGATAGAGCACATCGAATGTAATGGCAGGACGTGCATGACCAAGGTGTCCGTCACCATATACAGTCGGACCGCACACGTACATTCCTACCCTACCTTCGTTGATAGGCTTCAATGGCTCCACCAAACGTGTAAGCGAGTTATATATTCTAAGCATACGCTAATTAAATTACTGAACGATTAGTTTATGTTGTCTATTTCATTGAACCGCAAAGATAATTATTTTTTGCAAACCTAATCCACAATATATGCGCATCTTTCGGAAACCTGTTGCCTGGAATTCGTAATTAGGAATTAAAACCATACCTTTGCACTATGATATCCAATAACCAGAAAAAGCTCATTCGTCAGTTGCGAATGAAGAAATACCGCGACTCTTCTGCTTTGTTCATAGCAGAGGGAGCAAAGATTGTGGCCGATATGCTGAATAAGGGCATCAAGCCTCATACTCTCTTCTGCACTGAAAAGGGGGTTGCAGATTTGAAAAATCTCGGTATCGATGCCTCTTCTAATATTACAATAGCCGACGAACCTGAGATGAAGGAGTTCTCGGAGATGGTTCACGCTACTTCTGTATTGGCTATCCTCCAGAAGCCTGCAGCAAACCTCATCGAGCCTGATTACCTCTCGAAGATTCTCAATGGACCGACAGATACGCTGGTCCTCGCTCTGGACGATATTCAGGACCCGGGCAACATGGGCACTATCATTCGTATTGCCGACTGGTTTGGTATCCACAACATATTGTTGTCTCCTACTTGTGCCGACCCATTCGGACCTAAAGCCGTACAGGCATCAATGGGTGCAATAGCCCGTGCAGAGATAACGCAGTGTAATCTGGTCGATTTCTTCAATATGCTCGACCGTAAGGTGCCTGTCTATGGCACTGTCTTGGAGGGTGAGAATATCTATAGGGCTTCTCTTTCCCAGAATGGTGTTATTCTTATGGGCAATGAGGGTCATGGTCTCTCAAAGGAGATTCTGGACTCTCTCACTCATAGACTATTGATTCCTTCCTACCCTTCTGACGCAGCATCTACAAGCGAGAGCCTCAATGTCGCAGCAGCTACATCTGTAGTTCTCTCTGAATTCAGACGCCGGATCTGAACAAAGACAACTTAGTTTTATATCGAACGATGAAAAACAACGCATTTCCCGGTCACTTGGCTATGCTGGTCTCTAATATGCTTTGGGGGCTGATGGCTCCTATAAGTAAGGACACTCTCAACTTTTTCGCCAACAATGATATCAACCCCATAGTCCTCCCTTCTTTACGCATCTTGGGCGCCACTATGGCTTTCTGGATATTGTCTATGTTCCTCCCTAAGGAACCTGTATCTAATTCGGACAAGAAAAAGCTTTTCGGCGCGGGTATGTTTTCTATCGCTTTCAACCAGTGCCTTTTCATCACAGGTATTTCGTTCACTTCTCCTATAGACGCCAGCGTAGTCACTACTATGCTCCCTATAGTTACCATGATTCTCTCGGCTATCGTACTGAAGGAACCTCTCACTCACCTCAAGGCTGTGGGCGTACTGGTAGGTATGTCGGGGGCATTGCTGCTGGTATTGGGCGACGGACAGGGGTTGCACCTCGACCGCGACCATATCTTAGGCGACCTCATGTGCTTCACCGCTCAGGTCTCTTTCGCTTGCTACCTCGTATTCTTCAAGGATGTTATCAGCAAGTATAGTGGTGCGACTCTCATGAAGTGGATGTTCACGTTCTCTGCTATCACGGCTACCCCTTTCGTGGCCCCGTTCCTCGCTAAGGTCCCTTGGTCTGAGATCCCTCTGAAAATCTACTCGGAGATAGCGTATACTGTCTTCGTAGCGACTTTCTTTACTTTCTTGCTCATCACAGTGGGTCAGAAAAGACTGCGCCCTACTGTAGTGTCTATGTATAATTATGTGCAACCTGTCGTTTCTACTACAATATCTCTGGTTTGGGGCGTCGCTACTTTTGGCTTCGCTAAGGGCATCGCTATTGCTCTCGTATTCGCAGGAGTATATATCGTTACTCAAAGTAAGAAACGCTCGGATTTAATTAAGGAGTAATAACAACCATAATATTATCAAAAACCATGAAGCTCATCGTCATTATCTTTCTGACTCTTGTCGCTGTTTCTTCTAGTGCTCAGTCTTCCCGAAGGGATTCTCTTCTCAATATGGGACGGTCTCTGCGTGATGCTAAGCTCTTCGTCGAAGCTATCCAACATTTTACTGATGCCGGCGGCGATGCTGGCCGTCTGGAAATAGCTAACACTCGTTTCGTCATGGGCGAATTTCGTCCAGCTCTGTCTATATGCGACGATTTGCTGTCCCACGAGAGTATCTATTCTGAAGATGCCGAATTGCTGATTGCCAGAATCAGGGAGTGCCAGGGCTTGTCTCGTATTGCTCGCTTCAAATACAAAAGGCTTATCAATAATGGCAATGCCGATGCTGCTTATTATTTCGCCTTGATGAATTGCAAGACTGGTCACAATACTGAGGCTGTCCAACTGCTCCAAAAGTCTATTCAGCTCAACAGGAATAATATCGATGCCCATATAGTCCTTTCAGAGACGCTGATAAATAGCGGACAGCGGTATCTCGCTATGCTGCCTCTTATGTATTCTTTATTGTATAGTACCGACACCGAGGGTATCCGTGAGTCTGCTAAGCAGCTCGAGGCTTTATGGAGTAATAAGTCTCATATCGTTCTCAACTTGTCTCGCCAGAAGAAGACTTATGTCAGCGAGGCTTCTGAACGCGCCGAGGCTAATATTACCGACTGGATACGCAATTCTTCTTGCTCCGACTCCCGTCCTCAGACGGAGTGCCACACTCCTGAGCTGTTGGCTTACTTGAAGGCTAATCAGGAGAATAACCTCGACTGGTGGCAGATCGTCTACGCCGATTTCTTTATTTCTATATGCGACGCTGGTTATCATGACGCCCTCGTCCACCACTTGTGCGCATCGCTCGATCCTGACGGAACTCGCTCTTGGATAGAGAGTCACGAGGGCAACTATGCCGAGTTCCTTACGTGGCTGACGTTCCAGAAATAGCACAAAAAGTATGTGTTAACAAATTTTGCACATATAAAAGGGAACAAAAATGCCCTAAATGTAGTATACTTGGACATTAAACAACCATAAATATCCAGTACGATGACTAAAATACTTACAAAACAGTTTCAGTATTCTGGTAACGATGATTTCGATACACCAGTAGATGGCCAGATTAATGATTTCCTAAAGGCAGAGGGCATTTCTGCAGAAGACATCATAGATGTTAAGTATGAGGGACACTCTGTACTTGGTGTCAGCAACTATTCTGCTCTCCTCATCTACAAAGCAAAGTAAGGCGCATACACAACGCACAACAGCATAAAGGGTCCACCCGCTAGGTCGGACTCTTTTTTTGTGTACCTTTGCACACGTAATCATTACAAGGATATGTCTGAACATCGCAAACTCCGCATAGAGGAACTCGGCCGTATGTCTATCGCCGAGAATAAGGTAGCAGAACACGAACATTTGACCGTCGTCCTGGATAACGTACGTAGCCTCAATAACATCGGTTCTGTTTTCCGCACTTCAGATGCTATGGATGTGGAACGTGTTGTCCTTTGTGGCATATCTAGCACTCCTCCTAGCCCGGAAATGCACAAGACCGCCCTCGGCGCCGAAGACTCTGTACCTTGGAAGTATTACGAGGATACTCTCGATGCTATTCGCGACCTCAAGGCTGAGGGATATACTGTAATAAGTATCGAGCAGACGGAGAATAGCACCGCTTTGCAGGACTACCCTTTTTCCAAGAATGGTAAATATGCTATCATAATGGGCAACGAGGTACATGGTGTCCAGCAATCTGTCGTGGATGCGTCCGACCTCTGCATAGAGCTCCCTCAGTTCGGCTCTAAACATTCTATGAATGTCAGCGTAACTACAGGTATGGTTCTCTGGGAAGCCACAACTAAAATCAAAGGACTGCGACCGTAAGCATCTGGAGTTTCTTATCTATCGGAATTACCACTATTTCTTTCTCCACGACGAACTCTACCTCAACTGAAGAACCCTCCCGACAGTAGTGTCGCAATGGATTATTCTTCTTTAGCAAAAAGTAACTGAAAAACTACTCTCTCGCCGTCGAGCCTCACCAGCACGCCTCATACTCTTCTTCTCCCACTGTAACTTGCTCTCACTGGGCGTAGGCTCTACCCTACGTCTAGCAAAACCATCTCCCCTCCTAATCTCTTTCTCCATCTCCTCATTCATCATACCTCCATTCTCCTTCAACATTCTATAAAACCAGGAAACAGCCATCCTGTGTGCCCCCCTGATCTTATGTCTCTTGGCCATTCTCTCCCAATGTCTCTTCTTGTTCCACTGCTTCAACTCCCGCGAGGCCATCTTCTGTGCCTCCGCAAACATATCCCTGCAACTCCGCTGTCCCTCACTCACCTTTACTGCGAGCAACCTATAACTCCCATAACACCGCTTTATAAACACACTCCTCCCTGTCTCGCGAGCCAACGAGCCCTTCCTCGCCGCCTCCCGAGCCACCATCACACACTTATGTCTAATCTCTACTCTCGCCATACTTTATTATATATCAATTCCATTTTTATTTTTAACGCCGCAAATATAATACGCCCCAAAATCCCACTGACGCATTAAGACGCAATCGCGCACGGTTTTTTTATTCCTTTGATGTCGCGTTATTTTATTGCCCTGTCAACGACCTATTGAATGGGGCTTAGTTGTTTTTGTCGTCAGTCAGATTGTGAATTAGCTTGCGCGAAAGACGCAATTCCTGCTCCAATTGACGGACGCGGGTTCGCAGTATCTCTTCCGATGGCAGAACGTCAGAAACCTTTATACCGTTGTATGTAGCGACTCCAAGTGGTGTTGTCACTCCCTCAAAGGCGAGCTCCATCTCTGTCTTGTCGAACTGCGAGCAGATGAGCAATCCCAACGTTGGGTTGTCGTCATCATGTTTTACATAGCGGTTGACAGCATTGACATAGAAGTTGAGCTTTGTGCCGAACTCTGGTTCAAAAGGAGTGACTTTAAGTTCTACTACAATGTAGCATCTTAAACGGATATGGTAGAAAAGCAAGTCTATGAGACGGTCTTTTCCTGCAATAGGGATCTCTACCTGGCGACCCATAAAAGCAAAACCATTGCCTAGCTCGAGAAGGAATTGCGTGATGTTGTTACAAAGAGCATCCTCAAGTTCTCGTTCGTCATATATTGTTTTTGCCACTGAAGCAAATGAAAAATCATAGTTACTCTTTGTTATTTGCGAAGCTAGATGTCCGCTTTCATCGGGCAGAATAACGTTGAAATTGTTTAATGCAGGCCCTTGCCTTTCATAATATTCGGCAGTGAATGCCCGTTGAAGTTGTTCTCGTGACCATCCTTCGGCTATGACGTTGCGAATGTAGAAAAGTGCCTTGTGAACGGTATTACATTTGCCCAGTATGACTAAATGGTGGCTCCAAGGTACGAATGCCAGTGGCAACGGAAATTCTCCAACAGGCTGTTGGAGTTTCTCTGTACAGCTTATTTCTCCAGCAGGTTGTTGGAGAATTTCGCTCGCTAGTTGTGGAAAGATGGCATCGGAAGACGATGCACCACGTTGATGCAACTTCTGTGCGAAATGAGCATCTGTAAGAATTAACTGTTTAGAGAAGTCGCGGAGCATTTCCTTTGCTTCGGTAGTAGTATAGAACTCGTACCACTGCTTCATGTACCAAAGATTGGTAGTTGAGAACCCCTTGTCGGCAGGGAACTCATTGCGAAGGTCAAGAGACACTTGCTCAACGACACCTGTCCCCCATCGTTCTTCTGCTTTCTTTATGACAAGATCGCGCCCGAGCTGCCAGTTGAAAAGCAGTTTCTCGGCATTGACCTTTACGGCGGCCTTGACTTGCGCGGAGCGATAGCGAGACTTGAGTTCTACGAGCCACTGTGCATAATCGGTATCAAGATGAACATCGTGTGAATGTACAATACGTTGAGTCGTTTCTATGTTATTTGGCATATTTTCAACTATTTTGGGTTAATTATATATCAACAGTCATTATTCTTCGCCACAAATATAATACACCAAAAATCCGCACTGTCCGCTTTCTGTCCACCTCATCGGTTAATAAGCATATTTTATCAGTACATAGAATAATTTTCCTTGTCGATTTTTATACCCACTAAAACCGAAAACGCCGCAAATATACAACACCCCCAAACCCCACTGTCCCGATTTGTCCCGATTTGACGCAATTTGGCGCGATTTGGCGCGATTTTTCACGATTTTTTTTGTGGATTGCGTTTTCTCAAAATAAAAAAACTGCGAGCAACCATATACTTCCCCGAATGCAGCATTATGCTTCCCGCAGCCTCTGAACTGCTTTCCTAGAACGGATAACCTATGGCGAAATTCAGATTTATATCACTGGCGCGGAATGTCTTGTCTGCTATTATCCACCCATTCTTACGGTCTAGCGTCATCGGGTCGTGGAGCTTCACAGCCCCATCTAGTCGTACTACAAAGAAATCAAAATTGAGTCGTAATCCTAAACCTCCTCCAAGCGCTATCTGCTTGTAGAAGTCACTGGATATCTTTGCCTCTTTATCTGTAGTCGAACTGTTCAATGCCCATATATTTCCGGCATCTGCAAAAACGGCTCCTTCTAGCGCGGATATAATGTGGAACCTATATTCTGCATTGAGCTCTAGTCGCATATCACTGGTCTGGTTGTGGTAACGGACTTCACTGGCTGGCTTTGACGTACCAGGACCTAGTCCTCTGATAGGCCACGCCCTGATGCTGTTTGCTCCTCCCACAAAATAACTCTTCTCAAATGGCAGCATCTTGGAATTGCCGTATGGAACTCCAACGCCTGCAAAGAATCGATAAACCCACGAGTTCATCCACAGATCTGTTACCTGACACCTCACTTCTATGTCTGTCTTCGCATACTGCGCATATCGTATCCCCCATAGATTGTGGTACGTAGCATCTGAATTCTCTATCTTCTCCAAATGGTCGTCCCAAAGGCTCAGCACATTTCCCGCACTCTCTAACCCAAGTCTCACATACCACGTCGTACCTAGTTTCTTGGTCATCTGCTGATTGAATAGGAATGAATATCCTAACGAGAAGATAAAGTGGTCTTGATAACTGTACTGTAAATACGATTTTGATATGTAGTTCTTGAAATCGCTGCTGATTGTCGGAATCTTCACTACATTGAATTCTACTGGCGTCAGTGTATGAAGCACATACTTCGAGCCGTGCCAGGTGTACCTCATATGCGCTGTCATCTGCGATTTCGTGAAGTCTGGCCTGCGCTGATAGTCATACGACACATTGAATGTCGTCTGCGGATTGCGTTTCTTATGGAAACTCTCTGATGCGTATGGGAAGAATAGCTTCGGGAATGTCAGTTCTGACGATATGGCAAACTCTAATGTCATAAACCTCTCTTTGCCTTCTCGGGCGAACTGATTCTGAAACGCTAATCGTATTCTGTTCTTAAGTGTCTCTGCTCCTCGGAAAAGATTCATGTGGCGATGACTCAACGACACCGCACCTCCAAGATTGCCTGATGAGTTGGTTCCCTCTATATCTATCGAATAGTCTTGCTGTTTTGATGTATTGACAAACACGCTGGCCATAAGGTGCCCATGGTCATCTCCACATAATGTGTCTGCTATCTCTGTGAAACGTGTCGATACATTATTTATTATAGGTAACGAACGTAGGCGCGTATTGGTCGACTCTACGTCTCCTATCTTATATAGGTCGCCTTTCTTGACAAAGCAGTTGTTCTTCAGTAGCGATGGCTTGAATATCGATTCTTCTTGATTGTATGGTACTCCATTGATGGTATATTCTACGGAGTCTATGTAGAATCTCTTATGATGCGCTCTGTCCAATGGACTGAGCACCAGCATACTGTCGTCTACTACCAGCCGCTCTCTCGTACTGTCTGCCACATAATATATAAAGTCTTTGTTGAACTGATAGAAACCGTTATTATTAAGTGTACGTGTTATCCTTTCTCTCTCTAAATCTTGGATATTCGAATCAAAAGCATCGTTTGTGCGAAGCAACGTACGGGAACTGTCTGCCAATACTATGGCTTTTATCGTATCGTCTTGGACATTGGTGGCTAACCTGCCTATCTTGTATAGCGGACCGGCTGCTACATTATAGCGTACTTCACATAGCTTGTCTCCTGTGACCATCATTGAATCGGTAACTCTGGCCTGGAAATATCCTTTGCTCTTTAGGTAGAGTTCTATCTGTTCCTTACTTTTCTGCTGCATCAGCGAGTCATAGATAACAGGCTCACTACCAATACGCCTTAGCCAGTTGTTCCACCCGTTTTCTTTCTCTGGATTGGATAGGTTGTATATACCAAGGTTAAGCCGCCACATACCTAGTAGCCTGACATTGGGCTGCTGGCGTACGTAATCCATCAACTCATCTCTACTGAGTTCTCCCCTGTCTCCGTCAATATGTACCTTATCTAGCAGATACTGTTCGTCAGGAACATACTTCGTAGTATTGCACGAATACAAGAAAACTAGTGCCAGAATGCCTAGCACTAGCCTTATATCATTTCTACCTATATGTCCGAGTCGTTTCACGAACACAAAAGTAGACAAAATAGTTCTAACTTATTATCTCAATCCGCCATAATCTGGACGTTTACGGGTCTGCGTCGGTGTCGCTTTCTGCGCTGCCTCTTCTTTGGAACCTGCACCCATAAGCAGATTTATGCCGAATGTCAACTGCGTACCTCTTGTCTTTGTAAGGTTGAAATTCATTCGGTCTGATGCTATCACAAACTGAACCGGACCAGCAGTAGCCTGAATAGCAGCGCCGGCAGCAAATGCCATACCTGGATGCATACCCATAGAGAATACAAAGTTGAAATGATGCGAAGGTCTCAATGACATATTGGCTGTCGCTTTTGTAAGCGCATTCCCATTAACCATCTTCAACGAGGCCATAGCTCCAACATTCATCCATTTCATCAGTTCATATTCTCCGAATGCCATAAATGTTGGCGACAATTTCGTCTTGAACGATTCTCCACTGCTATGCTTCGTATTCTTGAACTTCGACAACTCGTCTCCTATCTCTTTCCAGTAGTCTTCTTCTTTCTCTTTGTCAATATCTGTAAGCATATCACTGACATCCATACCGTTATATGTAAAGTCGGCTTCTGTCTGGAATGTATTATTGTCTACTTTCCATTTTATCGAGCCTATGTCAATAGCAGAAACTCCAACCCTGAGTTTATTGTCAAGAAAATTCATCTTCGCACCGAAATCGAACGCAAAGCCCGCATTCTTCGTGATAATGTCAACTATCTTGTCGGTCTCTAACTCGAAATCATCTACATATCCCTCAGCATCGTTTTTTACTTTCACTGGCGCAGCAACATTTATCTGTCCCTTACTCTTGATGTGCATCGAATAGGTACCATCTCCTCTGTCTATTGTCTCAAATTTCAGGTACATATCTTCTGTACTTGCTGATATCAAGCCCGACAGGTACTTGACTGTCGCTCCAATAGTCAGAAATTTAGTAATCTCATAATTGCCGCCGAAAGATATCTCGTTATAGTTCATCATCTTGAACCCAATATCTGTCAGTTCATGATTTACTACTTTGTTATTGTCATAATCATAATTACCGTACCGCAAATCTAATATGCTCTTTGGTAAGGTAACTTCTGCCGTCGTCTTATTGGCTATCGACCAAAACAGCATCATCTTTGGCATCGATACTCCCGACGCGAGCAATGGCAGGTCTAATCCTACATGCAGTACGTCATCTTTACCCTTGAAATTCTGAGCCAAATGGTCAAGATTCAATGACCACTCGTCTGTCGTCTTGTCATGAACATAAAGATCCGAAAAACCGAATCCTGTATTCTCTACCGTAACTGTCGCACCTCCCACACCAGGGAAAACGAAATACCCTCTGGATGTGGTACGGAGCGCTGGATTGTATTTCAATTGTTGTGGCGTATCTTTCATCAGAAGCAATACTGATTCTTGCGCGTTCGCCATACCTATATTAGTTGCAGCAAATAATACTACAGTTGCAGCTCTGAATATCTTATTCATTCTCATCTTTCTACCCTCCCTTACATTAATCTACATTAAACTTTGCACCCAATGACACATTTACACTTAACCTGTCATCTTTCCTGAATCTCACTGCTGGCACTTCTGTCAGCCCTTCATTCAATTCTACCATGAAGATTAGCTCCGACGATTCTCTTAGCTGCTCTACTTGTTTTTCTGTCAGTTCGGTTATCGTCACTTTCGTAGCTTCATCTCCCTTATATAATCCATTGTCGTCTATCTCTGGGGCTTTCATCACCTCTACATATACTGGTTCTCCGAATACTCTGTCCGTATTCTTGTTCACAAAATCAATTCTCACATTGGCACACGCAGGGAAGGACGAGACCGACTTAGTGACGATTCTCGCATTCTCAATATCCGACAGATCGTCCATCACTTCTTCTAGTTTCATGCTTTCGGCTTCTACCGTGCCTTTTAGCTTCATATATGCTGGAACATCAAAACCGTATCCGAATACTATATTGTCATTTTTCTTCACCTCTACTTCTGCTACGCCTTCAGGTATAGAAATTACAATATCAGCACCTACTTCTAGTTTCTCTGGTAGATAATTGAACACGTATTGTATGTCGCAATTCTCTTTCGTGAATACATTTTCTTGCTGGTCGGCTAAAGCCTCTACTGTGAATGGCTCTACATATAGTTCTTCTTTTTTCTTTTTGTCGGATGTCCTGACATTAGGTGTAATAGCAACCTTAAGGTTTGTCGAATTTGTACTGTACAGGAGTATCTTAGGTTCTTGTAATTCTACAGTCTTCTCAAATCTCTTTAGACCATGCATTCCTGTACTCATCTCATCCATAGGCACATTTACATTAAGAGATCTTGATGATGATGTCACTATAGATTGTATGTCCGTAAAGATAAATGTGCTCTTCAACATTCCTAATGAGGTCGTAGCTTTATCAGCCTTTACCTTCAATGGTATTGTCGCATACCCGTCTTCTCCGACTTCTATTGTCACATTTTCCAGACTCTTATTCGCTGCCGATTTTGGCGACGAGAACAAGACTGTCCTGCCGTCGGCAAATATCATTTCAATGTCGCAGTCCGACGTTCCTGTCGTCTCCATACGGATATCCAACGACGTGACGACCTTCTTTATATTAACATAATCATTCTCTATAAGCACTTTCAATTCTGCCATTGCCTCCCCTGTCACGCTCCACTCTGGATCTTCAGCAACAGTTTCTCCAAGGTCTAGCTCCTTGGCCTTGTACTCTTCTCCATCAATAATCTCTATCAATGAGAATATATCTTTTCTGAACGACTCACTCTTTTTGTCTTGGAACCGCAGCAGTCCTTTTGCATAATCTGTATCATAATACTTCACTGCACTATGTTTTTCTGGATTCGCAAAATCATTCACCGTGACATCCGCATTCACTGCTGGAACTATCACGCCCATATCCATATCAACATCCGACGTAATCTTGTCAAAGTCTAAATCCCCTATACAGGAAACGCACAAACCTGCAAGCAGCAACGCACTTCCAAGGACTATTTTTTTTGTTCTCATAATCTATAGTTCTAGTTTAATCATTTGTACTACCACGTAGTACGAACAACCCTCACTTTTGTTCCACTTAATAAAAAAACTGCGAGCAACCTTATACTTCCCCGATAGCAGACATATACTTCCCTTAATCTCTCAACCTATTCTCCTTCCTTCTCCATTTCACCTAAAACGATACAAAAAAGCCGAACTCTTTCAAGCATTCGGCTCTGTCATATTATTACTATTGAAATTAAAGTGATTCTATCTCTTCTGTCGAAAGTCCAGTTCCCTTAACTATCGTATCAATATCAAGACCTAAACTCGTCAAAGATCTTGCTATCTCTAACTGCTTCGTTTGTCGGAATATACCAGATCGGCGAACTCTACCTCGCCCTCGGACAAATCGTTGAGAAATGCGAGCAGGATATTTTGCCAAATAATACCACACCCTACCCTTGCGTGGGGTTCTTCTCCAATGTACCTTTGCGTCGTCATTGTTAATGACTCATTTAACTTCTCTGAAGAATGGACATCTAGAACTTCAATATTTCCACAGGACTAATTCTGCCAATAAGTCACTCTTTCCGTCATCGAGACCATCTTCTCTGCCACCACCGCCTCTTCCATCTGCCAAAATGTCATTTTCCTCACTTTGGCACGGCAGTTGATATAAGGAATAGCGTCTCCGACAATGGAGGCGCAAGATATTTTTGAATAAAAACAATAAAAACATACAACAATGGCAGAAGTTAAAGGCAAAATCCTCGCAGGTAAGGTGCTTGTTAAGCCTCAGGAGGCTGAGACAAAGACCGTAAGCGGTATCATCATCCCTGATTCGGCTAAGGAGAAGCCTCTCCGCGGCGAAGTAGTTCTCGTTGGCGCAGCTAAGAAGGACGAGACAGTTGAGGTTAAGGCTGGCGACGTAGTTCTCTACGGCAAGTACGCTGGTACAGAACTCGAAATCGATGGTGTGAAGTATCTTCTCATCAATCAATCGGATGTTCTCTACATCCTCTAATCAATCATATAATCATTAACTTCCCCAATCCCTCTTCCATGCTCGTGTAGCTAGGAATTAGGTATTAGGAATTAGGAATTAAAACAATGGCAAAGAATATCAAATTCAATACAGAGGCTCGCGAGCTTCTTAAAAATGGTGTAGACCAGCTCGCTAATGCGGTTAAGGTAACTCTCGGTCCTAAGGGTCGTAACGTGGTAATCGAGAAGAAATTCGGTGCTCCTCATATCACTAAGGATGGCGTATCAGTAGCTAAGGAGGTAGAACTCGCTGATCCATTCGAGAACATGGGTGCTCAGATGGTTAAGGAGGTTGCTTCTAAGACTGGTGACGACGCAGGTGACGGTACAACAACAGCTACAGTTCTCGCTCAGGCTATCGTATCAGCTGGTATCAAGAACGTAACTGCAGGTGCTAACCCAATGGACCTCAAGCGTGGTATCGATAAGGCAGTCGCTAAGGTAGTGGCTAACATCAAGGAGCAGGCTCAGGAGGTTGATAACTCTAATGAGAAGATCAAGCAGGTAGCTACAATATCTGCTAATAACGATATCGAGATCGGTACTCTCATTGCTGAGGCTATGGGTAAGGTTGGCAAAGAGGGCGTAATTACCGTCGAGGAGGCTAAAGGTACAGAGACAACTGTAGAGGTTGTTGAGGGTATGCAGTTCGACCGCGGTTATATCTCTCCTTACTTCGTAACCAACACTGAGAAGATGGAGGCTGAGCTCGACTCTCCTTTCATCCTCATCTACGACAAGAAGATCTCTACAATGAAGGATATTCTTCCAGTTCTCGAGAAGACTGCTCAGACTGGTCGTCCACTCCTTATCATCGCAGAGGATGTAGATGGCGAGGCTCTCGCTACTCTCGTAGTTAACCGTCTTCGTGGCTCCCTCAAGGTTGCTGCTGTTAAGGCTCCAGGCTTCGGTGACCGTCGTAAGGAGATGCTTCAGGATATCGCTATCCTCACAGGTGGCGTTGTCATCTCTGAGGAGACAGGTCTCAGCCTCGAGGTCGCAACTCTCGAAATGCTCGGTAATGCTGAGAAGGTATCTATCAATAAGGATAATACTACAATCGTTAATGGCGCAGGCGACAAGGCTGCTATCGCAGAGCGTGCAGCTCAGATCAAGGCTCAGATTGCTAATACCAAGTCTGATTACGACCGTGAGAAGCTTCAGGAGCGTCTCGCTAAGATCGCAGGCGGCGTAGCAGTTCTCTACGTAGGTGCAGCAACAGAGGTTGAGATGAAGGAGAAGAAGGATCGCGTAGACGACGCTCTTTGCGCAACTCGTGCTGCTGTCGAGGAGGGTATCGTTCCTGGTGGTGGCGTAGCTTACATCCGCGCTACTAAGGCTCTCGACAACCTTAAGGGTGACAACGCCGACGAGACAACTGGTATTCAGATTATCCGTCGCGCTATCGAGGAGCCTCTCCGTCAGATCGTATTCAACGCTGGCCTCGAGGGTGCAGTAATCGTACAACGTGTAAAGAATGGTAAGGGCGATTACGGATACAACGCTCGCACAGATAGCTTCGAGAATCTCTTCACAACTGGTGTCATCGACCCAGCTAAGGTTACTCGTGTAGCTCTCGAGAATGCAGCTTCTATCGCTAGCATGATTCTTACAACTGAGTGTACTATCGCCGAGGAGAAGTCAGAAACTCCAGCTCCAGCAATGCCTCAGGGCATAGGCGGTATGGGCGGCATGATGTAATCATCCGATAGACAACATACAAAAACAAGGGAATGTCGACAATCCGACATTCCCTTTCTTATTTATATATATATTATTCAGTCTCTACTCTCATAACAATCCGATAATCTATCTCAAAAACATTGCATTTTTCATTCTATTTTACTTGCTTTGAGAATTATGATTAGGGATATTGCACATATTGCTCTGAATCCGTTGAATATGGATAGGAGTGTAGAGTATTTTGAACGCGTTTTCGGATGGAAGAAGGCTTTCGAACTCCACCATGAAAACGGAGATCCTTGGATTGTCTACCTGAAAATATGTTCAGGTCATTTTCTGGAGCTGTTCTATGGCGGACAGAACGACCGCGACTACGCATTTGACTTCAAGAAGACTGGATACAACCACCTCTGCGTGACAGTCGGTAACATCGAAAAAACTCTACGTGAGATTTACGAACGGGGTGGCATTGACAATCCAGAACCTGAAATAGAGAAGAGCCTCAATAAGAATCGCTGGCTATACGACCCTGATGGCAACAAGGTGGAACTGATGATGATTGATCCTGAGTCTCCTCAGGCTAAAGCATAGGACAGCCTACTTGGTTATATCTATATGGAATGCCGCACCGAGCTGCAGTTGATGAAACGGATAATCTCTGATTCCCTTCTGATATCCTGCTATCAATTCCCATCGGTCTATGCGGTAGCGTAGTTGTGTCTTCCATTCAACTGGTCGGTCCATAGCAAGCTCTGCTGGCGTACAGTCACGGTTCTCCCAGCCTGTATAGCCGGTGAGAGACTGCGACAGATATAGTGCTTTGTATCTCCAAGTGAGTAACAGTCCATATAATATGGCATCGTTCTGCCTGCCGGCACTAGTCTGCCAGCATAGAAAACCGCCCGACAGCGCCGCGCGTAGTTGATGCTCCCCTATCTGCTTCCCTTTGCCAGCTGTCACATCAAAGAAATAACCCGCAGCATCATAGAAACGCACCACATCATAGCCATTGCCCGATGCGGTTTTTAGCACAGCCCTCAATGTGATATCTGGCTTATACTCTCCCTCTAGCATTACGTGTATATTGGTAGAGACATACACATCTCCTACCATTACCCCTTTACGTGCCTTGGGATTATACAGTACTACTGTATCTAATCTGCACACTTTCAGGCGCTCGTCAGAGTTCTTGTACCACTCTACCATGTGACCCCATAGTGAGATATTTACTCTCGGTGTATAGAGCGGCATAGTGAACTGCGGACGGAAACTGAGGGTATAATCCCCTTGATAGCCAATGAATCCATTGCTTGTCAGTTCTATGCTGATATCTTCTTGCGTGCTGCCATCAATCATCTCTGGTACAGGAAACGCGCACGGGCCAAAATAGTATGGCGACACCTGGGATGTCAGATGCCACGGATAAGGCACCAATGGTGTCTGAGCATGCACAACACTACATACAATAATCAGTAAAATAGTTACAAGACAACTCTTTCTTTTCACTTCTGCTATCTTTTCTTGTTTTTCGGAGTGTAAATATAGTCAAATTCCACGGCAATTCCATTTGAGACAAGCATATGACTTTGCATATACCATATAGTATCGGCTTTTGTAGACTCTGTCTATACTCTGTCTATACTCGGGGAAGTCCCTTGTTGCTCGCAGTTTTTTTATAAGTGGTACGGCATGACGATAAGCGTGCTATGAGCAGACGAGGGTATGATGACTATTTAGTCTATTGTGAGGGTAAAAGAAAAAGCCGTGGTCAAATTCAAATATATCACATTCTTTATTATAACTATTAGAGTTATATTACGTATCAACCAATCGAATAGACTAACGCCGTGAAAGGATTAACAACCTACATAACGCGATTGACAATTATATTCACCTTGTACATCTGTGGCACAGCCATGTTGAATGCACAGGATTCTTTGATTGTCTATCAGAAAAAGCCTTTGCTCCATCGCCTTGGTGAAAATAAGATATTCCTTACAGCTATGACCGGAGGTCCTATGTTTGGAGCTATAGCATTAAGCGAGAAGGAGAACGACAAATTCCGCGAACTGCGCAAACAATACCTTCCTAAGTTCTCCAATCACACAGACGACTATCTCCAGTATATTCCCATAGCTACTTTGTATGGTCTGAAACTCTCTGGGGTGAAAAGCCGCAGCAGTTGGGGACGTATGCTCACCTCCCAAGCACTGGCTCTGTCTCTTGTCATTTCCAGTGTCAATATAATGAAGAATAACATCTTCTATTGGAGACCCGACCAGGGCGGACCAAATTCATTTCCATCAGGACATACCGCCAACGCATTTATGATGGCAACTATGTTTGCCAAGGAGTATGGGTACAAATCACCCTGGATTTCGTTAGGGGCTTACTCTATAGCCACTACGACTGGCATGATGCGAATGGCTAATAATAGGCATTGGATGAGAGACGTAGTTACTGGTGCCGGCATAGGCATTCTTGCTACTGAGGTCGGTTACCTGATTGCCGATGCCATATTCAAGGAGAAGGGACTAAATGTACGTGACGAATACATATTTAACGAACTGACTAGGCCTAGCTTTTTATCGATTTATGTCGGCAAGAGCATTCCTCTGAAGGGCTACGATTTAGAGTGCGTAGACAAAGACAAACTATCGGGAGGCAATACCATTGGTATCGAGGGTGCTTATTTCTTTAACAAGTTCCTTGGTGCAGGAGGACGTTGGGCAGTATCTTCTGGGCTGGCTGCAGAAAACAACAATGAGGAGATAGACGAAGACCTTCGATACTACTTTATGTCGTTCTCTACGTGCCTCTACTACTCTGTGTCTATTTCTTCAGGTCTATACCTGTCAAAGCCTCTAGGCAACAGATGGGCATTGGGGAGCAAACTCTTGTGCGACTATGTGACATATCCTACAATGAAATACAATGATATCACTATTCCCCGCGATAGAGGCTTCGGGTTTGGCACTGGCATATCAATGTTATTTCGCGCCAGACCTAACTATGGCATCAAAATATATGCCGACTACAACCTCCGTCCGCCTCACAGCGCAAATAAGAATGAAGGACGTTGGTCTTCCCTTACTTGGGGATTCGCTTTTACTTTCCTATGTCCTCAGTAGCAAAAACACTCCATTCCTTCAACTGTTAAATCTTCTTAAGATTAGAAAACTGATTTGGTTTCTAAAGTTTTCTGTTTTACTTTTGTATTGATTAAAAGGTACGAAAGAATGGAATTGACCGAATCGATAGTAAATCAAGCATCTGAGCTTTTCTTGAAGCGTGGGCTGAAGGCAGTCTCTATGGATGACATTGCCAAGGCCGTAGGCATATCAAAAAGAACTCTTTACGAGAATTTCAACTCTAAGGATGAATTGCTATCGGATTGTATCAATCACATGGAAACTAGTCACAAAGCTCACATGATGGATATAAGCAAAAAAGCAAAAGATGTTATAGATGTCCTGATTGCCGTGCTTAAGGAGACAGCCCACAACCTTGACAACATCAGCCCGCTTTTCCTCCAAGACCTTAATTTGTATCATTTCCGTGTAGCTAATGACCTATTTACCAAACACAGAGACGAACAGATAGAGGGCATGAAGCAGATGATTATCAAGGGCAAAAAAGAAGGACTATTCATCAAGGATATAGATGAGACTCTCGTCAGCGAAATACTGGCCAATACCCAACGAGGTTCTATGGGCATCATCTCTAGTGGCAAGCATACATACGAAAAGATATTCCGTCATACAGTACTATGTTTCATCCGCGGCATCGCCACAGAAAGAGGCAGACAGCGTATCGATGAGGAATATGTAAATATCGATGTAGCATAAACATCAGTTAAACATAACTACATATATAAATACGTAACAAAATTAGATGACATACAATCAAATGAAAAAGATTACTACCGTAGCTCTCATGCTAGCATGCTCTACACTGAGCATGGCACAGGAGACCTCTAATGCTCAGGCAAGCGGCGAAAGAATGCAGATATCGCTTCCTCAGGCAGTTGAACAGGCTCTTCAGTATAGCAAGACCCTACAAAACTCAAAAATGGACCTTGACATTTATCAAGAGAAAATCAAGGAAGCACGTGCTAATTTCCTTCCACAGGCAAGTGCGAAAGTAGCTGGTCAAACCTATTTTGGTGCTGAATCGCCTTTCGCAGGCATCTCTTCCAGCATGGGTTCGGTTTTCCAACCAATTACCGACGTTCTCGGTGCGCTTATGAGCAAGCATCCAGACATCGTACTTCCTCCACAGGAGCCAAGCGACGACTCAGATTCTGGAGATTCTAAGATGAAGAATTCCATTACCCTCGGCGCTACGGTGAACGAGACATTCGCAATGCAAGCTATCAAGGGATACCAGATTCAGAAACTTGCCGCTAATCTTATGGAGACCCAGTATCAGAATGACGTTCTCTCAACAAAGAAGAACATCATTGATACATACTACGCAATATTGGTTTACGAACGTAACAAGGAGATCATTACAAAGAATCTCACAGAAATGAAAGAGATTCGCCGTCAGACTAACAATATCTTCAATCATGGATGGGCAGAAAAAATGGACACACTCCAGATGGCTGTCAATGTAATGAACCTCGAGAATGCGATTATCTCTCTCGAACGTAACATAGAGTCGACCAAGCGTGCTCTCGTGCTCTTGATGGGTTTGCCTATCACAACCCAGCTCGACTGCAAGGACAACCTCAACGACTATCTGACAGATGGGGCAGTCGCTTCTATGCGTCAGGCTACAACTAACGGCTCAACCCTCAGCCTCGACAACAGTCTCGACTATAAGCTCGTTGAGCAGAACATCGAGATAAGCGATGAGACTATCAAACTCCAGAAATACGGATGGATTCCTACCCTTACAGCTACATATCAGTATTCTAACGCTGTAGTGGGAGGCTTCATGAACTTTGACCATATTGGTATCCTCACCCTCAGCATTCCGATTTTTGATGGTGGTACAAAGGCTTCAAAGACTCGTCAGGCTAAGATGGAAGCAGCCAAGGCTCGCAACAATCTCGCCCTCATTCAAGATAAGCTATTACAGAACGAGGAGCAGTACAAGTATGAACTCCGTTCGTCTCTCGACGCTTACGAGCTTCAGACTACAAACTTAAAGGTGGCTACAGAAGTACTGCAACAGTACAAGATAAAGTATGATGCCGGTAAGCTCTCAAGCCTCGACCTCACACAGGCCAACATGAACTACCTCTCGGCAGAATCTTCATACGCAGAGGCTTGTATGAACCTCGTCATGGCACAGACTAAGCTTCTCAAGCTTTACAATGCCCTTTAATCAACTTAGTTAATAATATAATAGTCAATATAAACAATGAAAAAGAATCTTATCTACTCAACACTAGCTGCTATGGTGCTCTTCGCATCTTGTACTAGCAAAGAGGAAAAGACAGAAGACACTCGCAACAAGGTACGTGTTACTACAATACAGAAGCAGCAGGTGTCTAAGGATTTGACCTACAATGCAAATCTTGAGGCAAATGAGACTGTCGCTGTATCTCCTACACTTCAGGGCGCTCGTATCAAGAAACTCTATGTAGAGGTGGGTGACCGAATTGTAAAAGGACAGAAGCTCGTGGATCTCGACCCTAACAACCTCAAGCAGACAGAGCTCCAGTTGGCTAACCTCGAGACAGAATACAACCGTGCTCTCAAGCTCAAGGAGACAGAGAGTATCAGCCAGCAGTCATTCGACCAGATTGAGACACAATATAAGGTAATGAAGACAGCTATCGCTACACTTCTCGAGAACACGACTATGGTAGCTCCATTCAACGGCTATGTCACAGCCCGCAATATGGACGAAGGCGAGCTTTACATGGGTTCACCTATCTACACCGTACAACAGATAAGCACTGTAAAGGCTAAGGTAAATGTAGCAGAGCAGTACTACACCCTTATCAAAAAGGGCATGAAAGTTCAAATGTCAAGCGATGTATACTCAGACCGCACATTTGACGGCGTAGTATCTATCATCTCTCCATCTATCGACGTAAAGAGCCGCACATTTGAAGTTGAGATAACATTCGACAACAAAGACGAGGCACTTCGTCCAGGTATGTATGGCACAATCTACTTCTCCCTCGGTTCTGAAAGCCGCATAGTAGTACCTTCTATTGCTGTTCTTAAGGTTCAGGGTTCAAACGAGCGTTACCTCTTTGTAGAGCGCGACAATAAATCGGTACGTGTCGGCGTGAAGGTTGTAAAGCGCTTTGAAGACATGGTAGCTGTTGAGCCATACGCTGGATTGTCTCTCAACGAGGGTGACAAGCTCATCTCTGTTGGTCAGGCCAACTGCGTAGACGGTGGCGAAGTAATAGTCGTAGAGTAAATTTCTCATCTGTAAAGCAATAACAAAATGAGTATTTTTTCATCAGCAGTAGAAAAGCCGATTTCAACCTTGATGGTCTTCCTGGCTGTCGTGGTAATCGGTGTTTACTCATATATCACGCTGCCTGTTGACCAGTACCCTAAGATTGACCCACCATATATCACGGTCATGACTACGTACCCTGGTGCCAACGCATCGGATATTGAGCAGAATATTACAAAGCATCTCGAGAACAGCCTCAACTCAGTTGACGACCTTGATGAGATGACTTCTACCTCTTCTGATAACCTTTCGGTTGTAACTCTTAAGTTCGAGTGGGGTATCAACCTCGACAACGCATCAAACGACGTTCGTGATGCCGTAGATAAGACTATGGATATGCTTCCTGATGACGTAGACAGACCTACTATCATGCGTATGTCTACATCAATGATGCCTATCCTCGTATACGCCGTTACAGCTGAAGAGTCATATACAGGTCTCTACAAGATTCTTGATGATAAGGTAGTAATGAGCCTCAACCGCGTAGATGGTGTAGCTTCTGCGTACGTAGCAGGTATGCCAGAGCGCGTTGTGTATATTGACCTTGACCCGAATAAACTTGATGCTTATGGATTGTCTATCGACCGTATCGGTAATACACTCCTTGCAGAGAACCGCGACGTACCAGGCGGCAATATCAAGGTCGGTCTTGAGGACTACTCTATCCGTGTAGAGGGCGAGTTTGAAGAATCTGAGCAGATCGGTGACGTAGTACTCTCTGTAGGCAACGGTCAGACGGTACGTGTAAAGGATATTGCTAACGTACGAGATACACTTCGCGATATTACCCTTGAGCAGCAGGTTAACCGTAAGAACGGTGCTATTCTTCTCGTAACAAAGACATCTGACGCCAATGCCGTTCAGGTAGCAACAGATTCCAAGGCTGTAATCGAGGATGCGATGAAGTTCCTCCCTACAGATATCAAGTTCCAGATGATTACGGATAACTCCGACTTCATCATCAAGGCTATGAACAACCTTAAGGAGACACTTGCCTATGCCCTTCTCTCGGTTATCATAGTCGTATTCCTCTTCCTCGGTCGCTGGAGATCAACCTTCATCATTGCAATGACAATTCCTATCTCACTTGTCGTTGCATTCATCTACCTCGCAGTATCCAATGGCTCTATCAATACGATCTCATTGATGTCACTCTCTATTGCCATCGGTATGGTGGTGGATGATGCCATTGTGGTATTGGAGAACATCACGAAGCACGTCGACCGTGGTTCACGTCCTAAGGAGGCAGCTAAATACGGTACAAATGAGGTGTGGACATCAGTTATCGTTACAACACTTGTAACTATTGCCGTATTCTTCCCTCTCACATTGTTGCCAGGTATGATGGGTATCTTCTTCAAGCCTCTTGGCTGGATTATCTGTGTCTGCGTGACGACATCTACTGTTACCGCGATCTCTCTTACCCCTATGCTTTGCTCGAAGATTCTCCGTCTTCGTGAAAAAGATCAGGACAAGGGCAAGAAATACTCATTCTACAACTGGACCCAGCGCAACCTTGGCCGTTTGGACAACTTCTACGAGCGTATCGTAAAGTGGGTGCTCAACAACAAGGCAGTGACTATCGTATCAATGACAGTTCTCTTTATCGCCTCATTGTTCTTGGCGAAACTTATCTCTACCGAGTTCTTCCCACAGAACGATACATGTAACATCAGTGTATATGCTAAGATGCAGCAAGGACAGCGCGTAGAGGAGACAAAACGTATCGCAATGGATATTGATGCCAAGATACGCGCACAACTCGAGAGCACTGGAGAACTTAAGATTCTAACCACATCGTACGGTTCAGAAGAGTCGGCTTCCTTTGCATCAATGATGTCAACTACAGGTACCAACGTAATGAACATGCGTATCCGTGTTGTAGATATCAAAGATCGTAAGCGTTCAGTATTCCAGATTGGTGATGACGTACGTAAGATTTTGAAGGAATACCCAGAAGTTCTTGAATATCGCGTACAGTTCGGTCAGAATGGCTCTACAGGCAACACTGTAAACCTTGAAATCTTCGGTCACGACTTCGATGCCACAGCCAACTTCGCTATCGAGGCAGCTGCAGAACTCAAGAAGATCAAAGGTGCAGAGGACGTTATCATCTCTCGTGGTGATGACAAGACAGAGCTCCACATCGTACTTGACCGTGAGAAACTTGCACGCCATGGCCTCACAACAGCCGGTGTAGGTTCTATGATACGTACATCTATCTATGGTTACCGTAACTCGAAGTACAAGGAGGAAGGTGAGGAATATGATATCATCGTACGTCTCAAGGAAGAGTTCCGTCACTCTATCACAGAAGTAGAGAACTTTATAATCACAGACGCATACGGTCAGAAGGTACGTCTCAAGGAACTTGGAAATGTTGAAGAAGGCTATTCACCTCCATCAATCACACGTAAGACCAAGCAGCGTTATGTGACAATCACCGTGACACCTAATGACGATGTGACAATGGGTGATATTGCTGACGGTATCAAGGAGTACGTAGACCGTGTAGTTCTTCCACAAGGTATTACATCAGTTTACGTAGGTGGTTCGTACGAGGACCAGCAGGAGTCGTTCCAAGGCATCATCCTGCTCTTCATCCTTGCGATGCTTCTCGTTTACATCGTTATGGCTGCCGAGTTCGAGAGCTTCAAGATGCCATTCATCATCCTGCTTGCTATCCCATTCGCATTCACAGGTGTGCTTCTCTCTTTGGTAATCACACGAGTAACACTCTCTATTGTGGCTGCCCTCGGTTGCTTGATGCTTGTCGGCATTGTAACGAAGAACGGTATTGTGCTCATCGACTATATCAACCTCATGCGTGAGCGCGGATACAGACTCTACGATGCCATTACGATGGCATGTCGCTCTCGTCTGCGTCCTGTGTTGATGACATCCCTCACCACAATCCTCGGTATGCTTCCTATGGCAGTATCAATGGGTGAAGGTGCTGAGACATGGAGACCAATGGGCATTTCGGTTATCGGTGGTATGATATTCTCTACTATCGTAACACTTATCATCACTCCTGCGGTTTATGCAGCAACCGATAAGAGCGGAAGCCGAGACAAGCTCACAGAAGAGCGTAGGCAGTATCGTTTCATGGACGACTTTGACGAAAGTCAGCTTCCAGAGAAGATTCAGTAAAGTATAGTTTCCCTACCGTTGTGGATGCACAAGTTGCATCTACAACAGATATGGGACTTCAACAAATCAAAATCGATAGCTTTATGAAAGCAGTAATGATAGTATTCAACCAGGCTCTTACAGAGCGTGTGGACTTCATCTTCTCGCAGTTGAAGATAAAGGGCTTCACACAGTTCCCTCTTGTTTACGGAGCCGGCTCAAAGGGTGGCGAGCCACGTATGGGCACTCACGCTTGGCCTGAGATGAACTCTTCATACCTCACTATAGTTCAAGACGAGGTTGTTGACATCCTACTTAAATATGTAGAGAAACTCGACCATGTGAACGAAGAGAACGGTATCCGTGCATTCGTGTGGGATATCACTCAGATGTACTAGTATTTGGCAATAAAATAGAATAAACCGGGTGGATTAAAGATATAATCCATCCGGTTTTTTTGTTAATGCGAAGATAGCGGCTAGTCATAGAGAAGTACCTTGTTGCTCGCAGTTTTTTATAATTACGATGAACAAGAGTCTTCTATTGGTCTAGCATAGGAGTAGTATATGGTTAGTCTCTGCATACGGAGAGCATATAGGTTCATCGCAAAAAAATAAAAAAGGATGCACCTTTTGGGGATGCATCCTCTATTGTTATGTGTAGGGATTGTTCCTTACTATTAAAGAGCGAACTCCTTCTTGATAGCGTCTACATAGTCGAGTTTCTCCCAAGTGAAGAATTCGACCTTCTTCTCGGTCTCTACGCCATTGATATTGAACTTAACCTTCTTGCTATATGGCTTACGACCCACGTGGCCATAAGAAGCAGTAGCTTCGAAGATAGGGTTCTTAAGACCGAAACGCTTGATGATGCTAGCTGGGCGCATATCGAAGAGTTTAGCAGCACGCTGAGCAATCTCGCCGTCAGACATCTTCACGTGAGAAGTACCATAGGTATTCACGTATAGGCCAACAGGCTGAGCCACACCGATAGCGTAAGCCACCTGAACGAGAACCTCATCAGCGACACCGGCAGCGACGAGATTCTTTGCGATATGGCGAGTAGCGTAAGCAGCAGAGCGGTCGACCTTCGAAGCATCCTTACCAGAAAAAGCTCCACCACCGTGAGCGCCCTTACCGCCATAGGTATCGACGATGATCTTACGACCTGTGAGGCCAGTATCACCGTGAGGGCCACCGATAACGAACTTACCAGTAGGGTTAACGAACAACTTGAAATCAGCCTTAAAGAGATTCTTGATATTCTGAGGCATATTAGCTATTGTGCGAGGGATGAGAATCTCGGCTACATCCTGACGGATTTTAGCGAGCATCTTCTCGTCCTCGTCGAACTCATCGTGCTGAGTAGAGATTACGATAGTATCAATACGTTGAGGCACGTTATCATCAGAATATTCTATAGTAACCTGGCTCTTAGAATCAGGGCGGAGGTAGGTCATGACCTTACCCTCTCGGCGGATGACAGCCAGTTCGAGAAGAAGCTGGTGAGCGAGGTAAATAGGGAGAGGCATATAATCCTCAGTATCCTTACAAGCGTAACCGAACATCATACCCTGGTCGCCAGCGCCCTGCTCCTCAGCAACGGCACGTTCAACGCCCTGGTTGATATCAGAAGACTGTTCATGGATAGCAGAAAGAATGCCACAAGAGCCGGCGTCGAACTTATACTCAGCCTTATTATAGCCGATTTTGTCGATGACGCGGCGAGCTACGTCCTGCACAGGCACATAGCCATTAGTTTTCACCTCGCCTGCCACGACAGTGAGGCCAGTAGTAACGAGAGTCTCGCAAGCGACCTTAGACTCAGGGTCCTGAGAAAGGAGGCAATCGAGCACTGCATCTGAGATCTGGTCGGCTACCTTATCTGGGTGGCCCTCAGAAACTGATTCGGATGTAAAAAAATAACCCATCTTAAAATACTTTTATCTGTTATTGAACTGAAAAAATAGATGGGAAAAGAGAATGATAGGGACTCAACGTGATGCGTTTTAGCACTTTTTTATAGTGGTTGCAATTGGCAAATCCTTCCACTCTTTTCTCCTCTTTATGGGCGCAAAGGTAAGCAATAGTTTGGAAAAGAAAAGCAAAAAATTGCAAATAAGGGCGATGAAAGATGTTGAGTATCAAAAAAAGATGTACTTTTGCGCATTGAATAACAATACAGTATACATTTATGATAAATTCTCAGGATATCAAGAATGGTGTTTGTATCCGTTTGGATGGCAAGCTCTATTTCGTAGTTGAGTTCCTCCATGTAAAGCCAGGTAAGGGCAACACAATCATGCGAGTAAAGATGAAGAGTGTAACTGATGGTCGCGTACTTGAGCGTCGTTTCAACATCGGTGAGAAGCTTGAGGATGTACGTGTAGAGCGTCGTCCAAACCAGTATCTCTACTCAGACGGTGAAGGTGAGGTATTCATGAATCAGGAGACATTTGAGCAGATCACTATCAAGAAAGATCTTGTAACAGGTGCTGAGTTCATGAAGGAAGGTGACATTGTAGAGGTTGTAACAGACGCTTCTAACGAGGAGGTTCTCTTTGCAGAAATGCCAGTTAAGACCCAGCTCAAGGTTACATACACAGAGCCAGGCTTGAAGGGTGATACAGCGACAAACACATTGAAGCCAGCTACTGTAGAGACAGGTGCTGAGGTTCGTGTACCATTGTTCATCGAGGTTGGTGAGACTATTGTTATCGACACTCGTGATGGTTCATACCTTGAGCGTGTTCGCTAATTAAGAATCTAGAACAGAAAAAGTTATAGAAGGCTGCACAGAAATGTGCGGCCTTTTATTTTTAGTAAAAAATACAAACAAAATATAAATTTTTGCGTACACTATTGAGTAGAGCAGAATAAACTTTAATTTTGCGTAAAAAGAGAGATGAAGAGTAAAACAGTCATAGTGTGGCTTTGTGTAGTGATGTCCGTGGCATTCATAGGACTAGTCTATATGCAGACCAGGTGGCTGACGCAGGCGGTCGAATTGAGGGAGAAGCACTTTAATCAATTGGTATGGCAGAGTATAGATGCTGTAGTCAAGCGATTAGAGACAGACGAGTTGTCGGTCATGAGTTCAGACAAGAGGATGAGCATAAAGGACTGGCCAATGTTCATGAGGGGACAGAAGAGGCGCAAGATGAGTAGCAATACACATGATTTGGCGCCAGACTTCAACCTATTGTTTCAGGTAGATGCGTTAGGCAGGTTCAATCTCAGCACATATAGAGAAGACACATTGCTAACGAGTGTCAACGGGCAGACGGAGATGGGCGGAATAGAGCATTTTGACGAATTGACGAATGTAATATGGATGCTCCAGAACGAGTTGATGAAGCGTACGGACGCTCAGATACAGACTCAGTTGCACACACTATATGAGAATGTGCCTATAGAAGAGAGAGTCAGTGAGTTGAGGCTCAACGACCTGTTGATGAACAACCTGAAAGAGCGAGGCATAAACGACGAATTTGAGTTTGCCGTATTGAACTCAAAGGGAGAGAGGACAATGATATGCACTGGAGGATTAGGAGCAGGGCAGCAGGCATTTCCGCCAGAAGACGAGCTATTTACCCGTCAGCTGTTCCCTAACGATATGCATGCCAAGCTGCACAGCCTTGTGGTGTGGTTCCCAGTGAGACAGTCGACCATGGCAGACCTGATGAGTCTTGTGGTACCGACGACACTCTTTACGTTGCTCATATTGGCAATATCGATATATACGATTATTATTATCTTCAGGCAAAGAAAGCTTGATATAATAAAGAACGACTTTATCAACAATATGACCCATGAGTTCAAGACACCTATTTCGACCATCTCGTTAGCGGCGCAGATGATGCAAGAAGGATCTGAATTCCTGAAGCCAGACAAGATAAAGAGATATTCGACGACGATACGCAACGAGGGGGACCGACTGACGAAGCAAGTAGAGAAGATACTTCAGCTGGCGGCCTTTGAGAAAGGCAAGGCATCGTTGAAGTTGGAAGAGATGGATATCAACGATATCATAGAGAAGGTGGCGACAGATTTCAGGGTCAAGGTAGAGAAAGACAACGGTTCGCTTGACCTGCGACTTGATGCTACGGAAGCAGTAGCGATGGTCGACAAGGTACATTTTACCAATGTCATATTCAACCTATTGGACAATGCCGTCAAATACAAGAAGAGTGACGGAGCGCCAATGTTGTATATAAAGACGGTAAATCGTAACAAAGGCATTATAATTTCCATAAAAGACAATGGATTAGGAATTTCGAGAGAGAATCTTGACAGGATATTCGAGAAATTCTACCGAGTACATACAGGCAACGTACATGACGTGAAAGGATTTGGATTAGGATTGACTTACGTAAAGAAGATTGTAGAAGACCATGGCGGACAGATTACGGTAGAGAGTGAGCTAAACGTCGGTACGAAGTTTGATATTTTCATACCTTTAAAGAATAAAAAGTAAAACACTATAAAACAAGACTCAAATGGAAAACATAGAGCACAAAATCCTATTGGCCGAAGACGAGGAGAATCTTGGCTTGATGCTCAGTGAGTACCTTGAAATGAAGGGTTACTCTACAGAGTTGACACATGATGGCGAAGAGGCTTACAATGCCTTCGTAGCAAATAAGTATGACATCTGTATCTTTGATGTGATGATGCCTAAGAAAGACGGCTTCACACTTGCGAAGGAGATTCGTATGGTTAATGCTGAAGTGCCTATCATTTTCTTGACTGCAAAGAATATGAAGGAAGATATCCTTCAAGGTTTCAAGGCGGGAGCTGACGACTACCTATCTAAGCCATTCAGCATGGAAGAGTTGATACTCCGCATTGAGGCTATACTCCGTCGTACAAGTGGCAACAACACTATACAAGACGTGTACATGCTTGGTCAGTATAAGTTTGACACACAGAAGCAGCAGCTTATATTCAAAGATAACGTTATCAAGTTGACAACAAAAGAGAGCGAGCTTTTGAAGCTTCTCTGTACAAATGCCAACAAGGTATTGGAGCGCAACCTCGCCTTGAAGACAATCTGGGTAGACGACAACTACTTCAATGCACGTTCAATGGACGTATATATTACAAAGTTGCGTAAGCACTTGAAGGAAGACCCATCGGTTGAGATTATCAACGTACATGGCAAGGGCTATAAGTTGGTAGTCTAACAGACTAACGATTTACGAAGAAACAGTCCCCCTGAGAATTATGTTCTCGGGGGGATTTATTTTTCTTATAGGCGAAGCAGAGTTGCAAGTTCATATAAAACAGTCATCAGGGCACTACATTGACCTAAGAGGATCCGTTCATTGAATGTACGCTCTACATACTGTCTAGATACTGGCTATATACGGAGAAGTCCCTTGTTGCTCGCAGTTTTTTTTAATAGAATAGTATTAAGTCGGCCTGGAGACATCCTGTCATATATGGAGCAATGTACTATTCTGTTCCCTTTATGGAGCCAAAAGAAAGCACCACGTCGAAGTGGAAGGGAATGATATCCGTATAATGTTAATTTATAGTTAAACACACACTTATTATGTAAATTGTTCATTTGTAGTGTCTAAATTTGCATCATTATAGAGAAAACGCTTATTTAAAAACAGATGGAGATTATCTCGGAGTATGTTGGTCAGATAACGAACCTTGGGTGGTTCTTCATTATTCTGACGACGTTTATTTTTATCCTATCCGTGATATATGGTGTCGGCTATTTGCACCATTATAAGACGACGAACAAAGTGCTGACGCTGCACTGGAGTATGTTCTTGATATGCTATATCGGCATGATGGGGCTATACAGCACGCAGTCGATGCTATGGTTCCTTGTGGGATGGGAGTTGATGGCCCTTGGGTCGTTCATGTGTGTTATATTTGAGGCAGAGAAGCCAGTGGTATTAAAAGCCGGCATGAACTACTTCGTTCAGAGTCACGTTGGAGTGCTTCTTATCACTGCGGCCTTTGTATGGGTTTACTCAGTAACCGGCAGGATGGATTTCAACACCATTCCGTTATTTATTGACACATTGACAGAGACACAGCAAGTGGTATGGATGATGATGCTAGTGAGCGGCTTTGGTTTTAAGGCCGGTTTGATACCATTTCATTCATGGTTGCCACATGCTCACCCTGCAGCACCTAGTCATATTTCAGCAGCGATGTCGGGAGTGATAGTAAAGGCAGGAGTCTTCGGTGTGATAAGATTCGGCAGCTATATGACAGAAGGACAGACCACACTTGGTGTCATAGTATTGGTACTAGCGATACTCAGTGCGATATACGGTATAGTCAATGCGGCTGACGGAAGAGACTTCAAGAGAATACTTGCATACTGTACCATTGAAAATGTGGGCATCATATTCGCCGGCATAGGATTAGCATATATTGCCATGGGTATGAATATGACAGCACTTGCATATCTAGGCTTGATGGCAGCGTTGCTCCATACACTGAACCATGCGATATTCAAGGTAATGCTCTTCTTCTCGGCAGGCAATATATATGTAGCTACACACACAAGAGATGTAGAGAGGCTAGGTGGCATGCTGAAGATAATGCCACAATCCGGATTATTATTCCTCATCGCTGCCATTGGCATTGGCGGACTACCACCATTTGGCGGATTCATTTCAGAGATGATGCTTTACAGCGGATTTCTCAAAGGAATGACATTTGACTCATTACCACTATCAATACTGATGGTATTGAGCGGCGCGTCGTTAGCTGTAGTAGGCGGTGCATCCATGCTATGCTTCACGAAAGCATTCGGTGTAATATTCCTTGGAGTAAAGAGAGACGACGAGATTCAGCCACATCTAGTAGCAGACAAATATGCAGAAAGGAACAGCATGACATACCCTATATGGTTGTTACTTCCAGTAGTAATATGTGTTGTGGCATTCCCAGCGGTATTCTGCACACTATTGCAAGCAAGTATCGGAGAGATTTACAAGATGGAGATGACAGCAGAAGCTGCGTACGGCATAGCAAACAGCATAGAGATGCTACAATCCATCTCAGCAGCCATAGCGATACTACTCGGAGTATGTGTGGTATTAGGGTTGATTCGTATGATGCTGATGAAGCGCAGACCTATGGCAGAAGGTCCGACATGGGGCTGTGGCTATATGAAGCCAATTCAAGGAATACAATATACAGGGCAGTCGTTCTCAGGCACATTAGCCGAGATATTCGGATTTATGCTACCAAAGACAAGACACTTTGAGCCTATACAAAGAGAAGAAGTATTCCCTGCCCACAGGTCGATGCTCAATGTATCGCAAGATGCGATAGAAAAAGGCACCATTATGCCGATAGCAGATGGGATAGTACATTTCCTGCAGAAGTTCCAGTGGCTTATGAACGGACAATTACAGAGATACATCATATACGGCTTCATCTCGGTATTGCTTCTTGTATTAGCAGCCATCATTTTCTAACGAACAGACTAAACAGATATAGATTATGTCTTTTTTACTAATACTATTGGCGAGCTTCATATTTACAGGCATCGTCATTAGAACGAAAAGTATAGCGCAAGGCAGGAAAGGTCCTTCTATATGGCAGCCTATGTATGACATATTCAAGCTATTGCGCAAGGGGTCGGTATACTCTACAGCCTCGAGCTGGATTTTCAAGGTAGCGCCTACCCTCTATTTTGCATCAGTAGTAGTTGCCTGCATGGTAGTTCCAGTAGGGCAAATGGGGAGTGCCATAGGTTTTGCTGGAGACTTTATATTCTTTGCCTACGTATTAGGCTTCGGCAAATTCTTCACCATTATCGGAGCATTAGATACCGCATCATCCTTTGAGGGTATGGGTTCCGCTCGTGAAGCACTATTCTCCATGCTAGTAGAACCAGCGTTCTTCATATTGATAGGTTCGTTAGGTCTACTGACAGGCAATACATCATTTGCGGACATATTTGCGCAATTCCATTTTGAGGGAGAGATCTCATACGCCATTGCAGCCATTGCGGCATTTGTGCTATTGATGATATGTATGATAGAGAACTCACGAATGCCAGTAGACGATCCAAAGACACACCTAGAGTTGACCATGATACATGAGGTAATGGTACTAGACAACTCAGGAGTAGACATGGCGATGATACATCAGGCAACCAACATGAAATTTGCGTTGTATTCGGCATTGATAGTAAACCTATTTATTGGCGCAGTATCAGAGACCTGGATGCAGTTGGCGATGTTTTTCGGCATAGAACTGGTATGTGCAATAATTGTAGGTATCATAGAGTCGTTTATGGCTCGATACAGAATGACGCACAACGCGCAGTTCATTCTTGTACTGACATCACTAGCGTTGTTGCTCTATTTCGGTATAAAGTAAGGAGGGCTGAGATATGAATACTATATTACTGATAGGATTTATGATTACGCTACTTTACTTTGCGGTAGCGAACAGAATGATGACCTGTGTATCAATATTGGTTATACAAGGTCTTCTAATATGTGGAGTAGCGATTCTTTCGCTTCATGAGATGAACTGGCTTAACCTTGGAGTTATTCTACTGGAGACGGTGGTTGTAAAAGCCACACTGATGCCATTCTTTATCAGGAGAGTAATTATCAAGAACAAGATAACGAGAGAGACAGAGCCATCGGTTTCCAACAACATATCGCTGGCTGTAGTGTCTGCTATTGTGATATTGACATATTTGGCGAGTCATTATATGCCACAGCCAGAGTCGTTGAATATCGTGTATTTCGTCACTGCTCTTTCTGCCATCTTGAGCGGACTATATTTTGTAGCGACGAGACGTAAAGTCATTACACACGTTATCTGCTATGTCATTGTAGAGAATGGCGCGTTTATACTCTCGTTGGCTAACGGCAGTGAGATGCCTGCGATGGTGAACCTCGGAGTGTTGCTGGATGTACTTGTCAGCGTATTCCTCCTGGCGATCTTCATCAATAAAGTCGGAGACGTTACCGGAGACGGAGATGTAAGCGGTTTGACGACATTGAAAGATTGAGGCTATTAATTACAGAATAAAGAAAAGATATGATACTGATATATTTGATAGCTGCATTAGTCATTGGTACTACGCAATTTCTGATACGCGACAGACGTTTGACACACATTGTTGCGACCTTGACTATAGCCATTCAGTGGATGTTGACAATCTATGCTACATTCCATAGAGACGAGACCGATCTAAGTTTCTTCAAGTTTGACGGGCTAGCAATATTGATGCTATGGGCGCTCACGATTATCTCTACGGTAGTAATGTCACATTCTACCAGATACATAGAGACCCCATTGCACCTTGACCTCAACAAGATGACATCGCAATATTATGGTGCCATGCAAATCCTGATTATGGCGCTATCGGCAGCGTGTCTGTCTAATCATATAGCCATGACCTGGATATTTGTTGAGATTACTACCCTATCTGCATCGGCCCTGATATTCTACAGACGAGGCAAGGGCGAGATAGAGGCTACATGGAAATACGTCTTTGCATGCTCAATAAGCCTTGTATTCGTATATGTAGGCATTCTATTCCTCACCACTGCGATGCAGCCAGGAATGCGCGAGTCGCTCGACTTTGAGTCATTAGAGAAGAACGCCTCAGCAATGGATCAGTTCTGGCTCAAGATGGCAATGATCTTTATTTTCGTTGGTTATTCTGCGAAGATGTCCCTAATGCCAATGTTCACTGCAGGCATAGACGCCAAGGACGAGGCGCCTACACCGGCTGCAGCCATGCTATCCAGTGTACTGATGAACACCGGTTTTGTGGCATTCTACAGGTTCTATCGTGTGATACAAAACTCAGGAGCCTACGAATGGGGCAGAGGAGTTGTACTAGCAGTTGCGCTAATCAGCCTATTCATTGCGGCAGTATACCTTATAAGAGTGCATAATGTCAAGCGACTGTTTGCATATTCCAGCGTAGAGCATATGGCAGTTGCTATGCTAGGTTTAGCAGCAGGAGGAATAGGAGTAGTATACTGCATATTACATGTAGTTATTCACTCATTTGTAAAGTCATCCATCTTCCTGCACATAAGTAATCTTTACAGAGTGTATGGGACAAAGCAGCTCAGCAATATTGGCAGGTACATCAGGTACTCATGGACAGGCACGTTGATAGTTGTACTTGCGACGATATCAATTACAGCGATGCCACCATCGGGCTTATTCTTCACAGAATTGATGATATTCAAATCTATGATAGATATACACTGGTGGGTATGGCTGGTAGTTGCCATGATCCTTCTTACGGTTATAGTATGGGCTATCAGCAGAGATATGTTTGCGTTGATATTCCAGAAAGAAGAAGAGCCAGCAGCTACAGACCCTAAGAAAGTAGATATGCCATTATTAGAGATGGCGGGGCAGTTGTTATTGCTCTTTATAGCTATTTGGCTTGGAATCCACACCCCAACCTATGTTATGGACCTATTATCTTGAGTCGAGATATGAAGATAACGAACAATCAGGTAGTTGCTCTTTCGGATATAGAGCGCTTGACATACAATGACTTCTTCTTTCAGGTTTGCAATGCGCTAGGAAGCGATGCAGCGCATTGCGTAAGTTACTTTGCGTTGCCAGAAGGAGAAGAAGAATATACACTTATTTGCTATATAGCCAATGACGAGACACACGATGTGGAGTTACTAGCTGCGAAGGTAAATAAGAATGACGAATTGCAGAGTCTGACGGCACAATACCTCTCACTACACCCATTTGAGCGAGAGATGCACGAGAAATATGCGTTGAACTTTGCAGGACACCCTTGGCTCAAGCCATTGAGGTATTCGCATGACAGACAAGCTGGAGGTGAAATATACGACTATCCATTCTATCAGATAGACAGTCCAGAGCTACACAGAGTCGGTGTAGGTCCAATCCATGCCGGTATTATTGAGCCAGGGCATTTCAGATTCATCTGTGAGGGTGAGAAGATACACCACCTTGAGATACAATTAGGCTGGCAGCACAGAGGCGTAGAAAACCTCTTTGTAGAGAAAAAGAAGCTTTTGCAAAGAGCTACCCTATCAGAAAATATTGCCGGAGACACAGTAGTAGGTCATGCCACAGCATTTACCAATGCGACAGAAGCATTAGCAGGATGGGAAGCGCCAGAATGGCTACAAGTAGAGCGTGCCATAGCGCTTGAGCAGGAACGCATTGCGGTACATACAGGCGATTTATCGGCAATCTGTACAGACGTTGCGTACCAGTTAGGCAACGCAGTATTTGGCAGATTGAGAACGCCAATGATCAACTATATGCAGAAGTGGTGCGGCAGTCGTTTCGCCAAGAGTCTGATCAGGCCTTTCAAGACAAACTTCGTATTTACAGAAGCATTAGCGAAAGATTGGGAAGAGACTATTGCCAAATATCTGCCACACTTTACAGAGATGGCAGATCAGATGTTCGACTTACCTAGTGTACTATCCAGAATAGAGAGAACAGGAGTTGTTTCGACACAACTGGCAAGGACAATAGGACTTGTCGGCATGGCAGGCAAGGCCAGCGGTCTGAAGAGAGACGTCAGAGCGAGTCACCCTTGGGGTGCATATAAAAGTATGGGCTATGAGCCTGTGACCATGCAGAGTGGAGATGTATATGCCCGTGCCCAGATGCGCTATAAAGAGATCATGAAGTCGATACAGTTGATACGCGACTTGATAGCGAGGAGACGTGCGCTTGGAGAGCAAGGCAAGATAGAGAATCCACAGACCAAGTGGCAAGCAAAACCAGACAGCATTGTACTCTCCATGACAGAAGGTTGGCGAGGCATGATATGTCACGTTGCTGTAACAGGAGCTGACGGAGATCTGAGAGCATATAAGATTACAGACCCATCGGTACATAACTGGCTTGGTCTTGCCCTTGCGGTTAGAGAGAACGGCATCAGTGATTTCCCTATATGCAACAAGAGTTTTGACCTTTCGTACTGCGGTCATGATTTGTAAGAACCTTATCTAACTGAAAAAATATATAGATATGCAAGTGTTAGAGACGTTGAAAATATGGCTACATCAGGGCAAGCAATATATTCCCAATGTAGAGACTACAGAAGTACCAGGAGTATTCCGTGGTCGTCCTATCATCAAGGCAGGAGTAGCAGTAGATGAGGCTATGCTATTAGACCTTTGTCCGATGGACGCCATACAGACCAATCCATTGGCAATAGACCTAGGCAAGTGTTCTTTCTGCGGAGAATGTGCCTTTGCCTGTCCGGAAAAGATACAATTCACCAAAGACTTCAAGCTTTCGCACAATTTACGAGAGGGTTTGATAATAAAAGAAGGTATTGATGCGCCGATACGTGTTGATGCAGACAAAGTGAGGAAAGAGATACGCAGACTTTTCGGTCGCTCGCTCAAATTGCGTCAGGTATCAGCTGGAGGAGACGGCTCATGCGAGATGGAGCTCAACGCTACCGGCAACGTAAACTTTGATGTAGGTCGTTTCGGTATTGACTTTGTGGCATCTCCAAGACACGCTGACGGAGTGGTATTGACAGGTCCTATCAGCGAGAATATGGCAGAATCGTTCCTTGACTGTTACAATGCAGTACCCGACCCTAAGGTACTTATTCTAGCAGGTACAGATGCTATCAGCGGAGGCCTATTTGCCGATTCAGAAGCAGTAAAGAGATCCGTATTGAACGGGTTACACGTAGATTTGTATGTACCAGGCAATCCAGTGCATCCCTTGACATTTGTGAATGGAGTATTGGGATTGTTAGGCAAGATGAAGCACTAGAACGACGAGGGTGCAAAATACAGGCCGTCTCTAGAAAGAGGCGGTCTTTTTTTTATTACTTAGATAACCCAAAGAGAAATTTAGTTGAACAACAGGTTGGAAAGTCATGTCTGTATTAAGGGAGCATTAAGGATGTGTTAAGAGAGCGTTAAGGGAGCGTTAAGGGCGAGTTATCTAAAGATTTATTGCGATGGCGATCGCAGAAGAGTGCGGAGAGATGGCATATGTGGTGTTGCGTGACACAAGTGACACGAGAAGGGTGAGGTGGACGGCACGAAGAGGGTGAGGTTGGATGATCCTAGAGTGGCAAAAAGCCCAAAAATATGTCGTTCGTCAAAAAGTTATTATGAATGGCAATAACAGAAGTGATATTTTCTTTATCTTTGTAGATATTTATACAATGCATCATGAATATGCAGTTGTATTTTTTCGAGCTGATGCAAACAATTATAAACTACATAAACAATGAAGAAAATTACGCTACTACTTGCTGGAATGCTTATGGCATTTTCGGCTATGGCTCAGACAATAGTCGAGAAGGACTTGACTGAACTCGAATCTGGTAATTTCGATGAATATTATGAGTATGCTTTGGACGACAATGTGTCTATTGAGTTCTTTTCAGAGCATATCAACATTAATAATGGAATAGAATTTGGCAATAGTACTACTGACGAGGCTCAACTGACAGTACAGCCGGGTGCGGGATACAGAATAACGTCGATAGAATATACATTCGAGAATAATAACTCTAGTCCATCCAATCCTAGCAACAACTACAGCGTTGAAAAAAGCACAACAGGCATTGTTAATAATGGGGCAACAAGTACCTATACAGGAGTCTCACAATGCGTTATTATGCAATTTGGGTCGATCCAAAATGTTAATCTCACCCACATCAAGGTGACATACGTGAAGACAGAGCTCGTCAGCAATGTCAACATTACAACAAAAGCGGGATGCTTCCCTGCTGTTGGCGAGAAATTTTGGAACAGCTCAGAGCGTGACAATAAACTGACGATGGTGTCGTCGGACGTAGCATATTTTGGAACTGCGACATGGTATGACACTGACAAGAAAACAGTGCTCAATTCGTCTTCAACAGTTGAAGAGGAACACACATACTATTTGAAGGTGAATGTATACACACTCACCAGCAGCGGCTATGATTATGACAAAGGTGCAAAGGCTACCGTTGATGGGAAAGAATATCCTATCGACATATATAATGCAATATACGTAGAGTACACGACACCTGTAATTTCGGGCTATGGAGATGACAACTACATCGTAAGCTATACCAACACCTTCTTCGACTCGGGCTATGTGCCAACAGAGAAGACGATGATTGTCACCAAGATGAGGCCTATGAGCGACGCTGGAGCCCAGAAGGTAGGTTCAAAGACCGAAGACGGATTCTTTGGCGTGGTCAACTCGGGTTCGGAGGTTTCGTGGAAGCGCAACAACGGCAACCACGACTTCCTCGAAATCTTCCAGGACGTGAAGTATTCGGGCAAAGAAGGGAGTGCAGCCAATGGCGCTACATATACCTTTGTGTTGAAGCAAGGCGAATTCAATACATACATCGAGAAAGATGGTGAGATGGAGCTGTATCAGACCAAGACTTGGACTCCTGCAGCATTCCAAAAGGGTGAAGCTACTATGTATATTGGTGCGGTCAACGATGCCAAAAAGTCAAATACATGGCGCAGCAATGCGCTCATCTACTTCTTCGACATCTATGAGGATGGCGTTCTTGTGAAGCATTTCGTACCAGACTTCAATAATGGCGAATACTGCCTCTACGACAATAAAAATTACTCGTATGCCATGAATATTGGTTCGGGCGAAGTTGTGGCATGCACAGGCGAGCATCATTATGCTGACGTGACAGTTTCCGGAGTAACGCAGAGGATGTGTCTTATATGTGGCGAGAAAGTGCCTATCGCACAGATGACTATCGGCGAGACTACGACAGAATATTATGATGCCGTGACACTCATTAATGCTGTATTTGCATGCCAAGAAACAGCAAGCGTCAAACTTTTGGCTGATATAAATCTAGGTAACGGTAGTTTAACCATTTCCAAAAAAGACACTGAAGTCGTCCTCGACCTGAACGGACACTCACTTAATGGCGCCGTTATGACGTCAAATAACAACGCACATCTTATTATTTGTGACAACAGCGAGGAACAAACTGGTAGTATAGTTAGCAGTAACATTCCCGTAATTGCGTTCGCTTCCACATCGATTACCATCAATGGCGGAACATTTGTAGGTAAAACAGCTATTTACCTTGATGATGAGTCGTCAGTAACACTCGATGCTGGCAAATTTGACGTAGTAGAAAAAACACTTGATTATGCTTCCGAAAATGCCACTATTACTTTGGGCGAAGGCAAGGCTCTCAAGCTAGCCGATAATACAATCCTCACCAAGATAACAGGGAATGTGGAGCAATCAAGCGAGGTAATTGATGCACCATCAACTCCTACAGCTATCGAGTCTATCAACGCCGACAAGGCACAGAAGGCTGTGAAGACCATTGAGAATGGCAAGGTAGTGATTATCCGTGGGGACAAGAAATACGACTTGAGTGGAAGAGTGTTGTAGATGAGATAGAGGCGCAATAAATCGCGTTCTACGAAAATAAATATATCAAGAGGCGTTGCTGGTGGGCAGCGCCTCTTTTTTTCTTGCTTTTCTGTGATAGTCCCCTAGTGCCAAATGAGATGCGGGGAATGGCATTGGAGACTACTGTCTATTGAACAATTTCACGCCTCGACCCACAGAATGGTAGTTATCCAACTCTATATCAATATCAGGCTCTATGAAGCTATGCTCCTTGCCTGGACACTGGAAGCGGAAATATTTGATAGACAAACCGTGACCGATCCATTTCTGCTCATAATAGGTCTGAATAGTCAACAGAGGGTCACTTTTCTCTATCGGCGAATCAGCAGCATAAAGATCCGATGTAGTGACCTCAGGTTCTATGTTATTCTCCTTCAGCATAGCCGTTGTATACTCAAAGAGGAACTGGCTATCAGTCTTCAAGTGGACAAGGCCACCTGCTTTCAGAAAATCACGGTATCTAGACAACATAAAAGTACCGACAAGGCGCTTACGAGGCTTCTGCATCTGAGGATCAGGGAAAGTTATCCAAACTTCAGAGACCTCATCCGGAGCGAAAATCTTATCAAGGAATTCTATATGAGTGCGCATAAAGGCTGCATTAGGGATACCCTGCTCCAGCGCCTGAGTAGCGCCTGTATGCATACGTGCTCCTTTGATATCAATACCGATGAAATTGAGATGAGGGTACAATTTAGCAAGACCCACAGTGTACTCGCCCTTGCCACATCCGAGTTCAAGGACTATTGGATTGTCATTATGGAACACCATTCGACCCCACTCACCACGCAAGTGGAATGGAGTCTCCTGAAGTTTAAGGAAGTCGGCCGCCTGAAACACATTAGGATATGTGTCCATCTGGGCAAATTTCTCTAGCTTATTCACGAAGCGAGTCTATTTATTATATTTCTCTATACGGAGGCCAATACTATGAATACCCTCGAGGTCCTGCTCACGCATAGCCTGGCAGAACTTATAGGTATATGTGCCTGTCTGATTGAACGAAACCTCTTTCATAAGCGGCACCTGCAAAGAGTAGAGACTACCCCACCCATCACCGAACCATTCGCCATCGGGCTTTGCGAGAATACAATCGATGGTATCTCGCACACTCTTTCCATCGGGCGCTATGATATCCACAAACAACCAAAGGTTAGAGTATTCATACCCACTCTGATTGCGTAGCTGGAGCCACACATTGTATTTCTCACCAGTATTCTGCATCTCGGGGTGAAACACAGCCAGCGAATCCTTATCCCAACCCACATTAGGGAGAGCGATATACTCGTTGAATACATCACCTCCGTTGCGACAAGAAGAAAACGCTATGACGGCGAGCAATACTATGATAATCTGTCTCATTGCTGTGGCTGATTATTATTAGGATTATTCTGATTATTCTGGTTGTTGCGATTACCTCGATTCATCTGACGGTTATTGCCGCCATTATTGTTTCGTCTGTCATTGCCTCGACGCTCTTGATTACCGCCACGATTATTACCGCCACGGTTACCGCCACGATTATTTCTTCCGCCGCCACGACGATTCTTATTATCGAAACGAGTCAGGTCATCAAGTTCAACCACATTATTGTAGCCCATTTCCTCCTGGACAGCCACCAGCTCCGAACTGCCAAGTTCCTTTGGCTTGATACCATTGGCATTCATCTCCAAAATCTCACGCACGTGGTCAGCATCCACAGCAACGATATTGACTGGAGTATCCTTTTGAGGAGAGTACCACATAAGGTGCTTGAAAATATCATACTTAAAGAAGTAGAATGTTCCTTCTGCTGTCTCCAGAGGTTTATCGGTAGGAGGGAATGACTGAATTGCATCCAAATATACATCGAGCTCATAGTTGAGGCAGCACTTGAGCTTACCACACTGACCAGCCAATTTCAATGGATTGAGAGACAAATCCTGCACGCGAGCCGAATGAGTTGTCACAGAGACGAAGTTAGTCATCCATGATGCACAGCACAACTCACGACCGCAAGGTCCTATACCGCCAATACGACCAGCCTCCTGACGAGCGCCGATTTGCTTCATTTCGATACGGACATGGAAACGGTCAGCAAGAACCTTGATAAGTTCACGGAAGTCGACACGCTCATCTGCGATATAGTAGAAGATAGCCTTCGTACGGTCGCCCTGATATTCAACGTCGCCAATCTTCATATTGAGGTTGAGACGCTCAGCAATCTGACGACTCTCAAGCATGGTAGCCTGCTCCAAGCTCTTAGCCTCCTCCCACTTTTCGATATCGGTAGGACGAGCAATACGATAGACCTTCTTGAATTCGTAAGTTGCTGGATTGATATGGTACTTATGCATCTGGAGGTAAACGAGACGCCCAGAGAGCGTAACCACACCGATATCATGTCCTGGAGACGACTCTACTGCCACAATATCACCCTTATGGAGCTGAACACCAGATTGGTTGCGATAGTAGGACTTACGGGTATTCTTAAACTGCACCTCAACTAGATCAGAAGCGCCAGGAGGTTCTGGCAGATCCTCCAGCCAGTCATATACATGCAGTTTACCGCCACGTACAGAACAAGTACCGCAGGTACTAGGGGTAGCAGGGCGCAACCCAGCAAGAATCTCCGAAACAGGCTGGTCAAAAGCCGACTTCTTCACTTGAGGCTTTTGCTGTTCCTCCTCTTCATCGTCATCAACAGCGTCAGCCGATTTGAAAGCCGATTTGAAGCCTTCAAGTCTCTCCTCAGCAACATCCTCATCGTCAGACTCTGGCACAAACTCCTCGTTATGTACCTCATCCGAGCTCTGAGAATTTTCCTGAACTTGCTCCGCCTTCGACTGCTCAACCAGACGCTGAACAATCTCTAGTTCCTTGGGAATCTGTGTTGGCTCAACAGGATTGTTATTATCCTCTTGGGGTATATTTTGTATATCTTCGTTCATTATGAATCGTATATGTAGATATTAATTGCACGAAATTAATAAAAAAATCTCAAGGTTTCACTTTAAGCAATGAAGCCATCTGCATCAGAATATCGAAAAATATCATCGAAGCACTTCCGTTTCGCTCCACATGAAGATATGCCTTATTCAGCAATTCAATAATCTGAAAAGCATTATTGTGATGTACGAATAAGGCAAAACGAGTAAGAAACTTCTCTTCGTCACCAGTAAGGTTAGACAACTGACTATTCTGCAGATTGTAGACCAGAGCCTCACGTATCATGTGGATAGAGTAGTTAAGGCGTGCCTTGAGAGCCTCTCTAGACAATTTCTTGATATCTTCAGTGAACGCAGTCATAGAGACTATATTACGCTGGTATCCGATACGCATAAGGCTCATGAAGAACTCCAGGTTGTCCTTAGAATCCTCGTCAGGGTGAATAATCTGATTCAGGCGAACCATACTTCCTGCTGAAATATGTACCATACGACGCACCTTTTCTTCCGGCACTGAAGGATGGAGGCGCATAACATGGTTGACCAGTGCCTCATCTTCGATAGGAGGGATATTGAAACGCTGAGTACGGCTGAGAATAGTAGGCAAGATATCAGCCTCATTATCAGATACGAGGATAAATATAGTCTTTGCCGGAGGCTCCTCTAATATCTTGAGAATACGATTGGATGCCGTTTCATTCATCAACTCTGGGCACCACATAATGAGCACTTTATAATCAGCCTCTACAGATTTCTGCCCGAGTTTCTGGTGTATGGCTACCGCATCGTCTTTAGAAATGATACCCTGCTTGTCTCCTCCTATCTGGGACAACCATTGAGGCAAAGAGAAATAATGCTCCTCGACAAACTTTGCCCTCCACTCATCAATATATGTATCAGAATAGACAGTAGACGAACCTTCTTTCTTGATTATAGGAAAGATAAAGTGAAGGTCAGGATGCGTCAGATGGTTATATTTGACACACGACGAACAGCGTCCGCAAGCTTCTCCATCGTGCTTCGCAGGGTCAGTACAATTGATATACTGAGCAAAGGCTATAGCCAACGGCAACGAACCATTACCCTCCTGACCAAGGAATAGCATAGCGTGGGGCACACGACCATTGTGGTACATCTGCACCAAACGGGTTTTGACAGCACTCTGTCCAACTACTTCCGAAAAAAGCATATCTATTCCCTTTCTTTTAGTTATTGCAATATCAATTCAATGCGACGAGCTAATGTATCCTGGTCGACACATATCTTTATGGTAGCATAGTTATCAGGCATGAGGTCCAGAGCTAATTCAGGCCACTCCACGAAACAGTAGTTGCCAGATGATATATAATCGTCGAACCCTATATCCATAAGTTCACCCATAGACTTCAGTCGGTATAAGTCAAAATGATATATAGCCGAACCGTTACCCTCCATATCGTAGTCATTCACGATAGCGAAAGTAGGTGAATTAACGATAGACAACGTACCTAACGCCTTAGACAAAGCCGAGATGAGTGTAGTCTTACCTGCACCCATTGGAGCATCAAAAGCCACTACACGCACATTCCCGAGATCAGCCAATATTCTACGGGCTACATCGTCGAGTTCTTCTACCGTATTTGCTGTATAAACCATGTTACTCATACTATTATTCAGAAAGAGAAAGTTGGAAACTTATACCCACATTCGTATTCGAAGTCGGATAACCAGTCGAAACGTATGGCTTAGCTATTGACTGGTCATAATAGAACTCCATATTGAAACGACGGGTGAACGCATAATCGGCAGAGAACTTGATATTAGTCGACTTTGTACCAGAAGCCAATTCGGAATTCATCTCCTCTATGCGTCGAAGAATTGTATAAGAGTCTCGCTGAGACAATGTAAATGTCAGGTTGAGACTATTATTGAACTTCTTTGCTTCTTCATCCTTACCTATAAATATAGGCAGATTATCGAAGCGATAACCGAGCGACAGGTTCCAATCCTTAGAATATGTCTCAGTAATCTGATTATTAGCCAATGACAAAGCCAACGTACGTTGCTTGTTGATAGCGAACGATGTCGTCATATTATTGACAAATGTAGCACTGAGCTGGATGAATGGGTTCAACTGCTCGGAAATAGTAACCGTAGTTACAGAATACTCAGGAACGTAATTACCCTGAAGGTCACGAACTAAAGATACTCCGCCACGGCCGTCCCAATCTAGATTTGTCTGATACTGACCGACAGAGAACTTACCAGTGTAAGAATGAGACAATTCCAGATTACGGATATATGGCTGGAGTGATTTGATATTGTTCAATCCGCTGAATGTTACGCGCCAGTTAGGGCGGAGGAATTTAGCCGAAGGAATGATATCGAGCCATACATCATTGGCATTCATTCCCATATAAGCAGATACGAACGATGGGACGAGCACTTGCTGCGATGTCTCTCCGAAACCATCCACACCAGCGACAACAGTTTCGCTGCCTGAAGTGGCAGCCATAGCACCTAACCTACGGCTCTCATCCTGATACCTACTAGCTATATTAGACCTTCTCGCAATAAACTCGTCATACAACGGTCCTGACAATTCACCTGTCTTATTCGGCGTCTTGAATGATGTACCAAAGGCATTTATTGACATCGAATAGGTTCCGCCTTCTAATGTATTATATACTCCATCGAAGCCTGCGCTATTGAATACATAATACTCAGACAGATGCTTGTCGTGCGAACGTTGAGCAGACAGTTCAATCTTCAAGGCTTTGAACAATTCTAGAGATGCCCTAACCTGCAGGTTCGCATTATGCGTCATCGTATATGGCTCATTCAACGTCGTATCGGTCGTCAGCCATCCATTATTCACAGCCTTCTTTGCGAAGTCCCTATCCTGTACACCGGCAATGAAAGCGAAACCTGGTGCGCGCTTACCGTTATATGTCTCCATACCAGCGAAATGCACTCCTGGCATATAGCCGTGTAGTGTAGTCGAATTATTCTCCGAATAACTCACTGACACACTCTTTACAATGGTGAGCAACTGAAGCGCAACATCCTTGACTACCTGAGCAGGAGAAGTCTTATCGGTGACAGTACCGACCAAAACAATTCGAGCCTTAGGCACATTGGTATTACACGTATACTTGGCGGTCTTCTCATCAACAGGAGTAAGGGTACCCTTCACGGCACGTCCGTTGGCATCAAATACACGAACAGTGATATCTGTAGTGCCAAGGTTGTGTTTGATAGTCACAGGCTTGCCCTTTTCTATCGCAACATTATTCTCGACATATCGCTCGGTACGAGAACCAGCCTGCTTATTGGTCTGTCGGTTGCTTGAAGAGAAATTATACTTCTGGTATATATCCTTCAACTTGTTGGACTTCTGGTATAAGGTCTGGAGATTGAACATACCAGACAACTGCTCAGTCTGTCTGTTCGATATGACATTACCCCATTCATATACAGTTCCCAGCTGCTCTGCCTTCCAGTTGTATACTGCCTTATACTGAGCAGTAGCAGAAAGGAAATCCAGGTATGGCAACTTATTAATAGGTACCGTCCAGTTAAGGTCGGCATTATGCTGATAATCAGTAGTACGTCCGAATCTCAAAACATTATGCATTGTTGAATCTCTCCAGTGCTTGTACTCTTCCGCAAACTTATCCTTGTTCACAGGCACAGCAGGTTCATCTACACGGGCGCTAGTATTAGTATTGAGCGAGAATCGGAGGTTCTTCGTAAGGTTGTACTTAAAGTCGAAGAACCTGTTCATACTCATATCTTGAGAGAATGAGATAGGCACCACATACTCCGGATTATTGACATTACGTTTCTGAACCTCTTGATAGTCACGATCAAAAGTGAGACGATATGCCAGCAACGATGGCTGAGGATAGAATGACAACTCTTTCAAAAGGCCGAACTTCTTTGGGTCGAGTTTTGTCTTTTTGAAAGGCTCTATAGGCTTTGCGGAAGTAGAATAGTTGTAAGCCAACTGCGCATTGATATCTTTTGATAAATCATACTCAGTTTCCGGATTGCTCTTCTTAGTCTCGTTATAAGCGTAGGTAGCGGAGAAATTGGTAGGCGAAATGATCGTAGGCTTCTTCGCCCCTGCTCCTGTAGCTGGTTTGAGACGCATATTCGTCACATTGATACTACGGGTAGTCTCAACAGTCTGTGATACTTTCTTGATGCTGTCTCTCTCTGCCTTAGTATCCACTGCATCAATGGCAGTACGCAATTTCACATCACTATCATATGGAGAATACTCAGGTGTAGCTACCTTCTTGGAATATCCGACATAGAATGGTATAGAGAGGCGCGATTTCTGACCCAATAGCTTACCAAGTTCAAGATTTGACGTAATATCAAACTGCGCCTGTTCCTCCATCAGTCGCTCTTGGACACTCTGGTTTATAGAACCAAAGCCGACAGAAGCATATTGACCAGAGGCAGACACAGAACCTAAATCAGCCAGTTTGATGGTAGAGCGACCTCTAGCAGCCCAACCACCATCTTCGTTGAATTCGGTAAGACGTAGTTCATTTACCCAAACTTCGGCCGACTTCAACCCTGCACCATGTGCACGGACACCCAGCATCATGGTAACAACATTTCCAAGAGAAGGATTACCCTTAATACGAACCTTGTTATTAACCTTCTGTGGGTCTGCTATAGAATAGACATCCTGAAGTGTTATATTCTTTGTCTTTTTTGCTTCATTCCTAGAGAGTTTACACTTAGTGAACAACTCCAATGGTATGTTGAGTTCATTCTCTTCTGGCCATACAGCATACCTGTCTGACTCATTACTACTCTGGTACGAACCATGAGGCGTCAACGACAACGGGATTTCATACTCGTAGTAGTTATCCACATAATCTGAACCAAGACGTACAAATAGCGACATCTGATTATTCTCCAATGGATAGCCATCGATAGCCTCAGCGTGAACAAACATCTTGAGTCGGCGATACTGACGCAAATCCATATTCAAGACTTTGTACACAGCTCGCGCATCGGCATTACCTAGATCTACAACCTTAAGAGAATATGCTTGCTCATTGAGCTGTCGCAACTGTGGATTTGAAGGGTCCACTGTTCTGTCAATACCTGGAGGCAGTACATAATTGACTGGCACTCGTCTATCATTCTCCTCAATATTAACTGTAGACGTTATGAACTGAGTTTGTGTCACAGGATTTGATGGAGTCTCATACAAATGGTCAGTAAACTTACGCCACTCACTCTTCACCAGATCAAGTGTAGCAAAACGCATGATACACGTATCGGCAAAACCAGTAACGAACATACGGATGAACTGCATAGATGACATATCGGTAATATCACCGACCACCTTCTCCGGATTCGAAATAGGTATCTTGAACTGATACCAATGCACACGTTCAGTCTTACCATTGCGAAGTTTGACAGCCGTCTCCATCATATCAGCAATATGGTTCTTGCCCACTACCATTGAATCTGGGTGAATAGAAACATGGTACTGGTAGTAATTCTCTGTCTCACTCAAGGTATAGTCTCCGTTCATATCCTCATTGTCAGGACGTGACCAAGCCGCAGTAGAATATGATTCAGGAGAGTACTCACTAGGACATGAGTTACCTTCTGTATTGTTGAATTTCTTGTATCGGTCAAGAATCGACATCTGCTGACTGTCATAATCTCCGCCACGATAGTAGTGATAATCATCTGCAGCAGGGTCTGCCATTATCTCGTTATATGCCTCATCAGTCAATGCGCCTTTGGAATGCATCTCCTGAATCATACTGATAAACGGATAATCAGACGAGTTATAGAATGTACGCTCTTTCTCTGACGTCATACCATTCAAGCCGACATCCTGAGCACGCATAGAGGCAGGGTCGGTATTGAATGCATTAACCAGCGAATTGTTCTTTGGGACATAACCCCAAGCTGTCGAATCGATATCTGGCAATTCATTTGGTGCAGGCATACCATGCTCAAACGACTTGCGAGAGTCTTTCAATACATCTTCTGAAATATTACCGATATTGAAGTAGAGTTCGCCTCCTACATTTGGCTTGTCTGCATTATAGATAAATGGATCAAGCATCCAGAACTGGATATACTCAATATTTGCCGACTCAAAATCGGTCTGATCCAACTTGCGCTGTATACCTGCCCAATTTGATTCAGGATCTGTCAGATGTCCATTCTTATCCAAATCTGTAGAGAAGTTGTATGAACCTCGTTCATTTGGATAATATGCCAGATTCAATACAGAGATATTCGTAGACTCTCCGTAGGCACTCTCCTTATTCGGATATAGTTCTTCCTCGTATACCTCACGGACATAATGCGACGACTGTTGCTCTTTGTCGTTTCGGATATGTCGAGGTGTCGTAGTCATATTCCTGAGGAACAGTGGGTCGATAGTGTACCATGCTAATTTAGCACGGTCAAATCCTTGTGAGAGATTGTTTGTCAGGTCTGCATTCTTCAACAAATCGGGCTGACCCTGTGGTTTTGATGCCAAATGCCAAGAGGTCCAGTTCTTAATATCATACGATATGCTGTACCCCTCGAAATCATCTATATATGCTGCATTGATGGTCTTGGTATGTCCAGCTATCAACCTTGCAACTTCTGCTTCTACCGTTATGGTTGACATCTCTTTTGTGGACAACATAGGAAGTGCATCAAGAGCTGACGTTATGAATGGCAGATTGCGCTTGAATTCGGTATTGAAGCCAAGCATGGTATTTGAAAGGCTCTCATCGCCATAAGCAACCTTATTAGTCAATGGGCGTTCTTTCATGTGTATAATGGTAGCACCGATATTCCAGTCATCTGATATCTCATAGTCAAGATGCGCTCCCACCATTGTCTGTGTCTGCGTTGTTATCGCACTCTCGTTCTCATACTGAACGTTGATAGCCTGACCAGAATTGAGGATACTCTGATTCAATATACGCACACGACCTAGCTGATAGTCAACTGAATAGTCTACATTCTCGGTCAAAGTCTGACCGCCAGCCGTTACCGTTACCGAACCTTTGGCTATATTGAACGCATTGAGCGAAATATCTGCCGAAGAGGAAGATGAGTATGAACCACGAAGTCGGAACTTATTCTTACTGGTCTGTTGCTTTGCAAACACCTGTGTAGAGTCGTACAGCGCCGTAAAAGCGTATTTGTCCCCGATTTGCTTATCTCCAATCTTCTTGGCCATAGCCTCTCCAAATGGCTCTCTGACGGGGAATATGACACGTCCTTTGGAGGCATCAACGGTTATTCCACTCACAAAGTCATACTTTCCATCGGGCGTAACATCATTCGAAGAGTTCAGCCTGTCGAATCCCATAATCTGAAGGAATGTCTCACCATTATGACCTCCATTCATCGGACGCTCTCCTTCTGACAGGTAGTTGACATAGTTCGATGTAGAATCTGAACAATAGACGATATTCAAATCAAAGTCTTTCTGTTCTATATCATAAGAACCAAGATTATAGATATTTTTCATCATCAAGTCCCAGGCTACATACTTAGGCGTAAATGTTGTACCCTTCAACATCTTCAATACAAGACACTGTGGTGCATCGACTCCATCTGTTGTCAACTCTCCGACTTTGTATGTCTGCCCTCTGTATGTATATTGGAACGCAACAGCAAGTACCTCGTTGTTGTTCAATGGCTGCGACAATGAGATATAACCTAATCGTTCATTGAGTGTATACTCACTGGATGAAAGCATACGTGCATTCTCCATCTTCTCGTAGTCTCGCGCAGAACGAAGATTTGAGAATGACGACATTATCGACGTAAACTCATTAATCGAACGGGAAGGTATAATCGATGTGGTCAACTGACTATAAAGGTCGTTGGCTTCATTCGAAGGCACAGCCTTGTTTGTAGTGCGCCACTGGTCAGGAGCCTGTAAATCTCTGCTGTCATTCTCTGCAATATCGGTAAAGGCAAGAATATTACGGGTATTGTTGTAGCTTCCAGTTCTATTGGTAACCCAAACCTCAATCTTGTTAATAGTAATAGGGGAATTTATCGTAGGCAAAGAACGTAACGCATTGTCGTACATATCCTTGAAATAATGTGCAAGGAAGAAGTGCCTGTTACGTTCATAGTTCGTAATGTCTATATCAAATTCTTTCTTCGTGGCTCCTCCCTGTATGGTCATAGACTGTGTCTCTCCTTTTTTCTGTGAGAAGACTGTCGACACCTTGAGTTTACCAAACTTCATATCCATCTTTAGACCGAAGAGCGATTGCGAACCCTGAATAAGGGTTCCTGGGAGCGTCCAGGTGATATTACCTGCCTCTATATCTTGTATGATATCATCTTCCGTACCTGTATAATCAAGTTTGACCTCGTTCTCGAAGTCAAACGTAGCTTCTGTGTTGTAATTGATAGCCAACTTCATGCGCTCTCCAATCTGTGAGTTCAAGTTCATCTGAACCGACTGATTGAAATCAAATGATGTCGATTTGCGCATCCTCTCTTGCATAGTCGGGTTATCAATCTTGTTAATCTGTACACCCAAAGAGACTTTTGCCTGACCTTGCAGCTTCATCGTTATCTGGTTGGAACCGAAAATGCTGGCAAATAGATCTGAATTAATGCGCCACTTGGAATTCAATATAGAGTTGCTTTCATCCGCTCCGCCTTCTCCTCCTTCTGAAGTGGCATCTCTCTTCGCTTTGGAGTCTTCATTTGAACGCTGGAGCCAATATTCTAGCATAGAGCGACGTGTTCTGTCGTTCTGATAATCTTCCAATGTCATAGTGTAAGGTAGGCGCACATTCATTCCGCCTATCTTGCGGTAAATCGTCACTGTTCCTGACAAGGCATCATACATAGCAGAGTAACCTGCATTGTCTGGCTCTTCCAAATCAATCGGACTCGCCGGGTAGGTTTCTCCATGTGATGGGGTATCATAAACAGGATACTTTAATGACAAAGAATCTGTTTGTGCTAAAACGCCACTTTGCCCCTCAAAGCCTATCAGGGCTAAGAGGGGCATTATGAACGCCTTATGTATAAAATGACTATATTTTGTCACTCGTTTTTTTTATTCAGCAAATGTTAGCTCATCAATGAGGTTCTTGGCATCGCCATATTTCTCGATGATGAAGAGAACGTATCTGATATCAACACATATACACTTCTGAAGTTCTGTCTCAAAAGCAATATCTCCACTCATGGCTTCCCAATTACCATCAAATGCCAAACCGATAAGTTGACCTTTGCCATTGATTACTGGACTGCCTGAGTTACCTCCTGTGATATCGTTGTTGGTTGTAAAGCAGACATGCATCTCTCCGTCTTTGTCTGCATAACGACCATAGTTCTTTGCGTTGTAAAGTTCCTTAAGCTTTGCTGGCACATCAAATTCCCAGTCACCTGGCTTCTCTTTCTCCATTACACCCTTGAGTGTCGTGTAATGCTTGTAGTGTACCGCATCCGCAGCCTCATAATCACCTACTGTACCATATGATACTCGCATAGTGAAATTGGCATCAGAATAGAACTTCTTCTCTGGATTCATCTCCATCAAACCCTTGAGGAACATACGCTCTGCATTGTCTATCTCTATTGAAGAAGCACGCAAAGCTGTTCTTAGCTGACTGTACTTCGACTGCAAGTCCTTAGCTGCGAGATAACCCATATCCTTATTTATTGCCTTGAGGTCTGGTTTCTCAATGAACTTCATAAGTTTTGTACTATCTGCAAGAATAGATGTCTTAAACATCTTTGCAGCAAATGCAGCATAATTGTTCTTGTACTTCTTCTCTATTGTCTGATAGAATGATGGAAGATAAACAGACGATACATTCTTTGCATAGAACTCCAAGAGTGCTACACATGCTTTCTCGTCGGTCTTGACACTATAGTCCTTGAAAATAGCACGATATGCCTCTATGACCTTGTTCTTGTCCGCCTCACTGATAGTAGCACCGCTCTCAAGCTTTCTAACAAGCGTATTGATTGGATTGGCATTCGTAGACAACAATTCTACAGCACCTACACACTCCCTGAGGTAGTAGTATCCCTTCATGTCATTGGCACGCGCAGAATAATTATTTGCGAGCAACCTTAATACATCCTTATACTCGGCATGACTCTCTGCATACTTTGCAAAGTCTGCTTCAATGGCCCTCTTCTTGTCAAGGATGTGGAGTCTGTTGAGACCGCGGTTCATTCCTATCGCATTCTTCCAATAGTTGGAACTACGTGCATATTTAGATGCATACTGGATATTTACCTTCTCGTCAGCCTGCATATCTGCCATCCAGACATTCTGCTTTGTCTCTCTAGGAAGAATACGCGATGCATTCACAACATTCATTGTCTCTTCAATACCCCATGACGAGAGGTATCTGTCTGTAGAACCAGGGAAACCCATTGTCATTGCATAGTCATTCATCTCAACGCCTGCCAATGAGACTGGAAGATGATGCTTTGGCTTCATTGGAATATTGTCTGTCGCAAAACTTGCTGGCTTGCCGTCTTTATTTGTATAAACACGGAATACTGAGAAATCGCCTGTGTGACGTGGCCACATCCAGTTGTCTGTGTCATGACCGAACTTACCGATTGATACAGGAGGTGCACCTACAAAACGAATGTCATTGTAGACGTTATAGGTTACCATGAAGAACTGATTGCCATGGAGGAACGACACAACACCTACTTCTGTATACTCTGCCTCTTCCTTGGACAACTTATTCATAGCGCTCTTGCGCAATGCGCCTGAACGAGCCTGAACGGAATCCATACGAGCCTCAGCCGACACACCGTCCAACCCTTTTGTGATAACTTCTGTAACATCCTCAAGACCTGTCATAAAACGAACCTGCAAACCAGGAACTGGCAACTCTTCTTCATGACTCTTTGCCCAAAAACCATCTTTGAGGTAGTTATGCTCTACTGATGACAACTGCTGGATAGAACCATATCCGCAGTGGTGGTTTGTAAAGATAAGTCCCTTATCTGATACAATCTCACCTGTACATCCGCTACCAAATATGATGATAGCATCCTTCAATGATGTATTGTTTGCCGAGTAGATCTCCTCTGCCGTGAGTTTACAACCCAACTCGTTCATCTGACCAATATTCATCTTGGCCAACAATGACAACACCCACATACCTTCATCGGCACTTGCCGACACTGCCCAAAGCAGTGTAAATACTGAAATTAAGAACTTTTTCATTTAACCGTTTGTCTTAGAAATGACGTTTGTTATGGTAGTATTAATTATCAATCATATCTTTTATCATCTCATGCAGATGTGAGATGTCGTTCGGATACTGGGCAAATATATCTACTCCAGCTTCCATGGCTTCCAACTTGGCATCTCCTCTCACTGGCTCCAGATCAAGCGAAACAATTATGGTTCTGCGACCAACTCCTTGCTCTATGTCTCTGATCTTCTTGACCAAATCTAATGCACTCATCTCATAATACTGGGAGAGCGAAATCACTAATACATCAACATGCGAATTTTCAAACCTATTCAACGCCGACTTAGCCGAGGCTGCTACCTCTACCTTGCTGAACTTTCCGAGGAATACTTCCAGGAGCAATCTGTCTGAGACCTCATCAAACGATACTATCATCATTGACATATCTCGCAGCGAGAGTGCTTTCTGGTTATTCCTTATCAGCTCGTTGAATGTATGCTTTTCATCCAGCAGATCCGCATCTGGCAACACTATAGCATCAACATCCTTATATGACTGTGTGAATTGGAGAACCAACACGTTCGACACGTACTCTATTGAGAAATTAGACTTCGTAGCCTCAATTAGTCGATACGCATCCAACAAACCAAGGTTGTTTACCAACTTTTCTTCAATAGAACTCAAATCTCGATGGTCTATGTCCAAATGTACATACAGAGATATGGCAAAATTGACCACCAGCGTCTGCACATTGGTATCACACAAACTGAGGTTTACTACCAGCTTTTTCTCTTTCAAACCTACTTTGTGATCCAACGCATCGAATATCGCAAGCAAGATCTGCTTGGTTACCAGACTATTACCTAGAACTTGCTGCGGCATCTCTGATGACAGCACGACTGAGTGCCCTTGCTGTATCTTCTGCATATTCTGCGCATATAGCAGAAGTGTTGTTGTTACAAGCGTATGCAGGTTGAACACTGTCTCTTCTTCTCCCAATGGACGGATGCAGTACTCAGACGCTGTCAATACCGAGTCCATCTTCTGATTCATAGTAGCAGCCGACACCCTGATTGTAGATGTCATCTGCGACTGGAACGGAGTCAGATTCGTCGTTGACATTCTCTGTGAACATTTTTCTATATCATTTATATTCACTCGGAGTGTCTGTACCAGATGCTCTGTCAACTCTTTCTGTACTTTCACATCTTCCGTCAACTCTATAACTTGCCCTATCTTGTCATAAAGTAACTCTGACAACCACCTGATAGCTGCATGAAAAACAAATGTACCCACCAGCTGAATGGTAAACAGCGCTATCAGCTCATAAATATTATAACTCAAACCAAGATTAGGGAAGAAATACTGCAGCACTAAATACAGCAAGGTGGCCACCGTTATCTGCAGTATCGATAATGTAACGCCTGCCTGCCTGCCACTAAGGATAATTGCTACGAATGGATACATGAACAATGTCACACAACAAAAGCGTGCCACATCAGAAGATAGCAATACAACTATGAAGAATAGGAATATTACTATCTTATCTATTGTAATATACAACTTCGACTGCTTGAGAAGATATGCAAAGATAAAGTACGAAAAGAAGAAAAGCGCAGCAACAAAATTCGACAACGCTATCGTACCACTTTCCAGCAATAGAGCGTGTACACCCACTATCAGGGCATACACCAACAAGAAAAAATTAACGACGTTTAGAAACGACAGCCTGAACACCTCATCTGTTGAGATGTCCTCATCTGTAGATACAGTGAACAGCGATATGAAACTCGACAACGCCGACATATAACTCTATTATGCTACAAAACTAGTGTTTTTGATGATATTTTGCAACAATATGGCTACTGTGGTATGACATCAATGAGAGGCTCTATATCTTTCCAGAAATTAGGATACGACTTTGATACTACAGATGGCTCGTCTATCAGCAAATCATGGTCAAGGACCATTGCAGCTAGAGCAAACGACATCGCCATTCGATGGTCTTTGTATGTCAGAATAGGCTCATAAGTAGGCACACATCTCTCTCCTAGATACCACATCTCGTCTTTGTCATTTGTACCTACCACATATCCTATCTTCTTCAACTCATTAACCAAAGCAGAAATTCTGTCTGTCTCCTTGATTTTCAGACTCTCCAATCCGTTGAACTTGAATGAGACTCCCAATAGGCAACACAGCACTACGTATGTCTGCGCCATGTCGGGCTGATTTCTGAAATCGTATTCGAAATTTTCTTTCGGCAAAGCGCAACGTTTCAACGTGTTGACTCTATTCTCAAGATCTCCCTTCAATCCAAATGCCGCCAAGAAACTGGACACATTCGAATCTCCTTGCGTAGATTCCTTGTCTAGCGGGCTGAGCCTGAACTCTGTTTCTGGGCAGAGCGCCGACAAAGCATACCAGTAGCTGACAGCGGTCCAGTCTCCCTCTACACTCATAGAAATGGCTTTTAGTTCGCTCTCTGGCACCACTACAGTATCGTCGCCTTCCCATCTGGCAGCAACCCCATATTTGCATAGGATTGCCATCGTCATATTGATGTATGGACGTGAATTAATGGTACCTGTCAATTTAATACGGAATCCTCCCGGAATAGTAGGTGCTATGAGCATAAACGCTGTGATATACTGACTGCTGATATTACCAGGAAAAACCACATCACCGCCCTTGAGCATTGTTCCAGCAATACGCAATGGAGGGAATCCCTCTTCTCCAATATATTCTATCTTTGCCCCTTGAGCACGCAAAGCTTCAACCAATGTCCCTATAGGACGCTTCCTCATTCGTTCTGAACCGGTAATCTCATGAACGCCAGGCTGAAGCGTCAGATATGCTGTCAGAAAGCGCATTGCAGTACCTGCCGCACCTATGTCTATATGTTTTAGGTCTCCTTTCAACGCCTCGACCATCACATTGGTGTCGTCAGAATCTGATAGATTGTCTATCTTACTTGGATTTGTGCATAAAGCATTAAGTATCAGCAAACGGTTACTGATACTCTTTGATGCTGGCAAAGCAACATTAACAACACTTGGAATATTTGCCTTGCGACGAAGTCTATATATCTGTGACAAAACTGAAGCTTTTGTTTTTTCTTAGAACTTAACTACATGATCTATCTCAACCTCTCCAACAGTAGGAATCAAAGTAAAGTTGATGCCCTTACCATCGTTTTTCTTGTCGTGGGTCATCAACTCTTGCAATTCCGACTTATCTGCGTCTGTAGCTGTAGGATTACCATACAATTCAAGTATGCGTGCTGCTATACGCTGTGCTGCTGCCGACTCTAATGTCGACAGTTCTGCACTCAACTGTAATTCCTTGATCATGCCCCACGCAACAGCAAAACCATGAAGCACAGGCTTCCCATGCCTGAGAGCAAATGTCTCATAGGCATGACCGTATGTATGACCGAAATTCAAAGCCTTTCGGATTCCCTTTTCTGTCGGATCTGCCTCAACAAAGAATTCCTTGATTTTAACAGATTCACTTATGAGTTGACTCAACTGATTATAGTCTGGCTTATTGAAATCAAAAGCTAGAAGCTCTTCCAGAGCCGATGCATTGTGTATCAACGCATGCTTTATCATCTCCGCAAATCCCGAAAGCAGATTGTCCTTGTCTAGCGTTTTGAGGAATTCTCCGTTCAAAAGAACAGCCTTCGCCATAGAGAACACGCCGACTTCATTCTTCAGACTGCCAAGATTCATTCCTGTCTTACCTCCTAGCGAAGCATCAACTTGTGCAAGAACAGTGGTAGGTATATTGATAAAATCTATTCCTCTCTTGAATGTCGAAGCACAAAAACCACCCAAATCACATATCATACCACCTCCTAGGTTGATAAGAAGCGACTTTCTAGTGGCACCATGCGAACTTAGGAATTCCCAGATCTGACATGCCGTCTGTGGATTCTTATTGTCATCACCATCCCCTACTGTGAGGATATGGTCTTCTGCCAATCCATTTATCTTTCCAAGGACCGACTTGCAGTATTTCTCACTGCCCGCATCCATCAACAAATAGACACTGCTACCATAAGGCGCTGCCAATTCATTGATATCTGCCGTTATATTGTCCGATGCGTAAACATGACAACGCTCTGATACTGTTTTCACTGTAATCTATTTGTGTGTGTAATATTTTATTGTTTCTCTCCCTTCACATATTTATCAGTACGAATCAACTTACCGTTCTGATATATACAATGCGAGCCATTTATAAGTTTTCCATTCTCAAAGTAACCTTTCTTATAAAGTGTTCCATCTTTATTGAACAAGGTATAATTACCTGTTCCTCTGAAATACTCCAAAGAATTGGTCTTTTCTCCTCCCTCTGTAGGATCCACATCACTGGTGCCTGCAAACTTACCATCCTCACCATAGTTGCGCTCCATATACTTCACTCCGTCTTCATCATACATAGACAACGGACCTTTTATGACTCCATTCGCCCAGTTTCCCTCGTACATGACCTTTCCGTTTGGATGGTAATATATCTGCGGTCCCTCTCGCTTCCCTTCGGCATTGAAATTGAACTCAACTGCCCTGATTCCCTTCTCATTGTTTCTTGTATAAGTTCCCTCCCAGTGGTCAACATTCCAGAAACCTTCCTCCATTATCTTGCCGTTTTTGTGGTAGTATATCGCAAGTCCTCTGGGAATACCATTGCTAAACGTCACGAAACTCTCTATTGACCCGTCTGATCGCATATTCTTCCAACGACCGTTTTTCTTTCCAGCCACAAAACAGCCCTCACTGACACGTCCGTTCTTTGCCGTTATACGCCACCAGCCAGATTTCTTGCCGTTTACCATCTGGTTAACCGTATCAGCCGACTCCTGCGAAAATACCGACGTGCTGAACATCAGTACAAAAAGGAGTAGATATATAATTCGTTGTATTTTTACTTGACCAAACATAGCTTCGTGTGTTGCTTGGGGTCAAATATAGTTATTTTTGACCTTTAATACAAATACATATAGCCTCATACATCAACTTTTGTACTCTTGGCTATACTTTTCTACTCTGCCTTCTTGGTAGAGACCAGACGGTCTTTATACATCTTTATAGTAGTCTCAAGACCATAATAAAGTGCATCTGAGATAAGCCAGTGCCCAATCGACACTTCCTTAATAAATGGTATCTTTTCAGAAAAATATGCAAGATTATCCAAATTCAAGTCATGGCCTGCATTCACTTGCAACCCCTTTTTCCTCGCATACTCTGCTGCTTCTATGAATGGCTTGATAGCAGCTTCTCTGTCTACCTTATACCCCGAAGCGTAAGGTTCAGTATACAACTCGATACGGTCTGCTCCTATCTTCGCCGCATATTCAACCATCTCTACATTCGCATCAACGAAAATGGATGTTCTGACACCGGCTTCTGAAAATTTACCCACAAGGTCGGTTAATAACGACTGATTGGTCTTCGTATCCCAACCAGCATTTGAAGTAATGGCATCTGGAGCATCAGGAACAAGCGTTACCTGCGTCGGCTTGGCTTTCAATACCAAATCAACAAACTTGTCTGATGGATACCCCTCAATGTTGAATTCTGTCGTAATAATCGGCTTTATTGCAAAGACATCCGCATAACGAATATGTCGCTCATCTGGACGTGGATGTACTGTTATACCTTCTCCTCCAAATTCTTGTATGCGTTTAGCTGCTAACACTACATCTGGAGTGTTTCCTCCTCGTGCATTGCGGATAGTCGCAATCTTATTAATATTGACACTTAATTTGGTCATAATGTTGCCTTTCAGTTGTTGTCCTTTTTACATATAGTAAACATCTCTTAAGGTATTGGGTTTGGATAGTCTCTAAGATTTGTCTACTTTTGCGATGCAAATGTAAGAATAAAAACGGAACACGAAATGTCAAATAGCGTCGTTACCGAAATAAAATCAGATTGCAAACAGCAGTTAGACTTACTGCAATGGGACAAAGACGGGGCTGTAATTTTTATCAGAACGTTTCCTGAAAACCGCCTCTTTTCCAAACTTGCTGCTATCATCGAAGATGAAGGTTTGCAATTGCTCAGCATCGGTTCTCGTCAGACCGATGATGGATATACCGAGGTTTACGCCAAGATATCTACTCACGAAGCGCTTTATGCAATATTGGCTCTCCAACGACACGGCTATAACGCCTGGACCGACGATGAGGATGCCATCGCTATATTGGAAGAAAAAATGCGTCGTAGTTATGACCAACTGATGTCGTATATCGAAAATTAACCAGAACGGCATCTTTAATTTTAGGAATATGATTAAACCTACTGATAGAATAGCTCTCAGAGCTAATGACGGCAACATCACCTATAAGCAGTTCCTGGCTCGCACCAACACTTTCGCTTCTCGTGTTGCCGGACAGGAAAAAGCTCTAATCTTGAGTGAGAATAGACCTGCGTGGGCTTACGCCGTATTCGGCATCTGGCAAGCAGGGGCCATCACTGTTCCTGTAGATGCTACATCTACAGCTACTGATATCGCTTATATCATCGACGATTGCCAACCAGAGACTATGTTCGTCTCTGAAGGACGTATGTCCCTCGCAATGGATGCCCTCCGCGAGGCTAACCACAAGCCTGCTATCGTTAACATTGATGAGACTGAGGCGGAAGCTGTCCGCGCCGAGACTTCTGTCACCCCGTCCGATTTTACCTATGACAACGATAAGGTTGCTTTCATAGTCTACACTTCGGGCACTACAGGTTCTCCTAAGGGTGTTATGCTCACTTTCGAGAATATCATGGCTAATATAGATGCCGTCTCTAAAGAGGTAAAAATATTCAGGAAGGATCTCTGCACTATGGCACTCCTTCCCCTTCACCATATTCTCCCTCTCCTCGGTACCTTGATTGCACCGCTGGTTACTGATGGTTCCATCGCTTTCTGCCCTTCAATGGCAGCCGGCGACCTCATGAAGACTCTTCAAGACCATAAGGTGAATATGATTATCGGCGTTCCTCGCCTCTACTCAACCCTCGTCAAGGGAATCATGGATAAAGTCAACTCTAGCTCCGCTGGTCGCATAATGTATAAACTTTGCGAAAAACTCCAGTGGGCTCGGCTCTCTCGTACCGTCTTTGGCGAAGTACACAAGAAGATGGGCGGTCATGTCAAATTCCTCGTAAGCGGTGGTGCAGCTCTTGATGCCTCTATAGCAAAAAACCTTAAGACTCTGGGATTCGACCTTCTCGAGGGATACGGTATGACGGAGGCTTCTCCTATCATCGCGTTCACTCGCCCTCATAAGCTTCTTCCTGGCTCCGCCGGACAGCCTATGCCTTCTGTTAAGGTAGAAATCCGAGATGGCGAGATATGCGCCAAGGGCCGCAATATAATGAGGGGTTACTATAATCGTCCTGATGAGACTGCTCAGGTTCTCAAGGATGGCTGGCTCTACACTGGCGACCTCGGCTACCTCGACGACAAGCAGCGTTTGTTTATCACAGGCCGCCGCAAGGAGATTATCGTCCTCTCTAATGGCAAAAATGTCAATCCAGTAGAGATCGAATACAAAATCGAGAACTATGCAGCAATGGTCAAAGAGTGTGGCGTAATGCCTAATGCCGACCTCCTCCATGCTATCATCGTCCCTACAGACGACATTGCCGCATCTATGACTGATGATGAAATCCGCGAGAAACTTAAGTGGGATGTAATCGAACCTTACAATAAGGAGGTGGCTCCTTATAAAAAGGTCATGAGCTTCAGCATATATCGCGGCGAGCTTCCTCGCACTAAGCTTGAAAAGCTTCAGCGCTTCCGCCTTCCTCAACTTCTCGAAGAGATGGAGACTAAGGTCAAAAAGCCTTCTCTGCCCAAGGAGTCTAAAGAGGAGAATCTCTCTAAGGAGTATTGCGTCATCCGCGACTATATCCAGGACGAGAAGCATTGCAAGGTCTCTCCAGAGAAACATATCGAGATGGACCTCGCTTTCGACTCTCTAGATAAGGTGGGGCTCCAGGTTTTCCTCCAGAATACTTTCGGCGTGGAGGTAACTACAGATCAGATTGCAGGTTTTGCCAGCGTAGGCGCTATGGCCGATTGGGTGGCTCAGGCTAAGACTCGTATCGAGGTCGAAAAGGTTGACTGGGCCCAGATTCTCAAGCAGCACGCTAAAGTCCGACTTCCTGAGACTTGGGCTACAGGTAATATCTTCATGACTCTTACCCGCCCGTTATTTAAGTTGTATTTCAAGCTTTCTGGCAAGGGCGCTGATAATATCCCAGAGGATGGTCCTGTTATTTACGCTCCTAATCACCAGAGTTTCCTCGACGGTCTCTTCGTCATGTCGTTCCTCAAATGGCGCAGCATCAAGAATACTTACTTCTATGCCAAGGAGGAGCACGTGCGTCGCCCTATAACTAAGTTCATTGCCGACCACCATAATGTCATCGTCTTGGATATGAGCAATATCAAGGAGTCTATCCAAAAACTGGGCGAGGCACTCAAGAAAAAGAAGAATATCATCATCTTCCCTGAGGGCACTCGTACAAATGATGGCAAATTGGGCGAATTCAAGAAAACATTCGCTATCCTTTCTAAGGAACTCGGCGTACCTGTAGTTCCTGTCAGCATCAAGGGTGCTTTCGAGGCTATGCCTAAGGGTTCTATCTTCCCTCGACCTCGACCTGTTAAGGTGGAATTCCTAAAGCCTATATACCCTAATTCAAAGTCATACCAGTCTATCACTAACGAGGTATGTAAACGAATAGAGGAAAATCAAGCGAATTAGTCTATAACACCCCGGGAGAACAAATAAACGCTCGGGGTGCTTTCTTCAATCAACCTTTATTCCTACATTGACACACAATGAATCGTTTTGAAAATCAACAGTACGATGGCGAACGCCCATTCTACAACACCCGCGACATCGAGCTAGTAAATGTTACTATCGGCGTTGGCGAATCTGCTATTAAGGAGACTGATAATGTTATCGCCGAGGGTTGCACTTTCTTGGGGCGCTACCCTTTCTGGTGCAATAAGGATGTGAAAATCAATAACTGTACATTCGGTGATGATGCTCGTGCCGCTTTGTGGTACTCTACCGACCTGGAAATCACTAATACCATTTTCGACTCTCCTAAGGCTCTCCGCGAATTGGATGGCATCAGGATGTCTAACTGCAAGGTCAATAATGCCATAGAATATTTCTGGTTCTGCCGCAACATTGAACTTGACAACGTGGAACTCCGTAACGGCGATTACCTGTTCCTCCATAGCGAGAATATCCGTATTCGCAATTTCCACTTCCAGGGCAAATACTCTTTCCAATATTGCAAGAATATCGTCATCGAGGATTCTATTCTCGATACCAAGGATGCTTTCTGGAATACCGAGAACGTAACTCTTCGCAACTGCCAGGTCAAGGGAGAATACTTGGCGTGGTACTGTAAGAACCTACGTATGGAGAATTGCCACGTCTCGGGTACTCAGCCTCTTTGCTATGCAGATAATCTCGTTATGATTAACTGTACAATGGGTGAGGACGCTGACCTCGCTTTTGAATACTCTACTGTCAATGTCGATATCAAGAGCAGCATCACTAGTGTCAAGAACCCTACTAGCGGTATCATAAAGGCTCTTTCTATCAAGGAGCTTCTCCTCGACGAGAATATACGCCAGCCTGCAGATTGCAGAATCGAAACAGTCGAATAATCTGAATCATACTTTTGCACCGCATACTGCTCATATTATTCAGCACATTATTCCTTGTCGCTTGTAGCGATGAGGAGGGGAAATGGACGCCTGACAACCTGACCGACCCATATACTGTCGACAAGACGTATGTGCTGGATCCGACAGGCTATCTCGGTGCCGACCAACGAGCGGAAATCAACATCTTGTGCGACAGTCTTAATACTAAGGCCGACTTGGAGACTGCTATTGTTGTACTCGACGAGATTGACATGGAGCCATTCGACTTTGGTGTAAATCTGTACAATAACTGGAGACTGGGACGCGACAGCCGTGGCTTGATATTGCTTGTAGTCGTCAACCAGCACAGATGGCAGTTCATCACAGGTTATGGCGCAGAGGCCGACTTCCCTGACGTGATACTTGGACGCATAGGCAACAGAATAATGGTGCCTGAATTCCGCGAAAACAAATATGCTAGTGGCATCCATCGGGCTTTGTCGGAAGTGTTCAAGATAGCCACCGACACGGAATACAAAGCAACGGAATATGGCGGACTGGATAGGGCAACCGTAATGAGCAGCAGCAGCAACGAAGACGAGGAAGAAGATGAAGAATGGAGCGAAGGTGACTGGATAGCATGCTTCATAGAATTGTTGCTCTGCGTACCTTTCATAAGCATCTACATTGCTTTTTACGGACTAAACAATGCTCCACTGAAAAATGTGGAAAGCAAGATACTTATATATAAGAATATCGAATGCAATGTGGCATATTATTCGGACAATCTGCGTATAGCCAAATGGGGATTCTGGGACGGTAAGAAATTTCTCTGGTACCTACTCTTCATGGGTGTGTTTGTCTGGCTTCTGTGCGAAGCATTTGAATATATGGACTACGCTGGAGGCTATACGCAATACGATGATTTTGTGCACTTCTTTCCTTATGTGGCAGGTTATTTTGGTTTCTCGGCTATTATTCATGCAATCATAGCTACATTCCATTTATGGAGCAGCGAAACGAATCGCGACGCACTGACTCGAGCTAACGCCATGAGTCGTAGTGGGAAACTTAAATTCTACATGATTGTTGCTCCGTATATCGCAATACCGTTCTACCTGGTATGCAAGATTGTTGAGAAAAAAGCAGCAGACAAAGTTCTCAAGTGTCCGAAATGCAACGGCAAGTTAGAAAAGTCGTCGTCCAATTATAGTCCAACGCAAGAGGCACGCCAATATGAAATCAGAGAAGGCGTAATGAAAGCCACTCTCTATACATGTGCCAATGGGCACCATACGGCACTGCTCATGCCGACAAACAAAGTCAAGAATTATATATTCTGCAAACGCTGCCAAGCATACTCTGCCAAGGTAACCAGCAAAGAGGAGAAAGTAAAAGCCGAATTCAAAAAGAGAGGCTCATGGCTCTACACCGCCAAATGTGAATGCTGTGGATGCGACGCAACCGAGACGGTTATCGTGCCTAAACTGTCTGAGCTATACGACATCAGTAGCGAATCGTCATTCAGCGGAGGAAGTGTCGGGTATAGTTCGGGTAGCTATGGTTCTGGCGGCGGCTATCGCGGTGGCGGCTACAGCGGTGGCGGCGGCGCAGGTGGTTCCTGGTAATCATAGCATTATGGGATTCTAAGGTATTTACCCCTCACCGGCCCTTAAAATAATTTCAGAGAAACTCTACCTGTAACCAGTAACAATAAAACTTTAGATAACACTCCCGCAACGCTTGCTTATATCTCTCTTAACACATCCTTAATGCTCCCTTAATACAGACATAACTTTGCAACCCGCCACCCAACTAAACTTCCCTTCTGATTATACATCAAAATCCTATCATCATTCTTTGCCGCGCCAGATCAGTTGTAAAAATATCTCGCCGACAACAAAAAAGCATCCAGGAATACAATATTCTTGGATGCTCTGTAATTATTTTAGGGTATCAGTATTCTTAATACTGTTTGAATCCGATAATCTGTCTAACCTCTGCAAGTGTCTGTCTAGCGCTCTCTCTTGCCTTCTCCGCGCCTTGCTCAGCTACTTTCCTCAACAGCTCTTTGTTTGCCGAGTATTCGTTGATTCGCTCACGGATAGGCTCTGTATAACCGATGATATCCTGAGCCAACTGCTTCTTCAAGTCGCCATAGCGAATCGAACAGTCATTCCACTTCTCCTCGAAGAATTGTACTGTCTCTGGAGCAGAAACAATATTCAGGAATGTGAAGAGATTCTTAATCACCTCTGGCTTCTCCGAATTTGGCTCTGTAGGACCTGAATCTGTAACAGCCTTCATCACCTTCTTCTGGATGGTCTTCGCATCATCCTTCAGGTAGATACAGTTGCCTTCACTCTTGCCCATCTTGCCGCTTCCGTCAAGTCCTGGAATCTTGATAGCTTCCTTGGCAAAATAGAACGACTGTGGCTCTGGGAAGAAATCAACACCATATATATTGTTGAAACGACGTGCACACTTACGCGCCATCTCCATATTCTGCTCCTGATCCTTGCCTACTGGCACTTTCAATGCTCTGTGAATCAAGATATCGGCAGCCATCAAAGTAGGATATGTCAAAAGTCCCGCATTCACATTGTCTGGTTGCTTTCTTGCCTTCTCCTTGAATGTCGTCACACGCTCTAGCTCTCCCAGATATGTGTTCATATTCAAGTACATATAAAGCTCCAATACTTCTGGAACATCACTCTGCATATATACTACCGACTTCTCTGGATCAATGCCGCAAGCCAAGTATTCTGCAAGAATAGTATTTGTAGAAGCCTGAATGTCTTCTGGCTTTGGATGTGTCGTCAACGAGTGCCAGTCTGCAATGAAGAATTTGCAGTTGTAATCGTCCTGCATCTTCACAAAACTTGTTACAGCACCAAAATAGTTGCCTAAGTGTAAGTTACCTGTCGGTCTTATACCGCTTACTACGTTTTCCATTTACAACGTCTTTTTGTTTGTTTTCTACTGCAAAATTGCGCATTTTTACTCAATTTATAGCCTAATAACATAAAAAATAGCGAAATTAGCACTTCATTACGTGCGTCATGCACTACAATCTTATAAGAATATATTGAAAACTAGATATATACTCATTCTTCTTTCTATTGTATTGTTCTTGGCAGCTTGTTCTACCCAGCACAATACTTGGCTTTCTCGTTCCTACCAGCGTATGACGTCTCACTATAACGTCTACTTCAATGGCAAGGAGGCTTTCAATGATGGTCTCGAGAAGGTCAACCAAGCCACGAAGGAGGATTATTCCCGCATTCTCCCTGTCTATAATTTCTGTATTACCCAGAATGCCAAGCCTGCCAATGGCGATATGGAGACTGCTCTCAAAAAGGCACATAAACTTGTGGAGCTCCATAGCATCAAGGTTAAGCCTGCCCGCGTGGAGAATCCTACCCCTCGTCAGCGCGAATTGCAGCTGAAGGATGAATATAACCCTTATGTGGCTGAGGCTTATCTCCTGATGGGTCAGGCTAATGTCGTCTTGCACGATGAGAAGGAGGCTTTCAAGGTCCTCGAATATGTCCACCAGAAATTCCCGTCAGAGCACGCCGCGTATGAGTCTCTCATCTGGAAATCTATTGCCCACGCCCAAATCGGTCAGTTCGCAGCAGCTAAGGGTGCCTTGGATTCATATGACCTCGATGGTCTGGCTCCAAATAACCTCTATTTCGACTACCAGCGTGCCCGTGCCAATATCCATCTGGAACTCGAGGAGTATTCTCAGGCTATACCTTACCTCGAAAATGCTATCAAGGAGGGTTCTTCACGTGAAAATATACGCCGACTGAAATATATCCTCGCTCAGGTGTACCGTGAGGTGGGGCATCCCGAAAAGGCTGTACCTCTATTCCGTGAACTGTCTCGCTCTGTTGCTGACTATAACATGGCTTTTGCCGCCAAAATGGAACTGGCTACCGTATCGGTGACCGACGCCGATATGCAGTCTACCGAGAAATTGCTACGCAAAATGGCTCGCGAGACTAAGAATGAGGAGTTCCTCGACCAGATATACTACTCTCTCGGAAAACTCCAGCAGACTCAAGGAAATACCGACTTGGCGAATGTATTCTACCGCAAGAGTGTCAATACCAGCACTTCTAATACTCACCAAAAGGGGCTCTCTTACTTGGCTATGTCTGATATCGCAGCCTCTAAGTCCGACTACCTCCCTGATGGTCTGTTCGTGGACAGCGCCGCTCAGTTCTTGTCGGCTACCAATCTCCGCAAGCCTAAGGCTCAGGACCGCGCTAAGCTCCTTAAGCCTCTCGTAAAGGAACTGCAGACAATACACGATAATGACTCGCTGATGCGTATCGCTAATATGTCCGAGCGCGACCGCGATGCTTTCTTGAAGAAAATCATCGACACAGAAAAGAAACGCCTCGAGGCTCTCGAAGCTCAGAAGGCTGCCTTGGAGGATGCCGGTATGTCTCAGACTGATTTCTACAGGATATCTAATGGTGCCGGCGAACGCCCTACTCGTGGTGGTTCTTCTTGGTATTTCTACAATACTACAATGATCCAGGCTGGCAAGGCAGCTTTTATCAAGAAATGGGGTCAACGTGCCAACGAGGATGACTGGCGACGCGCCGATAAGAGTTCTTCTTCTCCAATGGAGGGCTTTCCTGATGATTTTTCTCCCGAGGAGCTCGCCGGCGGTTTGCTGAATGGCGATAATACGTCTTCTGATAATGACGCGAATAAGGAGTCTGATAACAGTCCTGTTTCTACATCTAAATTGCTCGAGGGTCTGCCTATGACCGACGATGCCAAGGCTAAAATCAATGAGGCTACTGCCAACGCTCTCTTCAAATCAGCGACTATATTATATGACGATATTCACGACTACACGTCTGCTTCTCGCCAATTTGACGAGCTACTTCGTCGTTTTCCTAAGATAGCTAACAGGTATGACGCACTGACTCTCCTCTATTTCTCTGCTACTAAAGCCGAGAATACCTCTCTGGCAAATAGCGCGGCTCAGAGCATAAGGTCGGAATACCCCGACAGTGAGTTCGCTGCTTATCTCAAACAAGGGGCCGACTCATATTTCGCTGCTACAGATAAGGTCTTGCAGGAGCATGAGGCTAAATATCGTTCTGCCTACGATGCTTACCTACTCGGTCAGTTCGCTCAGTCTTATTCTTTGGCTTCTCAGGCTCTCGGAGAGACATCGGAAGCCGACTACCATTCTAAATACTTGCTCATACGTGCCCTCTCTAGTGCTAAGCAGGGTCAGCGCACTGCTTTCGAAGCCGACCTGCGCGACATAACTGACCGATATGCCAATACGCCCGAGGATACTCTCGCTCGTGCATTCCTCGACCAGTTGGCCTTGGGTAAGGCTCCGGTGGTTCATCAGTCATACGATTCCCCTCTCGAGGAGAACCGCTACGACTCTGCCGCAGAAACAGCAGCCAATACCTCTGCTGCCGAATACAAATATTCTCCAGAGGCATTGCATAGCGTAGTGGCATTTGTAGACAATGATATGCAGAACCGCGCCTTGTTCTTGATAGCCGACTATAACTTCACCAACTTCCTGCTTGATGATTATGACTTAGCTATACTGACTATGGCTAACGGCTCTATGGCTATCCAGGTTTCTGGCTTTGCCAACCAAAAGGCTGCTATGGCTTATTTCTTCTCCCTACGCGAGCAATCGCTATTTACCGAGGTTTCTCCTTCAAGGTCAATACCTCTGCTCTACGCGATTCCTACCGATCAGGTACGTATTCTTACTCAGGATAAATCTTTGGAGTACGACACCTTCTTCCAGGAGCATTACATGAATTCGCTACTCCCCTAACAGCTCTACTGTCTTCGCTCTCGCCTTGGCTTTTACCATATCATCGACTACCTTCCCCAGATTCTTCAGCACGGCATATAGTGCCGCTGCGTCATCAGTATATCCCACCACTGGCAGGAAATCAGGTATCAAATCCGCTGGCAATATCAGATACCCCAGTGCACCTAGCACCATCGCCCTGTCTTTCAAGGTCATCGAAGGACTATCCAGCGCATAATATAGCAACAGGGCGTGATATACCACCTCTCGTCCCACTTTCCCAGCTATCTTCTTAATCTTTTCCCAAAGCGAAGACTCTGAATAATGAGACTCATACTTTTCAATATTTGCAGGTAAATTCGTCATTCTATATAATGATTATAAGGTTAACACTATCTCCTCTTATGCAAATATACTGCCAATTTTATCTCAAAACTGCTATCTTTGTGATATATGCGCATTCTTGTTTCCCCCCTCGACTGGGGCCTGGGCCATGCCTCTCGCTCCGCAGTTGTCGTCAAGCACCTCCTCAAACATAATAACGAGGTCATTCTTGCCGGCTCGGGCGACTCTTTGCGCCTTCTCCAGGAGCAGTTCCCAGACCTCCCGGCCATACCGCTTAAATCATATTCTCCCTGGACGTCAGATTCCTTGCCCCTGGCACTGACCGTCTCTCTGCAACTCCCCTATTTCTTCTATCGAATAGTACGGGAGCATTTCTCTCTGCAGCGTATCATCAAGGAATACAAAATCGACCTCGTAATATCCGACAATCGCTATGGACTCTGTTCTTCTCTCTGCCATACAGCAATAATAACCCACCAGCTGTCCCCTATCCCTTGGACAAATTGCCCTGAATGGGTAAGGAATATAGTCTCTTGGGGAATATCCCGACTGGTTTCTAATTTCGACTACTGCCTTATCCCCGACTTCCAGGACCACCGCCTCTCAGGCAATCTCTCTATCACTGAGCACATTATCTCTTCTCGTACCTTATTCATCGGCCCGCTTTCCCGCTATGCCGAATACTACAATAGCGCCATACCTCAAGACCTCCCCGTCCTAGGCATCCTTACAGGTCCTAAAAAATCAAGATTATTATATGAAAAAGAAGTATTGGCTCTCCCTGACTTCTCTATACGCTCTCTTAATGCTCCCTTAACCCTCATAGGAGGCAGAAATAATAAGAATTATTCAGCTGGCGAAATAGCGGCTCTCATCCAACGAGCCCAGACTATCCACTCCCGAAGCGGCTACACCACCATAATGGATCTCTACCTCCTCAATGCCTTGTCTCGCGCCCACCTGACCCCTACTCCCGGTCAGGCCGAACAGGAATACCTCGCCTCCCTACTTATGGCAAACAAGTAGTATGCTAATTCAGCACCCCTACAAACAAGCATAAAACGAACAATGCGACCACGCTCATTAACGTAAATATTGTAATCAAAATATCTCACTAGTAAAAAATCAGAAACTATTGCAAACTAATGCCAATTTACTATATTTGCAAATCTAGAACGACAAGCTGAGGGTTGATATATAATTCGTCATCAATTTGTTACGTCATGTAATTCACATTTATGTCAAAAAAATTAGCTTAAAGTTATGCTAAACCGTTTATTGTTATTAGCATTTTCTGTGTTAGTCGTCTCATGTGATTACGCAGAAACAGAAGAGATCTTGTCTATGTCAAACTCTTCTGCAGAATTAGTATCAGCTAAAATAGATTATTCATCTACTTTAGCAATGATTGAAATAGGTGATCAAATCTATCTACCAGGAGACACATCAATTCTAGGTGCACCCCTTAAGGGTCCTTATTACAAAAACAATCAAGAGCTTATCGATGAAGTTTTCATCGATGAAAGCGAAATAGCTCTATTAAATGCGAAGGATTATCTTAGCAAGATAAAAGTAAATTATTCACCATATTTTGGGGAATCAGATATTAGAATTATTGTATTTGCATTTCAGCTAATCAAGGTTATTAATTCTCTTGAGAATGGCAATCTATTAAAAGATAATTTACTTCTCAAGGGAGCAAAAGTTAACAACTTAGTAGAGTATTATGCATGGAGTGTTAAACTAGGCAATGAAAAATATGACCCAGCTTACCACACATCAGCCAAACTTTACGAAGAAACACTAAGAGCCACAGACAAGTGGACCGAAAGACTATACAGACTATACAGGCCATACAAGTAATTGTTAAAAACGCTACAAAGAGGATGACATAAAAACATTTGATTATTTCATTTTCTTTTGTCGTTCTAGATAAACAACAGAAGGGTGACTAAAAGTCTATTAGATACTTTTAGTCACCCTTCTTCGAATTTAAATATATCTTCAACAATAACCAATGTCTAGCTACAAACGAAAAAAACGAAGGGCAAGACGTCTCGTCTTAACCCTTCGCCAATTAACTATAACTTATATACCTCTATTAACTATACTATTACTGCTCCTTACATAGATCGAAAGGACCATACATAGGCTCAATAGTAAGAATCATCTGATCTCCACTTGGAGTTGTCAGTGTTGCATATGATGGATTCTGTAAATCATCTATCTCTACTGTAAAGGTATCCCACGCAGGATAGAAGAAATATTTAAATGGAGTACTCCACAAACTTGCTGTGAAAGAATCATAAGAATACGCTTCCAATGCTATAACATTTCCAGAAGTTTCATAAGAATACGCTAAATAACCAGAATATGATTCACCTTCAGACTCTCCCTCGTAGTTCATAAATGCATAACCCTGAGCGAAATCAAGATATGCATCAGTAATATCAAATTCATTTGGAACCAAGAAGTTTACGTACGCTGTATACCAGTATTGAAGCATACCTGTTGACATCAAATTGTCAGACATATACCATGTATTATTCATGAATACATCCATAGTATTTAGATACTTCTCAATTACAAAGCCATCCTTGCTAACGAACTTCTTTCCATCCCACGTGAGTTCGGATACAGACTTTCCTGCAATTTCCTGAGTTTCAAAGAACTTGATACCAGTAGTCGTAAACACGAAAGGAATATCACCGCTAATTACCTCGTCACCTTGCTCATACTCATATGAAAGCACTTGGTCCGACATTGAATAAATAACTGACGTCGTCTCAGTAATTTCTGTTATATAAGAAAGGCTCTGAGATTCTTCTTGTACCTTGCTTATCTGCATCAAATACTCCTCAGCTGTAGTCTTCAGTGGATACATCTCAGCTACAGAGCCAGTCTTTGTACCCTTCAAAACTACCTTCTCTGATGTACAAGAGATAATGCTGAAGTCGAAATCACCCTCATAACCGTCGCCCTTACCAGCACCGTGGTCATAAGAAGGATCACTCAAATAGTGGAGCACCTCATTGTATGTGTCAAATGAGAGTGTCATACCATCAGTATGGCAAATCTGATAAAGGCTGTTTGTTGTATACGAACCCTTTGAGTCAGTAGCATAGTCAGCTGTTACATCTACAGTGCCGTTAGCGTTAAACTTGCAGGCAACAACAAAACCACCGTACAGCTGATAAGAACTTGGATAATACTCCATTACCCAACCATTCTGAGCACCAGTAAGAATATCATTATATGCCTTAGCTGTCGCGTCAGCGCGAAGCGTAGCTGGCTGGTCAAAAATCTCATCCTCCTCTACTGCACAAGATGTAAATACTGTGCAGGCTACAAAGAGCGATGCTATAATATGTTTTAGATTCATCTTTCTTGTAGTTTAAGGTTTATTAATTCAATGTAGTAAGATCAAGATCATAAACCTGGTCGCACTTCTCGAGCACCTTAGCTCTCAATACATCCAAATCAATGCTCCAAGAACCCTTGAGGTAATCTCTTACGATATCAAGCTTCTGCTGAATAAGTGACGCACCTTTAGCACCAGCAATCTCCATCTGAGCATCCCACCACTCCTGTGGATGTGTGACGTAGTTAGACAATGTCTCTACGAAATCCTCACGGAACTCATTCGAGGCGTATGGAGTGATAAAGCCCATCTGCAAAGCCTGCTCATCCTCAACATTAACCCAAGATGTACTCTGGTAATCCGAAGGAGTAATCAAGTTAAAGTCAGTTGTGTAGTTCTTTGTCTGATGAAGAATGTGAGCGAACTCATGGTGCATTGTGTGGAAATACCAATAGTTGAGGAAATCAATATCGATATTATTGTAATCAAGATTATTTACATTGTAAAGTGTAATCTTGACACCACCCTCGGCAGTACCGAGAACTATCTCACCCTTTGAGTTGTATGCAGGCGAACCTACAAGAGTAATAACCTTTGGACAGTATGTCTTGATAAACTCGTCACCAGCAATCTCCTTATATACATCAAGCCAGAGGAACTTAGTCAACTTAGCCAATGCAATAGACTTGTCCAATGCTGCAGGAGCCAAGTTGTACTGATTATCTGTCTCCTTGTCTGTATAACGATACTGGAACTCAATGTTGTATGTATCGACATAGTTCTTCTTAAGCCACTTGTCAAAGTCGTTCTCTGTCTTAGTGACTTTTGAGAAGATGCTTTCGCCGTCAATATCATCTTCGTCACATGCAGTGAAGCCCAGCGTAACTGCACATGCAAGAAGTGCTATATATTTTGCTTTCATGTGAAACTTCATTTTGTTATTAACAACATTATTTACGTGGGTTTGGCTTCAAACCTGCAACGATTACATCCTGTGGCAACTGGAATGCTCTACGAGGATCGTCAACAGTAAGCACGTCAACACTCTGACCTTCTCTGTTGTGGTATACAACAATACCCCAACGCTTGATGTCGAGCCATCTCATACCCTCATGGAGAGTCTCGATACGACGGAGGTGGAGAAGACACTGTACCAACAACTCATTCTCAGGAGCGTAAGTGAAGCCCTGTGGATGTACCTCATTGTTGATGTAATGCTCCTCAAACTTAGTCTTATATGGGATATCACCATAAACTTTCTTGATATCGTCAAGTGTCACATCCTGAGTAAGTATTGTATTAGCCTGCAACCAGATGTTGATATCCGAAAGATAACCATCTGTATTGTCCTGCAAAAGACGAGCCTCAGCACGTGTGAGCAATGTCTCGTTTGTTGAGAAAGGAATTGTCACGATACGACGATAACCGATACCATTTACCTTATCAGTGTACTCGAAGTCGGCGTAGATCTTAGACATACAAAGCTTCTGTTGATAACCCCAGCAAGAACCTGCACAGTAAAGATTAGCATTTGGTTTACCCCACAACATAACAGTACCTGACATACCTGGACGAGCAATCTCAGGAGCGAATACCTGCTGATAGTTACAACCATATCTGAGACCCAAGCTATAAGGACCACCCCAGTAACCCCAAGAGCTACCTGCTGTAGTCATCAAAAGGTTTGCAGCCTCAGATGGACTTCTGTACATATTGCAACGGTCAGAATAGTTACCGCTCTGCGCTATTGTTGCCCAATCACGCATTACAGCAGCAGGGTCAGCACCGAGTGCCTTAGTAGCATATTCCTCAGCCTTAGCCCACTTCTGATAGTAGAGGTTGAAACGAGCTGCGAAAGCGTAAGCAGACTTCTTTGTAAAGTGATACTTAGGAGCAGCGTGGAGGTCGTCCTTAACATAAGGAAGGGCTGCCTCGATATCGGCATCAATCTTCTGATACAACTCAGCAAGAGTACCACGAGTATAAGTTGGCGATACCTCTGTCTCAGGAGCAATAGAATATGGAAGACCTAGCTCATTGTTTGCTGTCTGTGGGTTGTATGCCATACAGAATGTATTGGCAAGAAGGAAATGACCGTATGCACGGCAGAGAAGAGCCTCTGCCTTCTGCGCTGAAAGGTCCTCACTTGTAGAAAGGTTGCTGATTGCGTCAAGTACCTGATTGGCAGTAGCAACTCTGATGTAGCATTCGTTCCAATAACTCTTAGGTGAGTCATTAGCCTCGTCAGTGATATCCTCCCAGAGGTAAGACTCCTCCTGAACCTTCTGAGCAACATCATACTGAGAACCGTTATCCATTGTGTTATCGCTGGCAAACTCATGGATAGCAATAGCACAATCTGTAGGATAAGCCGCAACAAGTAGCGAAGTGATTTTGTCTACAGTATCTAGCTCAGCACGGTTATCTGGCATCTCGTCAAGAAAATCATCGCAACTAACGAATGCCGAACCTAGCAAAAGCGCTGAAAGTAAATATTTCGTTTTCATTATATAGTCTATATTAATGATTTTACAAGCCTACGCGAAGTGTACATGTGAACTGCTTTGGAGTTGGAGCTGCAACACCACCAGCATTGAAGAACTCAGGATCCTGACCGTTGAGCTTGTCATCAGCATAGATGAGGAAGAGGTTTGTAGCCTGGAGCTTCACAGAAAGGTCTGTCATAGTCAACTTCTCACATATTGCTTTAGGGAACTGGTATGCGAGAGAAATCTCCTTCATACGTACGAAATCGCCCTTAGCAACACGTGCTGTAGAATAGTTGTAAGCGTTGTAAGCGTATCTCAAATATGAATCATTTGTATTCATACGCTTTGTAGCGATAACTGGGATATCTGTCTTGTTCTCATCACCAGAAACAGTCCAACGATTCTTGAACTCACGTGGTGTAGACTGCAAGTCAGTGTATCTAGCACTGAATACAGGATCGAGACGGATTACATTGCCACCAGAGTATGTGATGAATACGTTAAGCTTCAAGCCCTTCCAAGTAAATGCGTTACCGAATGAACCAGACCATGTTGGATCTGTAGGACCCTCATATACAAGGTGGTCTTTCTTTACACGCTCCTGGAAGAAGATATCACTTACTGTCAACTCACCCTCTTCGTTGATGAATGTTGGGAGACCATCCTCGTTCAAGCCCTTGAAGTCCATAGAGTAGAGGCTTCGTACAGGAGAACCCTTCTGTGTAAAACCAGCACCTGTAATCATATCAATTACGCGAGAGTTCGAGTCGAATCTTGTAACCTCTGTCTCTGTCTTAGAGAAGATGAAGTCTGTAGTCCAACGGAAATCCTCTGTCTTGATATTTGTTGTAGAGAGTGTAAACTCGATACCGTGGCTCTCCATGTTAGCTACGTTAGCATACTTGTCGATCTGACCGCCGATACCCATCGTAGTGATTTTACCGATAAGGTCGAAGTTCTTTCTCTTATACCAGTCGAAATCCAAGTTGATTCTGTTACCGATGAAGCCCAATGAAGCGCCCAAGTTGAGCTCGTGCTTCTTCTCGTATGTGAGTTCGCTATTCTCGAGGTCGTATATTTCAAGACCACTCTCTGCTGTATTTGTAGAAGGTCTCCAAGGGTTATAAGCTTGGATAACGACACGAGAGTTTGTTACGTTAGAAGGACCGCGGTCACCAGTCAATGAGTAAGAACCCTTCAAAGTAGCTGTGCTGAGGATATCCTGATTATTGAACCATTCCTCCTCATGAGCATTCCATGCCAAAGATACGTTCCAAGTAGGCAACCAACGAGCCTGACGGCTCTTACCGAGGCGGTTAGTACCCTCGTAACGAACTGTACCATTCACTGTATACTTACCCATGAAAGAGTATGTACCTGTAGCGAAGAAAGCCTGAGCACGAACACGTGTCTCATCTACTGTGAAGTAGTCTGTATTCTCCTCCTTAGCCTGCTTGAAGTACTCATACTGATAAGCTGCGAGCATACCCATCTCGTACTGCATACCAACACCATTGAACCATGTCTTCTTACGGTCAGCAGCATTGAGTTCCATACCACCGAAGAAGTTAACGATATGCATATCATTGAAGCTATCGTTGTATGTTACAGTGGCACGAACGTCCCAAGAGTTCATGGTGTACTTTGTCTCCTTGTAGAAACCACCACGCTCCAAAACTGAGATTGGCAATGAGTTTACATCGTCTGGGTTCTTATACAACCAGCTGTTATTGTCACGCATTGTAGCGTCGTCCATTGCGCGGAATGCCATAGCCTGGTTAGAATAGTCCTTAATCTCATGAGCCTGAGTAGAACCAGAATACTTATAAGCAACCAAACCAGACAACTCGATCTTAGAGACAGGCTTAACCTTCAACTCGCCCTGGAACTTCATATCAAGAACATTGAACTTCATGTAGTTGTTCTCCAACTCGTTCAAGATATTGAAGTCGGCATAGTTTCTCTTGTAATATGCATTTGGATCAAGTGCGCGAGAAGTATTCAAAGAATAAGAGTATGGGTTGATATCGAAATCACGCTTAACCTCACCATATACCGCGTCGACATCCTGACCGAGTGTACCAGGAGCCTCCTGCTTACGATAAGCACCGTTACCGATTAAGTTCAATGACACATACTTGTTGATATTGTACAATGCATTGAGGTTCATTGTGAAACGGCTAACCTTACTCTTCTTGTACCATCCTGGGTCAGACATCAAAGACATTGATGTATAGTAAGATGCCTTATCTGTACCAGAAGTCATTGAGATAGCATGCGAGTGAGATACTGTATTGTTGAACAAGAGGTCGAACCAGTCAGTATTTCTCATCTCACACTCCTGGAGGTATGCGTTCTTAGCCTCCTCAGTGTTAGCCAACTCATACTTACCTGTAGAAGGATTGTAAGTGTTGATCAATCTGTACATACGGCCATATACACCGCTATCGCTCTTTCTCATAACGTCGCTGAAGTTGAGGTAACCAGCGTGCTCCAACTCACGGTAGACATCCATCTGCTCCTGAGAGTTCATGATGTTAAAGTTACGGTAGCTAGGCTTGAGACGGTATGTATACTCGCCTGTATAAGAGATATGGTTTGTACCAGCCTTACCTTTCTTTGTTGTTACAACGATCACACCTGCCATAGCGCGTGCACCGTAGATAGAAGTAGCGGAACCATCCTTCAAGATCTGGAAGCTCTCGATATCATCAGAGTTCAAACCAGCGATTACTGAAGAAATCAAAGTCTCGGCATCACCCTTAGAGAGGTCATCAGCGCTTACCTCAGTAACATCCTCCATGATTACACCATCTACAACCCAGAGAGGCTTAGAAGAACCATAGATTGAAGTAGCACCACGGACACGGATCTTAGGAGCTGTACCGAAAGTACCAGATACGTTCTGAACGCTCACACCAGCTGCACGACCTTCGAGGGCACGAGAGATCTCAGGTACACCATCGAGCATTACGTCCTGTGCTGAAAGTTTTGTTGTGGCACCAGTAAAGAGACGCTTGTCCATAACATGCATACCTGTTACGACAACCTCCTCGAGTTCCTCAGAATCTGTCTTCATAGTAACATTGTACACAGAAGTCTGAGCATTAAGGGCAATTTCACTATCAGCGAAACCTACGAAACGCACAACGATTGCTTCTGCGTTCTGAGGCACTGTAAGTGTGAAGTTACCATCAAAATCAGTAATTGTTCCGGTAGTCGTACCTTTTACCACTACCGAGGCTCCTGGGATAGGAAGCCCATCGTCTCCAATGACGTTACCCTTAATTGTCCTAGACTGTGCGAACACCAGCATACAATTAAGCGCCAACAGAGACAAAAGAACCATCAGTTTTTTCATCCTGTTTGATAAATTAAGAGAATTATTTTCGTAAATAGTGTAACTATTCACAACACTAAAAATAAGAGGTTTTATATGTTCCCACACAAAAGTATATGGAATACATGATGCAAAGATACACTCAATATTACGAATACAAAGCAAAGCACGCTATTTTTATATTATTTTAACCCGAACATATACCTTTTTCGGCTACTACCCCCCTTTTTAACTAACAGTTTCTAAGAATAAATACCACTTTTGCTTAATAACTCTCACTTTGGAATGCGTACATTCTATGAGACTACATCATAGTCGGAATACCAAGGCTAGTCTCGGGCTACACTCGGTCTACTCTCGGAGAAGACCCTTGTTCATCGCAATTTTTTTTATTGTGAAGTGTATTTCTACGTCCTATCTGTGTCTTACGTGCGTCCGTTCTGCGTCCGATGAAGTACCTTGTTCATCGTAATTTTTTTATTGCGAAGTGTATTCCTGTGTACTATCTGTGTCTTACGTGCGTCCGTTCTGCGTCCGATGAAGTACATTGTTCATCGTAATTTTTTTATTGCGAAGTGTATTCCTGTGTACTATGTGAGTCCTATCTGTATCCTATGAGGTACCTTGTTCATCGCAGTTTTTTTAATTGGGGGCAAAAGAAAGAACAGCAGCCGAGCACACTATTCTGGCGCCAAAACGAGAAATAACAATATTATTTCGTAATTTTACCAGCCGTAAACAATACAAAGCGAAAGACAAATGAAGCGAGAAGGTTTCAATAGTAAAGTAGGTGCAATAGCGGCTGCGGCAGGATCGGCTGTCGGCCTTGGCAATATCTGGCGTTTCCCGTATGTAACGGGAGAAAACGGCGGTGCTGCATTTCTGCTGTTATACATCTTCTTTATGGCCATCATAGCGTTACCGGTATTGATGTCAGAGTTCTCCATTGGGCGTATGACAGGCAAACCAGTGACAGAAGCATTCAGGAGTCTATCTCCAAAGGGGTATTGGTATTGCATTGGTTTTTCCGGTGTGGTATGCGCCTTTGTCATAATGTCGTTCTACAACGTCGTAGCCGGTTGGACCATGTATTATGTATACCTCTCAGTCACCGGCAGGCTTCAAGGTCTAAATCCAGAAGAGGTATCTCAGACATTTGAGCATACGATGACCGACCCATTGATATCCATATTCTGGATGATCATAATGCTATCACTCACCGGGTATGTAGTAGCCAGAGGCGTATCGAAAGGCATAGAGAAGTACAGCAAGATACTCATGCCGGTACTATTGATTCTCATCATAGTAGTCTGCATCCGCTCGATAACACTAGACACAGAGAACAAAGGCATAGCGTTTCTTTTGGCGCCTGACTTCAGTAAGATATCAATGAAATCGGTCCTTGAGGCATTAGGGCAGGCATTCTTCTCGCTCAGCCTTGGCATGGGCACTATGACGACCTACGGATCGTACATTTCCAAGAAGCAGAATCTACCAAAGAGTGCAGTCAGTGTAGCGATGATAGACTTTTTCATTGCGTTCCTAGCCGGACTAATGATATTCCCTTGTGCCTTTGCGTGCGGAGTCAACCCAGGCAGCGGTCCGGGACTGGTATTTGAGACACTGCCTAATGTATTCAACCAGATGCCGATGGGATACCTCATCAGCGTGGTATTCTTCCTACTGCTGGTTGTAGCGGCAGTCACATCATCCATATCGATGCTTGAGGTACTGGTAGATTTCATGATATCGAAATATAACATGAAGCGTCCACGCGCTACGGTAGTAGCAGTATCACTGACGATTCTTCTTGGCATAGGGTGTGCGACATTCTCACCTATGCTAGACTTCTTCGATAATCTGTCAGCCAATGTATTGTTGCCATTAGGCGGATTCTTCATCATACTCTGCGTTCCAGTCTGCATCGGTGCGAAGAGAATGCGTGCAGAGATGGAAGCGCACGGTGGCAAATTCAAGTTGTTCCCTGCATTCTACTTCCTTGCAAAGTGGGTAGCACCTTGGGCAATATTATTCATATTCATATCAAAGATGCTATCCTGGATGGGCATAGAACTATTCAATTAACCATATAAAATCAGACAATCAGGCTCAAGACAAACACTCAATGAAACAGTTTCGCCCACTCTTTCGCTCCACAGTGAACTATTGGCTCATTGTATCTATGGGAGCTATCATTACCCTATTGGTATGGAAATATCTATACCAACAGTCTCCTATGCGCGACAATCAGATCGTGGTAGAATACGAGACAGAAGACAGTCCCACCTCGGACACGCTGCATATCAATTATGCCAATGCGACAGAACTATCGAGATTCGGGTTACGTCCGAATGTGATAGTCAACATACTGAAATACCGTGATACTGGAGGAAGCATAAAAGACGAAGACCATCTGCTAAAAATCAGAGGGATAGACACAGCGCTAGTCAGAGAGAAAGGCAATCTGATAGCATACAACAGGCCATTATCCGTCAAGAGACAATATTACGAACCCAAGGAAAGGTTCAGAGAGCCCAGACAACACTACAAGCCCAGCAGGCGGATAAGCCTATATTATACATCAGAAGACAGCCTGGCGGCTCTTGGCATCAAGAGGCAGATAATAGACTCCATAGTAGCATACAGGAGAAGGTATATAATGAATGGAAGCATTACGCTAGACAGCCTGCTAGAGATGGCACCAACAAATTTCGCACAGGCAATGAGCGGACATATATCGCCACGTAAAAATTGGGAAAGAGACACGACAAAGCAGAAGAGAGAAGAAAAACGGATATACGTCAATGTCAATACTGCGACAGAAAAAGAGCTATGCGAGATAGTGGGCATAGGAGAAAAGACGGCACGGCAGATAATAGAACGCAGAGCAAAACTGGGAGGATTTGTAGACAAAAGGCAGTTGGCAGAAATCAAGTATATAGACTCAGCGCGATATGCACAGATAGAAGAACAGGTATATGTATCCACAGCATCAATAAGGCGACTGAAGATAAACGAAGCCACAAAAGAAGAAGTGCTGGGACATCCATATATGCGCAAAGAACTAGGCAGACAACTTCTAAGGCTTCGGTACAGACACAAAAAATTAAGTCGTGATATGGTCATCCAGGAACTGAACGACACACATCACGACCAATGGTTATTGGAATACCTAGAATTCTAGGTAAAGATAAGGCACTATTTATTTCTGCCCTTGCGAGAGCCGCCATGCTTACCCTTAGCATTCTTGGCACCCTTGCCCTTACCCTTGCTCTTTGAGCCCTTATCCTTTTTAGCCTTCTTCATCACGCTCTTAGGAGGGATGGCGCTACCGCGTCTTCTCTTCTTTCTACCCTCTGCATCCTCATCAGTATAGACAAGGTGGCGCTGGTTGCAAGGCAAAGGAAGACCAGCCTCACGAGCCTTCTTGTTCTGTAACTCAACATCCCTAAGTGGGGTACCAGCAAGAACGAAGTCGAGCTGCTTCTTCTCAAGATTAGCATTTGCGATACGGATAGTAATCTTCTGACCGATCTGATACTTCTTCTTAGTGTTCTTACCTATTACACAATAGTTATCCTCGTCGAAGAAATACTGGTCATCCTCCATATCGTGGAGAGAGACCATACCCTCGCACTTTGTCTCGTCTATTTCAACATAAATACCCCAATCAGTAACGCCAGAGATAGTACCTACATAATCCTCGCCTACGTGATCGAGCATAAACTCCACCTGCTTATATTTTATAGACTCACGCTCGGCATCGGCAGCCATAACCTCCTGATCGGAACAATGCTTACACATCTCCTCGTACTTATCACCATTAGCGCTTCTGCCGCCGTGGAGATAAGAGTGGAGCAAACGGTGAACCATCATATCAGGATAACGACGAATAGGAGAAGTAAAATGGGTATAGTAGTCAAACGCAAGACCATAGTGACCGATATTATTAGTCGTATAAATAGCCTTGGCCATAGTGCGGACAGCCAGAGTCTCCACCAAATCCTGCTCCCCCTTACCCTTAACCTCGTGAAGGACACGGTTTACGGCATTGTATATCTCCTCACCCTTCTTAGGCATTGCCTCGTAGCCAAACTTCTTAACGAACTTAGCAAAGCGCTTGTACTTATCCTCGTTAGGTTGGTCGTGGATACGATATACGAAAGTCTTAGGCGAACGCTTTCTGCCACTGACATTAATCTTATCCATACCAATATGAGTAGCTACAGTCTTATTAGCGAGAAGCATAAACTCCTCGACGAGCATATTAGACTCCTTAGCCTCCTTGAAGTAGATGCTGACAGGCTTGCCGTCCTCATCAATCTTGAAACGGACCTCCTGACGTTCGAAGCCGATAGCGCCTTCGGCAAATCTCTTAGCCCTCATTTTCTGGGCAAGGTCATTAAGGATAAGCAACTCGCTCTTGAAATCGCCATCCTCACCCTCTATTCGAGCCTGAGCCTCCTCGTATGTGAAACGACGATCGGAACGGATAACGGTTTTCGCGATATGGTAATCCTTGACTTCAGCCTCCTCATTGATTTCGAATATTACAGAGTAAGTCAGCTTCTCCTCATCTGGGCGCAATGAACACAGGAAATTAGACAATCTCTCTGGGAGCATTGGAATAGTACGGTCGACCAGATATACAGATGTTGCTCTATTGTATCCCTCCTCGTCGATTTTGGTACCTGGGGTAACATAATGAGTCACATCGGCAATATGGACACCCACCTCATAGAGACCTTTCTTTATCTGACGGATAGAGATAGCATCGTCAAAGTCCTTTGCATCTGCAGGGTCGATAGTAAAGGTGGTAACGTCGCGCATATCCTCACGCTTGGATATCTCCTCTGGAGTGATACCTGGATCAATCTTCTCAGCCAACTCAGCCACATCCTCTGGATAAGAATAAGGCAAATCGAACTGAGCGAGGATAGCGTGCATCTCGGTATGATTATTACCAGCATCGCCAAGCACGTCTATGATTTCACCCTCTGGGCATTCTTCTGGGTCGGACCACTTGGTAATCCTTGCTACGGCCTTCTGCCCATCCTTGGCATCCTTCAACTTATTCAAAGGAATGAACATATTTCTACCGCCAAGAGTCTTGAGGTCCATAATAAGGTATGCACCACTAGTATGCATCTCGACCAGACCTACAAACTGCTCATGTGCACGCTTGATGACGCGAACAACCTTACCCTCTGCGCCTTTACCATTACGGCCTTTCTTGGTAAGTACAATTTCTACGATATCATTATCAAGAGCCAAACCGCAGTCGCCATGAGGAATAAAAACATCCTCCTCTTTCGGACCTTGATTCTCCCTAGTAACGAAAGCAAAACCTTTAGAAGTAGATGAGAACCTACCAACTATGCCATTTGCTCCAGCAGTCTCTCTTGTCACATATTTGAACAAGCCCGGAGTAGGTTGTTCAATTTTACCTCTCTCTGCCAAAGCCAAAAGAATATTCTGAACGTTGACACGCTCATCTTTATCCGTAATACCAAGGTCTTCAGCTATATCCTTATAGTTGGCCTCCTTACCCATACGGTCGTACAAGGCTGTCAATATCTGCTTACTGAGCTTCTTATTCTTCTTTAGAGCCTCCTCCTGAGCCTCTATCTCCTCCATTGTATATTCGACTTTCTCCATATCTATATACGTTTAGTTGTTATTGTTATTGTTATTATCTGCATTAAATAATCTTTCTATATCCGCATCAAGGTTATCTGTTGCGAATTTTTCCTTAGGCTGAGCCTCCTCGTGTCCCTGTTCAAAGAATACTGTAGGGGTACAACCGTAGAATTTAGTGAAGCAACGGGTAAAATACTTAGGGTCGTTAAAACCGACTTCGTATGCCACCTGCGCTATGTTCAGATACTTTTTATCCTTACAAGCCAAGAGCATCTTCTTAGCTACATTGAGTCTATATGTCCTCAATATAGTACCTGGAGTATAGCCGATGACATCCTGCAACTTCTTATTGAGCATAGATTTACTGCACCCCAAATCTCTAGCCAGATTATCGATCAGATAATCGGCATCGCTATAATTATTGCGGATCAACTCCAGTGCCCTGCGTACGAATTGGTCTGTATCTGATTCTTGTACGATATTCAAGTCATTTGGGTCCAACGTATTGATGAATTTCTTCTGGTCAGTACGTCGCGAATCCATAATACCATTGATGCGGGCCATAAGCATATCCTCGTCGAATGGCTTCTGCATATAACTCTCCACACCTACCTGATAGCTCTTGGTTCTGTATTCATCACTGACTTGAGCAGTCATAACCAGAATAGGAATATGTGAATAGGCGAAATTATGCTTGACTTTATTAATAAACTCCAAGCCATCCATGACAGGCATCATCAAGTCGCAGATAATGAAATCAACCTCGGTCTTTGTCAATTGGGCTAAACCCTCAAGACCATCGCCTGCTTCAACGACATTATAATGCTCCTCAACAATAGAACGGATATATTTTCGCATATCCTTGTTATCCTCGACAATGAGAATTGTCATCTTTGATGCCACTATCTGCTCATCATCATCTTCGTCAGCTGCATCTACATTCTCTACATCTTCCTCCTGGTCATCGTTGAGTATCTCTATAGGCAGCACAACTCGCATAGTACAGCCCCCACGATGATTGTTCTTGGCCTTAATACTGCCACCCTGCGCATCCACAAGACATTTGCAGACATACAAGCCAATACCTGTACCAGCCTGACCGTATATTGGATATTGCTTATGATTCTCTGCCTGATAGTACCTGTCAAATATCTTTTCTATCTCGCCCTCTGGTATGCCATCACCATTGTCCTCCACTGCGACATACAACTTATCTCCGTATATAGTGAGGTAGAAATTAATGACACCACCCTCATGAGTATATTTCACTGCATTGCCCAACAGATTGGTGAGCATCTTGCTCATGGCATCATTGTCGAACTTCACTACATCGTGATCTATCCTGATGTAGCTGTTCAATGTGATACCCCTATCAGAAGCATATACAGTAAAAGGTGTTATCAGATCGTGCATGAAAGGACGTATACGGGTCGATTTCGGCTTCAACTCGATATCCCCACTTTCCACCTTTCGGAAGTCCATCAGCTGATTGACCAACTGCAACAGATATCTCGAATTTCTGTCACAGTAGTTCAACTGCTCTATCACCTGAGGATTAGTAGACAACTTCAACGCCTTCTGAATCGGGCCCATAATCAAGGTTATAGGGGTACGCAACTCATGACTGACATTGGTAAAGAACTGCAGCTTATCCTGAGACAGTTTCTCTATGCGTGCAGACATCTCTTGAAGTCTCTCATTCTGCTGCTTTATCTGATTATTCTGATCGGCCAGGACGATATTCTGATTAGCCAACTCCGAGGTACGCTGCTCGACCATATTGTTAAGCATTCTCTTCTGCTCTTTCAATGTCTTGGTACGCAGCATATATATAAGATGTATGATAAGGCCCAGTATAACCAAAAGAATAACAGTAAACCACCAGGTCTTATAGAATGATGGAATAACTATTATCTCCAACACCGTATCAGCACTCCAATGCGACTTCCCGTTATCGCATCTCACTCTCAATATATACTCTCCTGGCGAAAGATTAGTATAAAATGCCGAATGTGATTCTCCAGTAGCCATATGCCAATGGGTATCAAACCCATCAAGCTTATATTGATACCTTAACGCATCTGTATTGATATATTGCAATGCAGAGAAAAGCACTTCTACCGACTTTGTACTCTCGTGCACCTTAACAGTCTTCCAATAGCCTTCATTATCTGTCAAACGCTCTCCGCTGACAATAATATCTGTTACTATAGGCGAGTGTATTGTACTTTCATCGGTCTTCTGGTGTAATTTCTGCTTCAGCATCGTCAATCCTGACGGAGTGCCGAAATACATACTGCCATCTCTCTTACTCTTGTAAGCAGCATTCCAATAGTAACTGTCAGAGAGCAATCCGTGCTCTATGGTGTAATTCACGAACGATTCGGTCTTTGGGTCGAATTCCGACAAACCGAAATTGGTCGAAAGCCACAACATTCCGTTATCAGCATCCTCGAGTACACCTCTTACACTATTATTGCAGAGGCCATCCTCTGTGGTATACGTCTTAAACTCGTAGTCGTCTCCCTTCTTTGTTACTTTAGTCAGACCATAACCATTTGTTCCCACATATATTGTCCCGTCCGAAGCCTCCATGATGTATGTAACACGAGGTTTGAGCGATGAGCGTGGGTCGTCTAGCTTATGGGTAATAAAACGATATTGCAAATCGCCTTTCTGATAACTCTTCAAATCCACAATAAGTAGTCCCTCAGATGTTCCCATCCATAGATTACCGCGACTATCTATCATAGACCCCAAAGCACCGACTAGATTCTCTAGTACCGGGTCTTTCTCGAATGGTGCATATATCTGACCGTCCTTAATAAATCGGATATTCACAACCGAACCTACCCACACTCCATCATTGATAGGGTCGTATTCTATGGCTCCTATATACTCATTTCCCTTCCCATAACGCGCTATTACCGGTGCATTAGACTGATTAGCATCTACGACACAGACTCCTCCGCCCCATGTTCCTACCCACAGGTGATTCTTGTTATCAATCTTCAAGGCGCTGACGGCATTGTGTGGCAAATTATGGTTTGCTACCGTAAATGTTTCGAACTTATTCACGGTCGGCCTCTTCCTGTTCAAGCCGCCCTCTATGACTCCTACCCATAAATTGCCGTTCTTATCTTCTTCCAACGCGTTCACAGGGAAAGGAGGCAGTCCGCCCTGATGTTCTGACGAGGTATAATTCCTGACTGATAGTTCTATGGGTCTTATTACATCTATACCGCAAATCTCCGTTCCCAACCATATATCGTTCCCATCAACCATCATACAGTTGATGAAATCTGATGAAAGGAATGTCTTACCCCCTATATTATCGTGGAGTTCTTGCGACAATACTCTCTCGAAGGAATCGGTATATGGATCATACACATTGATACCTCTAAGTGTTGATATGATGATTCTTCCACTGGCTGTCTTTACTACATCTGTAATTCTGTCCTGACTAAGTGATGTCGGATTTGTAGCTGAATATCGGTAACGCTTCACAGTATTCTGCATACTGCCAGAAATCGCACCGACTCTGAATATACCATTCAGTGTGCCAATCCACAATTCGTTCTGATCTTGGAATATCGCAGTAATCTCATTCCCCTCTTCTATGGCGCATTGCAGTTCAACTGGCTCCAACCTTATCTCGTCTCCCTGAATAGTTGCCTTCTGAAGTGTATTGCCAGTAGCAACGGTCAACTGATTTTTGACTATTGCCAACGATGTGATGTTCTTGTCTAGTTTTACCGACAGTATGTCATTAGCCTTATTACCCGACTTTACGTCTACAGATTTTATCGCATATAATGTATTCAACGACGAATACCACAGTACCGAACCGTCTACCGACAGCTTTGTATAGTATGGATCATCGTGTAATGCCTTTACCTCTTCGTCTCCAAATATCTCTTTTGTTATTACTCGCATACTCAGGGCATCCACAACATCAACGCCCATATCTGTAAGCACCCATACCCTACCCAATAGGTCTGGTACTACCTGTCTGACGAAATTACTCTTTATCGAGGATGTCTGAACGTCTAGTGTACGGAACGAGTAGCCATCATACCTCGCTAATCCACCGCCTTCGGTAGCTACCCACACAAATCCCATGGCATCTTTACACAACGCATCTACGAAACTACCTCGTAATCCCTGTCGCATACCAAGATTATTGATAGTGGTCTTTTCTACAAAGCGCTCCTGAGCCAACATCTTCTGCTGTCCCCAGAGCATCGTCGATACCAATATCAACGTAACAATTCTACTCATATACTTATGTGCAATAGCTATACTGTTCATATATGCTAAATTATACAAATCTTAGTGCAAAAACAAAAAAGAGACGCACATTTCTGTACGTCTCTCCTAATATCTGATACCTGATTTCTATTAGTGTGCTCTTACTGTTGTAGACTCACCAATGAAACCGCCTACTGTATAAGACTGACCAACATTCACACCGTGCATGAAGAGGTCCTCCTTATTTGGGAAGTACTGTGAGTACTGACGGATAAGCTCTGTAGCTTGCTTCTGTACGCGCTCGCTGCTGTCTACTGCCTTTGCCTTTGAGAACTTATCAACAGCTACCCAGTAACCTGCTCTCTTCTCCCAGTCCTCAGAACCTACAAGCTTAGAACCCATAGCGTAGATACGACCGAGCATCAAGTATGGGTCGCCCCAGTTGTCGCGAAGCTTGATAGCGCTGTAAGCAGCTGCCTTAGCGTTAGAGAACTTCTCTGATGAGAGATATACTGCAGAAAGCTCAAGATAGTAGAGTGCCTTGTCCTCATCGCTCTCTCCCAACTCAATAGCTTGGTTGTAGTATTGAACCGACTTCTCAAGGTCATTTCTCTTCATGTACATCTTTGCAAGACCGCGAGCCGAACCAGCTGCTGGCTCAATAGAATGCATATTCTCTGATGTTGCATAGTAGAGGTCTGTCTCTGAGCCATCATCTGTCTTGCCAAGAAGCTTGTTGATGAGCTTCAACCAGTCAAGATTACCCTTGTTAGCCTCGAGTTGTGGACCAAAGATCTTCACGATTGTCTCTGTGTCAGCAGCACCAGATGCTGCAAAACGTGTCTCAATCTGTGCCTTTGTATCTTCAATAGCCTGAGCATTCTTTTCTGTCTTGACCTTATCAAGCTCCTTCATAATGTCAGAAGCAGCCAAATATACCTTAACTACCTGCTCTGCATCTACTTCCTTTGCCTTGTACAAATCTACTGTTGTCTCAATGTACTTTGCTGGGAATGCAGCCTGAATTGTCTTTGGATCTCCCTTCAACGATGCAGCCAAAAGTTCTACAGCCTCTTTCTGTGTAGCAGCATCATTCTTGAATGACAACATATCCAATGCACGCATACCCTGGAGATATGTTGTAGGATAGTTCTTGTTGTCACCATAATACTTCATGCGCTGGTCGTAGCACTTGAGAAGCATATCATAAAGCTCTGCCTTCTTTGCAGCATCTTTCTCTGACTTCATCAACGCTTTGAGCATTGTAACGCCATTGCTGTAAAGGTTTGACTTTGTACCATAGAACAAAGGTGCCTCGTTGAACAATATGAGCCAGTCGTTGTATGCTTCTGCATAGTTTTTCATCTTGTAAGCATCTGAATAACGAACGCTAGCCAATACTACTCGTACACTATCCTCACCATGGCCATAACGCGATCCATCGTCGACGCCCTTTTGTGCAAATGCTGTAGTTGCCATCATGAGCAAACCACATGCCATCAAAATGCTCTTTTTCATCGCTATATTTGTTTACTGTTTATTACTCTAGTTATTTGTACTAAAACTGCTACCCAAAAACCATGCCAAACTGCATCACATACACTTACTGTTCCAGTCGTCAATGTACGCCAAACCTCTCAGCACTAAGTTTTCGGGTGCAAAAGTGCAATTTTTTGTTGAACTATGAAAATAAATACTATCTCCACCTGTCAAAACAAGCAATATTTTTTTCTTCGACTTTTCTTCCAATTCTCTCTTATATCCCTCTATCTCAAGTCTTACGCCTTGCATCACACCTTCTTTTATCGCTTGTTCTGTATTCTTTCCTAATGTAATTTTTTTACATTTATCACCACTTTCCAACTCTACTAATGGCAATTTTGAGGTGTAATCATTCAATGCCTTGAAGCGTAACCTCATCCCTGGCGATATATTTCCTCCCTTGAATGTATTGCTGTCTGCATCATAATAATCCAACGTAATGGCGGTTCCCATATCCACAACCAGCATGTTCCTCTTCCCATATAGTGCTATCGCTCCCGCAACGGCCGCTACTCTGTCGGGTCCTAATGTCTCTTTTGTCTTATACCCGACCTTGAAGGGCAGCTTGTCTGTACCTCTCAGAATATAGGTGTCATATCCGCGAAACAATGGCATCAGATCGTCTAGTCTCTTCGACACGGAGGAGATGCATATTTTATTTTTTTGCGATGAACCGCTACGCTCATAGGACGCTCCCACTACGCTCCCTATACTCAGCAACTCTTCAAACACTACCTTTTCTTCCCCCATTTTCACAACTCTCTGCTCTTCCAATACACCTCCTTCCGACCAACACACTTTGGTCGAACTGTTCCCTATATCTATCAGCAATGTCTTATTCATAATAAATGTCAAAGTAAAGCATTTATTCTCAATTATCAATTCTCTGTTGTCAAATTATCCCTACCTTTGCCCCCGACAGTTCGAAAACTCCTGTCGTTAAACAAAACTAATCATGACATCTAAAGCTGTAGTACTTCTTTCCGGTGGACTCGATTCCACCACAGCACTCTATCTAGCCAAACATGACGGCCACGAAGTGCATGCAATATCTTTTGATTATGGCCAACGCCATAGCCGCGAACTTGAATCGGCTCGCCGCGTAGCTGAAAAGGTCGGCGTAGCTAGCCATCAGGTAGTTAGCCTTAATCTGGCTAAATGGGGAGGGTCTTCTCTTACCGACAAGAGCATGACTGTAGAGGATGGCGACGTGAACCGTACCGACATCCCCCTTACCTATGTTCCTGCCCGAAATATGGTATTTCTGTCAGTAGCAGCCTCTATGGCTGAAGCTATAGGAGCTCAACATATATATATCGGTGTGAGTCAGGTCGACTATTCTGGCTATGTTGATTGCCGCAAGGTCTTCATAGACGCTATGGAGGAGGCTATCAACCAGGGTACTGTTATGGGTGCCGAACATGGTAAGCGCATCAAGATTCACGCTCCTTTTATGTTTATGACCAAGGCAGAGGAGATAAAGCTAGGCGTCGAACTGGGTGTGGATTTCTCTCTCACTTGGAGTTGCTACCGCGGCGGAATTCGCCCTTGTGGCACTTGCGACAGTTGTCTCCTTCGCGCCAAAGCTTTTGCCGAGGCAGGCGTCGAGGATACTAGTCTCAAAGCTCAATAATCACTGACTATCATTTTATACACAAACATTTATATATGAATATTAATCTTTCAAGAGAGGGAGTATTCCCTCTGGTAGACGACAGCGGCATGGCGTCTACAGGGTGGACCTTCCCAGGAACCATCCAAGGCGAGGGGAAGCTTTGCGGAGTCCCTTCTATTTTCGTCAGAACTCAAGGGTGTAACTTGCGTTGTTCTTGGAAAAACAGCATGGGCGAGACTGTCCCTTGCGATACTGCTCACACATGGAGCGAAAACGGAGGTTATACTGTCGATGCTAAGAAGCTGGCGGATAGTATTTACCAGCATTGCAGTTCTTCTAATATCCGCCATATCGTAGTAACTGGAGGAGAACCGATGCTGCAGAGTGAGGGAACAGAGGAATTGTTGAAATACCTCCAGAAGTGGTATGGACTCCACACTACTTTGGAGACCAATAGTACTATATTCAATTCTCAGATAATGTACTCTACAGTTCTTTTGAGCATATCTCCCAAACTTGGTATGGTTAATATGTCTGATAAGGAATATGCAGAAATCGTAGCCGAGAATATCAACCACTTGCACATGAACATGAGGCGTATGGTACAGCTGAAGTTTGTCGTATCCCAACTGTCAGATGACGAGAGAATACGCTCTTTCGTGGAAATGGTCGACGAGAGGTCTCAGACTTTCTGCTCTCGATTCCACCCTACAGAGGACGTACTTGTTATGCCGATGGGAGCGACAAGGGAGGAGTTGAGTCTCAATGCCCCTATTGCTGCTGAACTTGCTGTCAAAAACGGATGGCGCTATACACCTCGACTTCACGTTGATTTGTGGAACAATAAAGAACGAACCTGATGACTGAATCACAACCCATCGAGGCAACTCTTCTAGGGAAGCGTACTGAATACCCAAAACAGTACGCCCCTGAAATTCTTGTCGCCGTACCTCGCCGCCTCAACCGAGAGATATATAGCATCGACGACAACAATCTCCCTTTCGTCGGCGCTGACGCATGGCACGCCTACGAACTTTCCTGGCTTAACCACCGGGGAGTCCCTTCTACTGGCGTCCTCAAAATCGTATATCCTTGCAATTCCGAATGTATAGTTGAGTCTAAGAGCCTGAAACTTTACCTCAACTCTTTCAATATGCACCGCACACAACCGTCTGAGGACAATGGCTATAAGGAGATATCGGAGACTATTGCCCAAGATTTGTCTAAGGTCATGGGCAAAGAGGTCTCTGTCCATATCCATTCGAATACGGCATACAATAACGCTGACAATCCGTTCTCGGAATATCAGCTTCTGGAAGATATGCCCGAATGTCAGGATATCGAGGCGAATATCTACACTGAGGACCCTTCTATTCTTTCAGCCGACACCCGTATAGCACTAGACGGCAATAAAAGCAAGTATAATTTTGCTTCTCACCTTCTGCGATCTAATTGCAAGATTACTCATCAGCCCGACTGGGGGTCTATCTTTATCTCTTTCACTCCAAATGCTGAAGGTTTGATTCCATCTCCCCAGGCTTTACTGAAATACATAATCTCTCTCCGTGGAGAAAACCATTTCCACGAGGAAATATGCGAGATGGTCTACGTCCGACTTCAACGTATCTTCAAGCCTGCTGATCTTGCTGTAACTTGCATCTACACTCGCCGAGGTGGTATAGATATCTGTCCTTCCAGAGCTAGTAGCCCGGCTCTCTTGCCTGAGCAATTACTACGAAGTGAGACGATTATACAAAAATTAGCACGACAATAACGTCTAATTATTTGGTCATCTGCAGAATATACCATACCTTTGCATCCGCTTAAAGGCAAAAATTTCGAAATAAAAAAACAACAAGTAAAACAAAATCATGATTGTAGTACCTATTAAGGAGGGCGAGAACATCGAGCGCGCTCTCAAGAAGTTTAAGAGAAAGTTCGAGAAGACAGGTGTAATGCGTGAGCTTCGCAACCGTCAGGCATTCACAAAGGAGTCTGTAACAAAGCGTATCGCACACGAGAAGGCTGTATACGTAGCTCAGCTCCGTCGCAACGAGGAGGAGTAATCCACCACGTTTAACAAGAGAGTATCATAAAGTTCGTGAAAGGAGGGATGAATCTACAATACTAGTCAGCTAGATTGACCTTATTAAAGAACTATAAGATAAAAAATAACCCCCATTAGGCAGCGCTTAATGGGGGCTCTTGTTTTCTATATTGATTCTCCTATTTTATCGTCACTTGTATTCTCTTGTCTGAATATAATTCTTCAATGAATGGTCTGATGTCAAGCTCAACTTTCTCCAATGTAAAGTCTGGAGTATTGTACGCCTGTATCATATTCTCGTAATACTCTTTTGGATTATACTGTGGCAACAGGAATGCCTTGGTCGAATTGCCCTCATCGTCTACATGAGTAATAAATATTCTGTTGGTTACTCCATCTAATCTGCGACTGCAGAATACTATCCATTTTGAGTTTACCGACCAGTTGTGGTAGCTTTCTGCTCCGTCTGAATTGGCATTCTTCAAAAGCTTCCTCTCTCCAGTAGCAATATTCATAAGCCAAAGTTCTGATTCTGGATGGTTCAATGGGAAAACACCGAAGTCAGCTTCAGAATACAATAGCCACTTGCCATCGTATGATGGTCTAGGATGTGTAATGGATTTACCCTCAGCCGAAGCCTTTATCAATGTGTCTGCCACATTTGCTGTATGTCCTGTCTCTTCATCAAAATCTATCACGCATAGGTCATATCTTATCTTGTCGCACTCTTCAGGACCTCTATATGCCTTCGATGTACAGTAATATATCTTCTTTCCGTCTGCCGAGAATACTGGATACGACTCAAAATCTTCTGTCTGTATAGCAGGTGTCAGCACCAACTGATTTGTCCTTACATCTAAAACCAAGGCGTCTGATGCTTTGTCAAACACCTCTATAAATTTATGATTGCTCTCATTAAAACATTGGTGTATCAGATTTAATGAGTACGCAATATAATTACCAGAAGGATGCCAATAAGGATACATGCAGTTCGCAATAGTGGAATCTGTAACTGTATTCAGTAACTTGCGCTGTCCGTCTACCTGTACTAACGTTGCACCATGCACGCCTCTGAAATGTATCTGCATCTGCCTTGGATCTGTTCTGTTCGATACATGGCAGTTCATACACTCTCCCGGAGCCGACCTATGATCTATTATTGCCTCTTCTTCGTATGTATGTATATCTCTCTGATAAATACCGATGTCACTGAACACTTCATAGCCTGGAGCAATTCTTCTGTATGTCAATCCATATTCTCCTAACTCGTCTGCACTGACGCTTATTTCAAATGGCTTGTACTTTACCCAGTTGCCATCTTTCTTTGCATAGACATCATAAACAAGAACTCCTCCCTTATTCTTTTCTGTCAACTCTCCCCATTCTTCTATATCAAACACTGCCCAATCACCGCTTCCTGACATCTCTCCTCCAATACTACCCTTTACGTCTACCCACACTTTCTCTGCTCCATCAACATTGAAGTTCAATGGCGCAATTCTCGCTGGAATAGTGACTCCTGCATAATCTGGAAATATCGGAGCCTCCACTTCCAGTTTCTCATACTCTGAAGGTCGAGATGCACACCCTACTGCCGCGAAGAATAGTGCCAGACTGATTATATATATGCTGATTCTCATCTTTTTCTAATGTCTTACTTTCTCAGTTCGTAATACTCATTGAATTTATCCATATCTCTATTCAGAAGCATACAGGCTAGAGCATAGTCTAATGCCAGTTTATTCTCTTTGCAATGATCATACAATCTGTACAACATCATGTCCATATCCGAGAAACTGTTCAACTCTTGGTCTGCAAACTGATACTTCCTTAATTTCCCCCACACTGGATGAGCATCAACCTTAGCATCATCATACAAATATGTCGTGGCGTCTTTTGCCCAATCCGAATAAAACAACGTTGCGCGTAATCTCTTGAGATATTTCTCTGCTACATCGTATCTGTGATTTACGATATACCCCTCAGCAACTCGCTGTGAAAACCGACAGCTCTTTCTCCTGTTATCTATCGCCTCTTGCAGGTCATAATTATATCTCAACGCAGCATTTATCAACCCGACATGATAACAAGCCTCTGCTGTAATGGTACAGGCAACCATATTTCTGTCAAATCTGCTTATCAACCCGTCTTGTCCGCACTGATAATACGCAAACATATTATCTAACAGCTGGCCTTTCATACCCAATGCCAGATTGACTGCAGTGCAAGACATTGGGGTCTGTGGCATACCCATCTTCGCAGTATTCAAGACAGCATTCCAACGCTGATTTCTTACCATGTAGTCAAGTTTCAACTGCTGCCATATCATTGGCGAATATTGATTGGTAGTCCAATACCCTAGCGCTAACGCACAAAGTACTTCAACTGCTGATATGACTACATATTTCAACTTCGACAACGCAAGAACCAATATTGGTATCACAACTACCGACACGGCTATCCAATGCTGCATACTCGGAGTGACAAATCTCTCTCTGTAATTATTCACTCCGTATAAAATATCGTGCATAGTATACCTGACCATATAGCTTCTGGTAGCAACAAACACTGATAATGCAACTACTATTATATGGACTACCGCGAAAATCAGGTTTCGCTTCGTTACCCCACCTTTGACCAAATCATATACCAATGAAAGTATCGCATATACAAACACCCCATACCCTGTCATCCAATATACCAACGGGATAAGTGCCACCTGTACATATTCTCTATGCTTCTCAATAGCTGCATAACCCCATACGCATAATAATGCTATTATAAGTGTCACCAGATATGTAGGCATCACTCCTGGGTCGCTCATATATGACACCATAAGCAATGAGGGCAGTAGACTTATAGCATAATGCCTATTGTCTTTCTCTCCACATAATCTGTAAGATATAAGCCATACTGATAATTGGAGTCCGACGAGCAGTAATGCCATCACTAACGCACCGCTCCAGGTATAATAGAAAAACTGAACGAGAAATTCTGCCACATAATCCGCTACTCCTCCTGCTACCGATAATCGTAGCGCCATATAGTCGCCCGTAAACAAAAACATCTGGTACTGTTCCTGAAACGACAGCCACTCTGGATGAATCCTCATCCAAAACACCATCGCGAATGCACCGAGCAACGTGGACAATAAAACTCTGTATATAATTGATTTCATATCAATACTTATCTGACACTAGCTAACATAAATGGACTACCACTTTGTTTATATCCGCAAATATAGTCAATCCAACCCACATTAAATTACGACCACAACAAATTACCCCAGAAACAACTCTCTCTATAAAAAAATTACGATGAACAAGGTACTTCATCGGACGCAGATTGGACGCACGTAGGACACAGATAGGACACAGGAATACCCTTCACAATAAAAAAACTGCGATGAACAAGGAACTACACAGGATACAGACACGACCCATAAAGGACATAGAAATAACCTTCACAATAAAAAAACTGCGATGAACAAGGAACTACATAGGATACAGACACGACCCATAAAGGACACAGAAATAACTTTCACAATAAAAAAACTGCGATGAACAAGGGTGCTCTCTATGACTAGCAAGGGACTAACGTAAGACAAACATATGACTAGCGGCTAACCGACAAAACAAAAAAACCGCGACAGAACGATGGAGAGAGGTAGCCATCGTGCTAGCGCGGAAATCACAGAAAAAAGATCTTTATTACTTCACAGGTGAAGTATATGTCTTACCTTGGAGACCTTCAGCCCATCCAGCATAAGCTGGCATACGTGTATTATGATCCTCAGACCAGAGACCACCGATTGTCTTGTGTCTCCAGCTCTTAGCTGCTGGTGCGTCTGTGATACACCATTGAGTAATACCGTACTGCTGAGCAGCAGGAACGTTCTCCATATATGCCTTAACGATGAAGTTGTAGAACTCAGCCAACTTCTGCTTCTGCTCGTATGTAAGCTCGCCCTCAAGTTCCTCGTTATTTGCATTCTTATAGCACATATCAAGCTCTGATACACGAACCAACTTGCCTGAAGAAGCCATAATCTTGAACATCTCAACGATTCGGTTCTCCTGCCATGCTTGAGCCTCAGCGTTTTCGCTATAGCTTACGTGCATCTGGCTGCCGATACCATCGATCTTAGCGCCTGCCTTCTCCCATTCAGGGATCCAGTACTTAACGTATGACTTAACCTTCTTCAAGTCATCCCATGTAGACTCAAGGTTGTAGTCGTTAACGAAGAGCTTAAGGTCGTTAGGGTTAGTGCCCTCGATTTCAGCATAAGCCTTACGAGCTGCCTTTTCAGCGATAACAACGTAGTCGATGTTACCGAGGTAATCCTGCCAGAAGAAGTCTGCATCATTGCCATTTGCAGTCTGAAGGTCATAATAACCGTCACCTACATTACCGCCACCTGAAACAGCCTCATTAACAAGATCCCAAGCCTTAACCTTACCGTTTGTAGCCTTGATCATACCGTTGATCCACTTATCCATAGCCCAAGTCAAAGTATCCTTCTTCTCCTCTGCAGTCAATGGAATAAATGGTGCTACTGGAACCTCTGGCTCCTCAGTAAGTTCCTCACACTCCCATGCGATATCGTCGAAGTAGTAATTATTTGCCTCTGCGAACTCGTTCAAGTTAAATGCGATAGTATGCATACCCTTGCCAGCACACTCAGCAGGAATTGCACCTTCCCAAACGAATGTCTGCCATTCTGTAGTGAAGTTTACATCTCCAATAGCTTGCCAGTGAATATATGCGCCTGCATCTGCATGGCACTGTGTAGATGCCTTTGCAGGCTTATCAGCCTTGTAACGGAATGAAATCTTACACTTCTCACCACCATCAAATACAGCGATAGGTGTATTAATCCAGAACTGCGAATCCCATGCGTACTCAACCATAGCACCAGCATGAACAACAATACACTTGCCGCCCTTGCCGTCGTCTGCCAAGTTCGCAGCTGAAGCCTCTGCTACAGCACCACGATCCTCCTTTACGATAAAACCTGACATATCATCACCTTCGCAACCGTAGTTTGGAACAAGGGTATGACGCTCTGAACCTGCAGACCATACAACATTCTTGAACATATAGTCATTAGCACCCTCAAACTCATTCAAGTTGAATGCAATTGACTGCATATCCTTACCATCACACTCAGAAGGAATCGTAAACTCCTTTGTGAATGTCTGCCATTCTGTCGTGAAGTTCACATCTCCAATAGCTGCCCAGTGAATATAACCGCCAGGAGCCGCATGACACTGTGTAGATGCCTTTGCATCTGTAGTTGCCTTGTAATCGAATGAGATATATGCCTTCTCACCTGCAGTCCACTTATACTCTGATGTAATGAAGAACTGGTTATCCCATGCGTCTGCTACCTTTGCTGTAGCATGAACTACGTATGCGCCATTCTCAATAGGAGCGTTTACGTCATCAGCGCCATGGACACGAGCAATAAGATTTGAAGACTCTGCTGTTCCGTCACAATTGCTGAGCTTGTTCTCGAATGCAGTATATGTAGGATATACCACACCAGCCTTCAAGTAACCGCCTTTATTAGCTGTTATGTATGGTGACTTAGCGTCAGATGTTTTATCGACAACCAGCCATGCATAGTCAATTGAAGCGGAATTACCACCTGGCTGCATTACGACATTGCACTTGTCACCCTTTACGCCAGTGAACTTAGCAGAGTACTCACCCCACTCTGTTCCTATAGTAATCTGAGAAGAAGCTTGTTCGCCTTCTCCCCAACCCCAACCCATGTTGACGTTGAATGTTGCTGATTGAGAAGCCTTCGCATATACTGTGACTGTATACTCTTCGCCAGCACTTGTATCGATACCATCAGCAGCAAAATACTGATACCATCCAGCATCAGCAGGTTTCGCTGTCATCATCAAACCTTGTGAAAAGTCTGGCGTGTAACCCATAACATAGAATGGGAATGCACCATACTTTCTATAGTCTATACCATAAAGTGTACCTTCTGGGAAGGCAACTGCTTCTGGGCCTTCTGGCTCTCCTGTCCAGTTTGGATCTGGCTTATCTGCAAGAAGCGAATTCAACCATGTAGTAGGTTGCTGAGAGTGCCAAGCCAATGTGTGACCGAAAACAGTAAGACCACTTTCTTCTGCTGCCTCTACGAAAGCCTGCACGGTACCGAAATCCATGTTACCTTCATTATTGACAACAGATGCCATTTTCATAGCGTTACCAGCAACGATTTCGTCGAAGTTACTCTTAGCTACCATAGACAAGAGACCGCCATTATTGAACTCGGCTGCTTCGAGAGCTGCACCAACCTTGAAGTTTGGCAACTTTGCGCGATCAACATATTCCTTAAGAGGAGCGTAATCGTTCAAGTAATCGTACATTGCCAAATCCTTAGGCTTCTCTACAATATATTTCTGATCGATCTCATCAGCACAGGAAGCCACGAGGGCTCCCATTGCCAATGCAGTTATATATAAACTGTATTTCATTGCTTAAGAATTATTAGATTATTATTCTGCAACATATTTAACATCAAGCTCCTCAAGCTTTACACCACTACGGATCCAAACGAGGCTTTCGTCACATGACAAAGTGTTGTCACCGCTAGCGAGTGTGTAGTTGAGTGTAAGATGGTCACGATCTTTGTTGCCCCATGCCTTCTTGGCACCATTTGGTGTGAACACACCATTACCAGTTGCTGTTACGCCATCGGTAAGTGATGATACTTTACATGCGTCACCCTCAAAGGTAAGAAGAAGCTCACATTTGATTTGAGTGCCATTTACAGTGTGATCTACAGCATACTTAACGGTATTCATAGACATTGACACTGTGTTACACTCCTTACCATCAACAACTGGATCAAAATGGCCCTCAAACTTAGCATCAGACTCAGCTGGAATCTGAACAGCAGCAGCACCATTCAATGCATATTTGCCACAACGTGAGAAGAATGCATCATACTTGTTCTTATACTTTACACAGTAAAGAACATAGTCCTTTGGTGTTACCTTCCAAGCATCGACATCTGTACGAGATGGAGCAGCGCTACCATCATATTCGCCAGCAAGAATGCGGTCTGCACCAGTCTGATTCTTCATTACAAGAGGAATCACATAAGTGTTAGCTACAGAAGCTGGATCTGCGAAGAAAGCATCTGCAAGCTGAACCTCTACTGAACCTGTCTGCTTGCCCTTGAAAGCAATCTGATTGCTAGAAAGATTATAATAATTAGATGGCATAGCCTTTACAGCCTCACCAGTAGCCGCACTAACGAGGTTATTGCAGAGGGATTCATCAACTGCAACATCGATTGTTATGTTACGACCTTTGTATGCGCCACCCATTGTTGCTGATATCAAACACTTGTGCTCCTTGTCAAGAGTTGTGTCATACTCATCAGAACCCAATACAATAGTACGAACTGGAGTCTGATATGGGAAGTATACAGAAACACCACCCTCATAGTCAGGGAAGTCGATATCCTGATTCTCACAAGACACTAGCGACAAAGTTGCCGCAGACATTGCAAGAGCTATCAGTTTGTTATTTAGTTTCATCTTCTTTTTTCTGTTTAAAAGTGAGTTCTATATTATTTATTAGCTCGGTGAGTAATCGTTATATAGGACTCACCTTTGTTTCTACTATATATTACCAACCCTGATTCTGCTCGAGTGCAGAGAACTTCTGACATTCGCCGTAAGGAATAGGGCCATAATACTGGTAATCTGCGAAATCACGTGAATCAACATCGAAATACTCGTATGTATACTCACCATTAGCAGCAGTAATCTTCACGCCACGTGCTGGCTCGTTAAGCTTGCTGAGATCAACCTTCCAACGACGCAAATCCCAGAATCTCTTGTTCTCGAAAGCGAACTCAAGACGACGCTCGTTGCGGATAAGCTCGCGCATAGCATCCTTGTTATCCTTAATGCTCTCAAGATACTCATCGTTTTCGATACCAAGTGCACGATTACGGATAGCTTTGATTACGTCATAAGCGCTCATGCCATTGCCACCGTCAGCTGTTGGACCATAAGCCTCATTTGCAGCCTCAGCATAGCCAAGGAACAACTCTGTGAAACGAATACGTGGTGTATAACGCTTCTGTGTAGTAGCATTTGAAGAGTTACAGTTAACATCTGCACGAGTGAGCTTTCGCAAATAATAACCAGTACGTGTAGAATACTCGTTCTCCTTGTTAAGACCGTCCTTTGTTGTAGAGTTGACAGTCATATCTATCTCTGTATCCTGTACACCTTGCTTAGCGCCATTGTAAAGAATAGCAGCATAGAAACGTGGATCACGACCTACGTATGGATTCTTTGGATCATAACCAGACTTAGCATCTGTGATAGGATAACCATTTGCCATAGGATAAGCATCAACAAGGTTCTGTGTTGGATTAACACGACCCTTACCGAACAATGATGGTGGGAAGTTATCCATCTCGATATCATTGTTCTGAGCGTTACCACTACGCCAAAGAATCTCTTTAGGATTTGCATCAGAAGCCAACTTATCAATATCGGCTGTATTGGCGAACCAAGTGTGACCTGTTGGGTCCAAACCTGCGATACCACCTACTGTTGACTTAAGTACATCAGCAAGAGACTTAGCAGCCTGAGCATATGTCACACCTGACTCTGCGTAAGCAGGGCTGGCAGACATAAGGTCCATCTGAGCACGGATAGCACCGATGATAGCTGCATCAATCTTACCCTTATGGTGGCTACCGAAAGCACGGTTGTACTCACTCATTGTAGCACCAATTGACTTATACTTTGCAGGAACCTGATCCTCAGAATTGATATCACCGAAATGATCAGGAAGAAGCGAAAGTGCCATATCAAAGTCCTCATTAATCTTAGCAATTGTCTGAGCATATGTCAAACGTGCCTGATTAAAGTTGCTGGTAGCATCCTCAGAAGCAGTGTGATATGGAACACCCATAAGAGTGCTGCCTACATAACCCGCATGAACCTGAAGGAGGTAGAAATGATACATACCACGCATAGCATAGCATGAACCCTTCATCTGGTCATTGAAAAGTGTATTTAGAGTTGGGGTAGACGCCCAAGCAACATCATCACACTGCTCAAGAAGAAGGTTAACATACTGAATAGCATGATAACAGTTTCTCCAACGAGACACTGGGTTAGAGTTGCTAGTCCATGAACCACCAGCCATCTGACGGTAGCTGTTTGATGCTATGTTAGATACAGCATCATCTGTTGCAAGGTCAGTGTTTGGAGTACCATCGTATGGCAGAAGAACGTAGGCGTTACCTAGCAATCCCATAGCCATAGAAGGGTCTGAATGAATGGATGTGATGTCCATTGTGTTCTCAATTGCTGGCTCGAATACGTCATCACACGCAACGAGGGCAGAACCAAGCATCACAGCCAATATGAAATTTTTGCTTTTCATAATTCTCTAATTAATTAGAATGTAACCTTTACACCAAGATTATAGAAACGAGACTGTGGTGCGCTACCAACATTCATCTCCATATACTCACGCTCCTTAGATATTGTAAGAAGGTTTGAACCGCTTACGTATACCTGAGCCTCATGAAGAATCTTGTTACCCTCAAACAATGTCGATGGGAAGTCGTATGTAAGCTGAACCTTAGACAAACGGAATACATTGTTCTTGAATGTCCAGAAATCAGACGATGCCGTATTGTTTGAAGCTGTAGAAGTTGTCAAACGTGGCAATGTTGCTGAGGATGCTGTCTCCTTTGTCCATGTCTCGCGAGCCATTACTGAATACTTGTCGTCACCTGACATATTGTAGTATGTTGTGTTCTTTGAATTCAAGCCACCAGCAACACCCCAACCTGTAGCGAAGAGTGTGAAGCCCTTGTACTTAGCTGTCAAACCGATACCATACTCAAATGGAGAATCCCAACGACCAAGCTCAATAGTATCCTTCTCGTCGATCTTACCATCACCATTCTGATCCTTATACTTGAGATCACCTGGCTTAATAGTAGACTGACCGAAGTATGTCTGAGATGGTGAGTTCTTAATCTCATCTTCTGACTGGAAGAAACCAAGGCACTCATAACCCCACATACCATTGATGAACTTACCCTGACGCTTCTGGTAGTCGAACTCTACTGTACTATCATCACGCTTGGTAGCCTCATTTGTTGTCAACATACCTGTGACAGTAGCATTAAGTTGAACCTCACCGATATTCTTGTTATACCCGAGAGCGAACTCAATACCCTTACGAAGGTTCTCGTTGTAGTTGATGTATGGGATGAATGATGAGTTAGGATAGTATGACATCATGTACTCTGGCATTGTTGTACCTGAAGTGATGATAAGACCCTCCTGACTGTTGCGGAATGCAGACAAATCAAAAGTGAACATATTGTTGAGAATACCACCCTTCAAGCCTACAGCGATTTCCTTGTTTCTGATGAAATCGAGGTCATCATTTGCACCGAGTTTAGATACTGTAGACTGCTGGCTCTGGTCGGTCCATGCCCACCAAGCGCCATCCAAAGTATAGGTACCTACATACATACTGTAGCTCTCGATATCTGTATCGTTAGCAAGGTTACTTGCGCTGACACTCAATGTCAAGTTATTGAACAAGCCATCCTCAAGGAACGACTCCTTAGCCAAGTTCCAACCGAGAGAAACCGATGGAGAGAAAGCATTACGGTGACCCTCTGCCAATTTTGCAGTGTGAACAACTGATGCTGAAGCATCAAGGAAGTAACGCTTTGCAAAATCATAATGCAAGTTGAGGCCGAGGCTGGCATCACTCTCAGAGTGATACTGACCTGTAACTCTGTACTGGAAACCGCGGGCAAGAACAACACCACCGATACTATGGTCATCGAAAGAACGATCATAGTTGAAACGTGCGTCGAAAGCATAAGTCTGGTCACTAGCGCGAGCTGAAATATTTGTTTCACCTGAGTGAACGTCCTGTGTACCTGTATCCTTGAAACCTATGATAACATCCTTACCATTGTAGTTTGACCAGATTGGATCAAATGCCTTGTAGGTATCATGCATTGACTCGTTATACTCAGTTGCAAAGTCCATAGCAAACTGTGTATGGAAAGACAAGCCCTCAGCGAGTGGAGAGAGATCTATATCAAGACCTGTCTCGAACTGCAACTTACGGTAATGTGAAGTAGACTCACCCGAAACATACAAGTCAGCGATTGCATTTGTACGCTCCTCCTCCAAATTTGAACCTACGATAAACTGACCGTTTATGATGTTGTTTGATGCTGCAATTTCAGCAAGTGCACCTGATGCATTCTCATCAACATACTTTGTAGGAATAAATGGAGAAAAACGGTTTGGACGGAAGGTCGCTGCTGCATTCCAGAAATTGTTGCTAGCGCTATAACCGCCACCACGGTAGAATGTGATGTTAGCATCTACATAGCTCTTGATGTAGTCAGAGATGTTGATATCAACATTACCACGTACATTGAAACGGTCAGTATAGCTATCCTTAGCCTTACCTACCTTGAAGTAAGAACCCTCACGGTAGTAGCTGATGTTTGTATAGTACTGAGCACGATCACTACCGCCTTCAATCTCTGCTGTTACATCAGATCTGTTGTAAGTCTTCTTGATGTAATCAGAAGAGTAGAAGTTAACATTTGGATAACGGTATGGATTGTTACCAGAACCATAGTTATAGATATCTGTTGCTGAATACAATGGATCTAGGCCATCATTCTTACGAGCCTGGTTGTAGAGTGTCATATACTCTGCAGAACCAACATACTCTGGATAAGATATTGCAACATTAACACCTGTATTAACACGAGCCTTGATGCTGATATCACCTTGCTTACCACGCTTTGTAGTAATCAACAAAGCACCCTTAGATGCATGGCTACCGTAAAGTGCTACTGCAGCACCACCCTTGAGGAATGAGATAGACTCAATCTCATCAGCCTTGATATTATTTACTGGACGAGGCACACCATCAATGAAAACGATGTATGAACCACCCCATGTTGCTGTACCGCCTGGGACGAATGCGTCAAGGTCTGTCAATGGATATGACATATAATCCTTCTCGACAACCTCCTTGTAGTTGACTGATGCTGCACCAACCAGAACGTCACTAGCTGCTGCCTCGCGGTAAGCCAACTGCACCTTCGACTGCTGCACGAGAGTATCGGCCACAGCTGACTCTTCTTGAGCTGTTGCCATCGTCGCATTTGCAGCGCATAAAGCTGCTACGAGATATTTATATTTATTGTAATTCATAATCTCTACTATGTGAAGTCGTTATTACCAACCTGGATTCTGAGCGAAGTCTTCATAGATGTATACTTCACTCTCAAGTATTGGGAACCAATAGTGCTTTGCACTGAAGTTACGTGTAAGAATCTTCTCCTCACGCCAGTTCTTTACCTCAGCCTCACGAGGGTCCTGATCGTTCTTCTCATACCAACTATTATCATTCACACGAGTAAACTCCTGCGATGTCTTATTAGTGTATGGAGCCTCTGTCAAGAGCAACCAACGCTGAAGGTCATTGAAACGGAAACCTTCGAATGCAAGCTCACAAGCGCGCTCACGACGAACCTCGTCCATGAAAGCATTCTTGTTACTAGTATACTTAGCATTAACGTGACCAGCACCAACACGGTCGCGGAGTGTGTTGATAGCATCCTCAGCTGTAAGAGAACTTGATGAAGCCTTATATGAAGCACCTCCAGCAGCTGCACCAGCCTCAGCATACATCAGGTATACATCAGCGAGACGCATATATGGCAAATAGCTTCTGAAACCAGTACCCCAGTCGTCTGTTACCTTATCTACCTTGTTACCTGTGTGAGGAACAAGTTTCTGACAGAAGTAACCTGTACGGCTACCGCTTGTTACATCACGCATAACACCACCTGTTGCGAGAGTAGCATACTTCTGGTTCTCAAAACCTGTTGGAGTACCATTAATATACATCTCACCGTCAAATACGATATCATGGTAGAAACGTGGGTCACGGTTCTTGAATGGATGTGTTGGATCGAAACCACTCTCAGGGTTAACCTTCAACTCTCCGTTCTCAACGATGTAAGCAGGCTCACCATTCGCCATACCGTAAGCATAGTTTACATAGTTTGCTGTTGGCATCTGAACCATAGCGCCAAAGAACAAACCATCGACATTAGAGCCCCAGCTTGTAGCGAAACCCCAACGAGCATCATTTGGCTGATCGAACTGAGAACCTCTCATCATTGCCTCTACAGTACCAGGCTGCTTGAAGCCTTGCTTGATTGTGTAGAAAATGTCGGAATAGTTCGAGTTTGTTGTCGCTGTACGATCGTGATTGTAAAGTGCATTGAAATCCTCAGCGTCATAATACTCAGCAAGTTGATAAGGAGCAACACCTGATTCTGACTGCTCAATTACCTTACCAAGAATCTCAGCAGCCTGCTTTGCATAGCCTTCATTATAAGCGTATGTCTTAGCGCCACCTGTCTGAGCACCATTCTCAGCAAGAGGACTTGCTGCCCAAAGGAGAACCTTACCTGCGTAAGCAAGAGCTGTAGCCTTTGTGATACGAAGACCATTCTTACCGAGAGTATTCTTACCTACTGTTGTCTTATCCCAGTTGTCTGGCAAAAGTTCAGCAGCTGCCTTGAAGTCATCTGCAGCCTTCAATGCACACTCCTGGAAAGAGAGTCGTGGATCTCTAAGCACCTCAGATGCACCTGGCACACGCTCGAGGTATGGAAGACCACCGAACCAAACCATCAACTCCTCATACCACCAACCGCGGAAGAACAAAAGCTGACCCTTAATCAAGTCGCGCTCCTCCTTTGTTGCATTGATCATGAGATCCATATTCTCGAGACCGAGATTGGCCTTACGGATACAATACCAAGAATCGTTCCAGATATGGTGGTTGAAACGGCCGTTACTGTTCTTATCACTTGCACCATAAAGGTAGCTAAGGTTACCACCCCAAGCAGTGTAGTATGCCTTGAAGTCACCCTTATCCATCTGTGGTGTTACATAGAAGTCAGCATTATTTGCTGAAAGAATCTCATCTTCACCCCAGTTGAATGTTGTATTCCAGTAGTTTGTTGTCTTGTGAGGTATACAGTTGTATATCTGCTCAACAAAGCCCTGGAAGTTATTGAAGTCCTTTAACGCCTCTTCGAGAGTCAAGTCTGACTCTGGCTCCTTATCAAGGTAATCCTCACACGATGTGAGACTACCAAGAGCGAAAGCTGCTGTCAAAGCGACGAATAATGATTTATATATACTTTTCATTGCTTGCATTATAATGAGAATCTCAAACCGAAATTAACACGCTTAACTGTTGGATACTGACCCTGGTTTGAAGCACCTGCGAAGTTTGACTCACGGTCATCAGGCATCTTTGTCCATACCCAAAGGTTGTTACCACCGACGAAGATCTTAACATCTTTGAATGTAGCGCTACCAGCTTCAATCTTCTTGAATGTATATGAAAGTTCTGTATTCTTCAAACGGAAATAAGAACCATCATACCAGTTCTGTGTACCAGTTGTATACTGTTGTGAACCCCATCTTGGAGTTACGACTTCAGCACCCTTGTGGTCATCTGACCACCATGTACCTGTATCGTATACGTTGTTAAGCTGGTTGCCGAATGATGTAAGACCAACCTCACGAGATACATTGCTTACGCCATAGAACTGAACATTGAAACTCCAACCATTCCAGTCTGTTCCCAATGTCACGTTGTATGTATTCTGAGGAATACCTGAGTAGCCCCAAGGCGCATTATCGTTCTGGTCTACCTTACCATCACCATTGAAGTCAACTACATAATAGTCGCCTGGCAACTTATCCTGATCATTTACATCATACTTTGGACTTGCATAAATGTCGTCGTATGTCTGCATGAAATCCTTGCTGATAAGAGTTCTTGTCTGACCAATTGAATAGCCTGCTCTCTTACGATAAGATGCGAGAAGCTGAGCATCGTCAACCTTCTTAATAGTATTCTCAGCATGAGTATAGTTCATGTTTGACCATACGCGAACGCCATTATCGAATACCTTATTAAGACGCAACTCAATTTCGTAACCCTTGTTGTCAATTTTACCAATGTTGGCAGCTACTGCAGGTTGACCGAAATATGCTGGTGTAGCGCGTTCACTTGCTGTGACATACACATCAGAACGCTTATCCTTAAAGAAATCAACACTACCGGCAATGAGGCCATCGAGGAAAGAGTAGTCGAGACCGAAGTTCAACTTACGAACTACCTCCCAGTGAGTATCTGCGTTACCAACGGTTCCTTCTTTGTACCAGTCGTAGCCGCTACGGTCACCATTGTTTTCACCCATGATTGTAGTACCACCTGTCTCAATCTTTGTCTGAAATGCGAAACGAGGAGCAGCAACATCATCACCAATTTCACCGTATGATACACGCAACTTCAACAAGTCGATAATCTTCTTCTCCTTGAGGCTAGCCATGAAAGGCTCCTCTATGATAGACCAACCAAGAGCGCCAGAGTGGAAGAGATCCATTCGGTAATCTTTAGAGAACTTCTCTGTACCGTTGTAGGCACCGTTGTACTCAATAAAGTACTTTGATGCGAAGTCGTATGTCAAACGGTATACAAAGTCCTGACGATAAGAAGGGATCTTATAACCGCCCATATCCCAAACTGTATTGCTAGAATACATCTGCTGGCGTTGGAACAAGCCCATCGCTGTGAGATTATGAACATCGTTGAACTTGTTACCATAGAACACCTGGAACTGATAGTTCAAGTTACGCTTTACGTAGTTAGCAGAACCGCCACCTGTTGTCCAACGGATACCAGCAGCATAGTCAAACTGGTTGTATCTCTCTGTATTCTGCTGCAAAGTAACCTTACCTGTATAAGGATCAATCCACTTACGTTGTGGATCATGGTAAAGGTCTGAAATCTCGTAAGCAGAATTGCTGAAGTTGTTATCCCAAGAAATTGATGCACGGAAAGTCAAACCCTCGAGAAGCATCTTCAAATCCTGCTCCAATACGAAGTCGGATGAAATAGATGTCTCTACTGTCTTTGTGATACCGCCGAGAGCAATACCCTCTGGAGAGTTTGATACATTTGCCTTCTGTGGGTAATAACCCCAAGTACCATCAGAGTACTTATAAAGGAATACGTCTGGAGCAATATTATACGCACCAGCCCACTTCTGAGCAAGACCCCAGTCACCAATATTACCTACACCACCAAGATTAGACTTCTTGATACCTGTTGAGCCAGCGAGACCAACCTTGAATACAGTAGTAGGAGTCAAGTTGAAGTCAAGGTTTGAACGGAGACTGATCTTGTTAAAGCCAAAACCAGCCTTATAGCCACGGTCTGAATCAAACTGCTTGAACATATCGCCTTCGTTTATATAGTCTGCAGCAGCAAAGTAACGAACGAACTTTGTACCACCAGATACGTTCACATTAGCCTTGTAAGCCATAGCACGCTTTCTGAAGAGTTCATCCTGCCAGTCTACATTTGCGAAACGCTCCTTCTGCTCCAAAGATGTCTGATTGCGATACATATCGATAAATGCCTGAGAGTTCACCATCTCCCATGCAGCTGGATTTACATTCATCTCATGCTCAATAGCAACGTTGCGCGCCATGAGAGCATCGTATGAATCAAGCTTACCTGGAAGTTTTGAAACCATCTTCATGATAGCCTCACCAGAAACATTTACCTGAGCCCTACCCTCCTTACCACGCTTTGTTGTAATGAGGATTACACCATTGGCACCCTTCACACCATATACGGCAGTAGCAGATGCATCCTTAAGTACAGAGATTGTAGCAACAGATGACATATCTACAGAACTCATCTTACGCTCGATACCATCGACGAGTACGAGAGGATCTGTAAAATTCATAGTACTTTGACCACGAATAACGATCCTAGGCTCTTCCTCACCTGGCATACCAGTACTCTGGTAAGTAACAACACCTGGGAGGTTACCTGTCAATGCTGCACCGATATCTGAAATACCTGCTGCGCGTTCAAGAACTTCGCCTGTTGTTTGGGTAATCGCACCAACGACTGATGCTTTTTTCTGTTGTCCATAACCTACGACAATGAGCTCTTCCAATTCTTGAGAAGAGTCATCCATCTTCACGTCGTAGACAGTTTGTCCAGCAGCTACTGTTATGTTCTTGTTATCGAAACCGATAAACGAAAACTCAACATTAGCACCAACTGGAACTGATAGGGAATAGTTACCGTCGAAATCAGTTACGGTACCGATTGTGGTACCACTAACAACAACTGATACGCCTGGAAGTATTTCTCCAGTACCATCGACTACTTTTCCTTTGATGGTTACTTTATTCTGAGCCATTGCTACTGCAGCCACTCCTAGAGCAACTACACAGAACGCAGCAAAACGGCGACGAATAGTGCTAAACCATCCTTCATTTAGTCTTTGCATAGTTTTTGTTTGATGATTATTCAGAGGTTATTTTTGTTAGTTAATTGTTTTTGTCCTCCGAAACCACAAGATAACCCCCTTCACACTTGCGTTTCGTCGGCTTTTTTCTGTTCTTTTTTAGTTCTTATTCTTTTTGCTAGCTCGATTATTAGGTCCTCAACAATATTTTTATCGGGTACAAAGTTCGCTACTTTACCCGTAACCCCTTTTCACGTACGTTACCATTTGTTTTCTATTCGTTAACTAATGTGAATTATACAGCTTCATGAGTACAACTTTTTACAAAACGAAAATTCAGCTGTATATCAAACGATTAAGAATCTTTCATGTAACGTACGGAAAAGAATTATGATACGCACAAATAAAAATTAGCTAACACAAAGCACATTCTAAAAACAAAACTAAACACATATCAGCATCCTTACCGATCGCCTAAAGCAAAAAATACACACGTTATTACCTATGTTAAAATATATTTACTACCTTTGCGCCGCTTTGGTGAAATCAGGTATAGACTATATCGGTCACTCAGCACATACAATTAGTCAAAAATTACTTATACAATGAAGAATATCTTTAAGTCACTTGGAGTAGGTCTCGTTGCTGGACTTATCTTCACGGCTTGTGCCAATCAGGCACCACAGCAGGCAGCAGTTTTGGCTGGCAACTCTGGATGCAATGTTGCATTCGTAAATGTTGACAGCTTGATGAGAAACTACAAGCTTGCCATCAAACTCAGCGATCAGATGATGGACAAGAGAGAGTCGGCAGAGGCTTCATTCCGTCAGAAAGTAAACGAACTCCAGACAGCATTTAACGCAAAGGCACAGGCATTCCAGGCAAACGCAGAGGATTTCCAGCGCAAGGTACAGTACAACTCTTTCACATCACTCGAGCGAGCTCAGGAAGCACAGGCTAAGCTCCAGAAGGAACAGCAAAAGCTTCAGGAGAAGGAACAGGAGTACCAGAAGGAGATGCAGGTTCTCGACGCAAAGCTCTCACAGGAGTTGGCAGAACTCGAGGCTAGCCTCAGCAAGCAGCTTAACGATACTCTTTCAAATTTCCTCAAGGAGTATGCAAACGGCCGCTACAGCCTCATCATCGCTAACAGCGTAATGAACAACAATGTTCTCTACAGCGCTCCAGGCGTAGATATCACAGAAGATGTTATCAACATCCTCAACAAGCGCTACAAGGAATAATCGATATTAACATTATAGCTCACAAAAAGAGGCTGTGTCAAAATACCGACACAGCCTCTTTTCTATTTCCTCTATACCTGACATTATTCCTGTTGCGTTTTATAAAAAACTGCGAGCAACAAGGACACTCTATATAGGCAGCATATAGGCATCATAGGACCTCAATACGACCTGCAAAGGCTCAGACATCTACGTTCTCATTTTCAGCGACTAAAGCTGCCATTATTCCAGAGCAAAAACTTTTCTCCTTGTAACATAGACAATAAAAAACATTGTAATACAGACAATTAGACAACTATCTCTCATTCTGCTCATACTCTCTAAAAAATCACAAATGACACAAAATCAAATGTATTTGTAACGAACGAGAAAACCCGTTAGACAAATAATGCTGAACTTTGCATCAGTAACAACAATAGTTGTGTGCATAGACTAACTAAATATTCGCGTTAAGGCTGCGTTGGGAAACGGAGCCTTTTTTTATGTCTTTTCGCCAGAAATCGTGTAACATTCCATCTCTTGATATCGTAAAAGCACCATCGAAACATAGCATATGCTTCTATGAAAAAACGCTTCAATACGATAACAACTGCACTTATCAGTTGTCTGGTTCTACTATGTGCCTGTGCTCCGACAGAGACTACTGTCGAGCTCATCTGCACTACAGATATACACGGCTCGCTATTCCCATATAATTACATAACTGGGCAACCAACCAAGCATAGCCTTGCTCAAGTAGCAACATATATAGAGCAAGTACGTGACACATCCGATAATGTGATCCTAGTCGATGCAGGAGATATGCTTCAAGGCACACCCGCAGTATATTACTACAATTTTGTAGACACCGTATCAAACCATGTGCTTGCAGACATATATAATTATATGCAATACGACGCTGTATGCGTTGGCAACCACGACATAGAGACTGGCCACAACGTCTACGACAAGGTATTCGCCCAAATGAAAATGCCTGTCCTAGCTGGCAATGCCATATACAAGGACAGTGGGGACCCATATTTCAAGCCATATACCATTATCGAAAGAGGAGGACGACGTATAGCTATTATTGGACTCATCACTCCTCACATCCCATTCTGGCTTCAGGAGAAATATTGGGAAGGCATGGATTTCGAAGATATGATCGAGTCGGCCCAAAAATGGATGGACTACGTCAAGAAAAACGAAAAGCCAGATGCCGTAATTGGTCTTTTCCACTCTGGATATGACTACACCTATGGCAATCAGACGGCAGACACATACAAGAATGAAAACGCCTCCCTCTTGGTTGGCGAACGAGTAGAAGGATTCGACTGCATCATTATAGGTCACGATCATAGATATTATACACCTATGCTCACAAGTCCGTCAGGCCATAAGCTGCCACTCGTCGACACTGGCACCGCCGCCCACAAACTGGGACACCTGACATTGCACTTCAACGGTAACGAGAGACCAAAAATCGATGTACGAACAGTAGTTGCAGAAGACTTGAAGCCTTCGGACAAATACATGGCCGAATTCGAACCACAGGAGAAAGCCATCAGAGAATACTCATCGCAGATAGTCGGTACTATCAAGGAAGACATATACTCCAACAAAGCCCTATTCGGCAGTTGCAAGTTCATGGACATCCTCCACCGCACCATGATGAAGCACGCCGAAGCCGACATCAGCTTCACTGCCCCTTTACGCCTTAATGCCAATATAGAAAAGGGTGATTTGACAGTGGGAGATATGTTCAACCTCTACAAATTCGAGAATACACTGAACTCCATCAGAATGACAGGCGACGAAGTCAGACGTTATCTGGAATACAGCTACAACAAATGGATAAGCAACCCATCTGAAACAGGACATATCCTTTTACTTGACGAACAGAACCGCATCAAGCACGAGTTTTTCAACTTTGACGCAGCTGCGGGCATCAGATACACTGTCAATCCTTTCAAGCCTTTCGGAGAGAGAGTAGAAATCCTCTCAATGATGAACGGCGCTCCATTTGACCTAAAAAAGACGTATATTATAGCGATTAACAGCTACCGCTTCAATGGCGGCGGCGGTCATCTCACTCAAGGTCTAGGCTGGAGCAAAGAAGAAATCGACAAACGACTGGTAAAATGTATCCTGAAAGACCTGCGTGGACTAACGCTTGAAGACCTTCAAGAAAAAGAAGATATCGAGATACCTTCATACAAGAACTGGAAATTCGTTCCAGAGTCAAGCGTGAAGGCCTATATCGAGATAGACAACGAATTAATCAAGAAAGAATAACAACATAGAACACCCTGCAATGAAAAAATTACTCAAAGTCATTGGATCTATCCTACTAGGATTAGTAGCAATAGTATTTATCGTTCCTTTTGCTTTCAGCGACAAGATCGAGGGCATCGCAAAAGAGAAGATCAGCGAATTCACACAAGAGAAAGTTGCTGTGGACTGGGACGGCTTTTCGCTTTCCATCTTCAGCAGTTTCCCTGATTTGCGCGCAGGTTTGAGCGACCTTCTCGTCAAGACTAAAGGTAATTTCGAGAGCGACACGTTGCTGTACGTAAAGAAATTCAAGGCAGACATTGATGTCTGGGAGGCTATCAGCGGCAATATAAAAGTCAACGAGCTTATCCTCGACAATCCTATTGCCCGTGGCATTATCGGAACTGACAGTATCGCCAACTGGGATGTAATGACTGCCGACACAACATCTATCGAAGAGCCAGTCGACACTACATCTGCACCATTAGTACTAAATCTAAAGCGCATCTCTGTCACAGATGCTGATTTGGCTTACATTGACCATACTGCACCGATGGCAGCTCACGTAAAAGGTCTGGACCTCGAGCTCAGCGGCGACTTTGTAAAGGATGTTGCTAATCTCAAGCTCGCGCTTGACATCAAATCGCTCAACTTCTGGATGGACAAGACATCCCTCCTCAAGAACGCAAGCGTAGATTTTGATGCTATCATCAACGCCGACCTGAACAACAATAAATACTCCTTCGAGGAGAATACCCTCAATTTTGCAGGCATTCCATTGGCATTTGACGGTTACGTTCAGCTTCTCGACGATTCTGCTATAGAAACAGACCTCAAGCTTCAGGCAAAAGAGACACAGTTCAGTACTATATGGTCGCTCATTCCTGAGGCATACGTCAAGAGCGTCGAAGGACTACAGACCAAGGGAGCATTTGACCTATATGTCATAGCTAAGGGCATCTATAAGGATATGGAGAATATTCCAGCCATTGACGCAGCGTTGAAAATCAATGATGCCAGTGTCAAGTATCCTGACCTCCCAAAGACATTGAACAATATCAACGTCGACGTAACAATCAACAACCCTAGCGGCTCTGCCGACTTGACTACCGTTGACGTCAACAAGTTCCACTTCGATTTAGGCAGCAACCCATTTGAAGCAAAACTAAACCTAGTAAAGCCTATTTCCAACCCTACGTTCAATGCTTCAGTTATTGGCAAGATTGACCTTGGCTCTCTTAAGGATGCAATACCTCTCGACAGCATGAACATAACAGGTCTTGTTGACGCAAACCTCAACGTTGCATCAGACATGAAGGCAATTGAGTCAGAAGACTACGAGAAAGTTATTGCTAACGGTACATTAGCTCTCAACAAGTTCCATTTCGAAGGCTCAGCACTGCCAAACGGAGTTGATGTAGAAAAGGCAAAGCTTGACTTCTCACCTGCTCAATTAATACTCGACCCACTCGACGTAAAATTAGGCAAGAGCGATTTCAGTGTAAAGGGAGCTGTCAAGGATTACCTTCCATACATTCTCAAGGATGGCACAATCAAAGGCAACATACAGTTAAAGAGTACCCTAATAGATGCCAACGAGCTTATGGCTCTGACAAGCTCAGACACAACAGCCGTTGCTGAAGTTGACACGACAGCAGCAGAAGTAGTATTGATTCCTAAGAATATCAATTTCGCTTTCAATACCGAAATCGGCACTATCCTGTACGACAAACTCACTATGAAGAACGTACGTGGCGCCATTGCAGTCAAAGATGGCATTGCAGACATGAGCAACCTCAAGATTGACATGTGCGACGGTACCATTGCCCTCAACGGCAAATACAATACAGCCAAAGAATCTCATCCGTTTATTAACATGAAGATTGACATGAACGACGTTGAGATCAACAAGCTGACAAACTCCTTCTCTACCATAGACTCACTTTTGCCTATTGCTCAAAAAGCCCACGGCAAAGTCACAATCGGTCTTGACATCGTAGCAGATATTGACAGCACTATGTCGCCAATCATGAAGTCGATCCAAGGAAAGGGTTCACTTGCGTCTGAGTCACTCGGCATGAAAGACACCGATTTTCAAAAGAAAGTCACCAAGATTCTCTACGACGACAAGTGGAACAACATGGTATTTAACGATTTCGGGCTCAAATTCAACATCAAAGACGGCAATATAGTAGTTGACCCATTCAAGTTGAAGCTCTTCGGCAAACAGGCCCAATTCAGCGGACAGCAAGGTCTTGACCAAACTATGGCATACTTGCTGGATATTCCAACTTCCCGTGAAGACCTTGCCAAGATTATCCAGAAAGCCGGCATCAGTGCTGGCACTTGGAGCAAGGGTGATGATATTCCACTTGGCATTTCAATCGGCGGCACGCTCACAGACCCAGACGTATCAATCGACCTTGACGCAGCTAAAAAAGCCATCGTTGGAGAAGTCAAGGATCAGGTAGTCGACAAAGCCGTAGACATCGTCAAAGACAAACTCAAGGACAATGAGCAAGTCCAAAAAGCTGCCGACAAACTAAAGAACCTATTCAAGAAGAAATAAAACAGACGGCAAGGAGGGTGTGTCAATTCCGACACACCCTCTTCTTTTTTACTATCTCCACGAAGTGTTGAATAAGCTAAATACACCGGATAGGGATGTATCCAAAAGACAGTGTTTGACATAAGCAAATTGGGTATCAACATATACGATGCAAAGTTACTATGTTCCCAAACGGCGCTGTCCCGTTCTGGCGCGATTTGGCGCGATTGCGCACGATTTGGCGCGATTGCGCACGATTTGGCGCGATTTGTATTTTGTTGTCAACTTATTTCAGGAAATACAGATTTATGGATTTACTTAGATAACCAGAAGATAATTTAGTTTGTCGATAAAGTGCAAAGTTATGTCTGTATTAAGGGAGCGTTAAGGATGTGTTAAGAGAGGTATAAGCAAAAGATACAAGAGAGTTATCTAAAGTTTTATTGTTGCAGCCATTGCAAAGAGTGCGTATCAAGACAACCTTGACACGCACTCTATTTTTTGTTGACACCCTATAAATACTCGGGAAATGCAATAAGTTGACAGACCGTTTACTTTCTGATACCCACTCTCTTTGCATGTTTCTTAGAAGACTTAGCATTATAGCTATAGCCCATAATAGGCTCAGAACATGGAACAGGTTTCATCTTGTAAGAGCGTTTCTTCACATTAGGAGGTATAATACGGTATATGCACGATATTTCATGTGCACCATTGCCGAATGTAGAGAGGTCGCTGATAGACATATCATAAGAATAACCCACGCGAAGCGGACCGACATTAATACCTATAGTCGGTATAATTGCATCTCTATTAGACAACTCCTCTGCCACATTGAAGAACAATCCACGGTAAGAAACACCTATCTCGATAGGTGCATAATACCAGAAAGCACTCAACTCCAACTGATTGTATGAATACTGGTGCTTGTAATTCATGGCGAGAGTCACCGTCTTAGGCTCACTACCCCTGTACGAGGGTTCGTAAGTGAAACGATATCCAGCAAATACGGTCGTTTTCAGCCCTATTTTTTGAGAAACATCCGTAAATGAAGCATCAGGCTGTATAAGGTGATCGAAGGCAACGCCAGCCCAGAAATCGTCATTATAGGCCATGACACCTGTTGCCGCATCTATACGACTCTTACGCGTGCGCTCAATTTCCATACTAGACCCGCCAGGAGTGAAGTGACCATCAGATGTAATATCAGTAAAAGAGACCATCTTGCTCTGATCCAACTTACGCTGACCGAACTGAAAGGACAAACCCGGTCGGATGAAGATATCTGCTCCTATAGAGAACTCATACGCATAAAGGAGAGACACATCGTGATCCACTACAAGACCCTTGCCCTCATTATCGCATTGCCACATCAATCCGAAGCCGCTATTGAAATCCTCGAAGAAATTATCAACGGATATTGCATAATTCTGGAACACGTTCCCGATACCTGGCCACTGATTACGGTAGTTCAACCCGATACGAGTACCGTTTGTCAGACCAGTAAACGACGGGCTGATATACATAGGAGCCTCATACGTCTGAGAGTAGGATACATCCTGAGCCGAAGCTCTGGATGTCCCGAAACTCAGCAGTATTATGACTATAAATAATATTCTATTTATATTCCTCATAAAGGCCACTATTACTTAACAATCAACACCTGACCCGACTTATCGTATCCCTTGCCACTCGTATATTGACCTCGGGCAACCCAGACATAGATTCCAGCCGGAGCAAGACCACCATTAAACTTACCATCCCAACCATTATTGATATCATCGGTCTCGAATACCTTCTGACCCCAACGGTTGAATATCTCAAGATGGAATGTCTCCACATCCTGATAAACTGGTCGGAACGTTGCGTTGACGCTAAAGATACTATTATTTCCTGTAATATCCTCACGTGGAGCAAAACTATTAGGGAATACTATGAAGCCACCTCGACGAGCCTCAATGAAATTCTCCTTAGTAGTATCATTCTCACAACCGAATTCATTCCAAACGCGGAGCGATACAGTATACTGTCCTGACCTATCGTACTGGTAAGATGGGTTCTTATCCGTACTTGTACTACCATCACCGAACGACCACAGATACTTAGTAGCATCAACACTATGGTTGACGAAGTATACCTTATCGTCAGGCAAGTAGAGCAACTGAGGAGCAGCATCGAAGCTTGCCACTGGATGATCGTACGACTCAACGAATCTTGAGAATGTCGATACCTTACCCTCTGGTCCAGGAACTCGTAATATTACTTCATACGTACCTGGGAGCAAATAGGTATGGGTTGGGTTACGAATTGTTGATGTCGTACCATCGCCGAAGTCCCAATGATATTCAGATGCTTCTGTCGATTCGTCTGTAAATCTTACAGTTAATGGGAAGCAACCATTCTCAACATCCATTGTAAATCCAGCCACAGGTATTGTCTTATAAACAATACTTACCTCATCAAATACCTCGCAATCGTCAGTCTTTATAGTCCAACGGAAAGTATTCACGCCACGATTCAAACCAGTTACCAGAGTATGGTAATCAGTAGAATCCTTGAAGTGGATATCCTTCGAAGAACCCAGATATGTCCAGTAGCCGGTAAGCTTACCAGGGTTACCAGCATTGAGAATATACTCATCTTGGTAAGTGATATCATTCTCACCAGCGTATGGATCAGCTTTCTGGCAGTATACGACAATATCGCTCTCTGTGATACAGTTGCCGTAACTAATTGTCCATCGGAAGATATTCTCACCATATCCGAGGTTTATAACCTCTGTCTTGGCATCTGTTGAATCCACCAATTCGCCTTCGCCCTGCAGCAATCTCCACTGACCGACACCGATACTTGGCTCATTAGCATTCATGAATGTGTTGTTCTTACAACGTATCATATCATCACCAGCCTTAGCCATATCAGGTATCAAATTCCATACACTAACGGTGTCGATGCTCTGGCACTTGAATGATGCACCATCGTAAGTGCCGATATTCTCAATTACCCAGAGGAACTTATTCTCACCGAATATCAAGTTACAAACCTCAGTCTTAGGATCGATAGGATTAGCGAACGACTGGTTACCCAAAGCATCGTTCAACGAACCAGAGACAACCTCCCAGTGACCTTTACCAATAATAGGAGTATTAGCGTCCAGTACGCGGCAATCACTACAATCCTTATCATCAGGTCCGGCATCTGAGTTCGTCGGTGTGAAGTTCGTCAACGTTATCCTATCCGACTCTGCACACATACCATTCACACTAACCTTCCATTCGAGAGTTGTTCTACCGTAAGCGAGGTTAGAAATCTTAGTACGAGGCGATGTAGGATCTTCGATCTTACCACCACCCTCTTCTACGATGGTCCATATACCATTACCATAGGTAGGAGTTACTGCCTTAAGTTCGAAATCATTAGAACAGATAGCCTCGTCAGTACCAGCCTGAGGTGTATCCGGCTTATTGTTCTGGATATGGACATCATCAGACAAGATACAGGTCAATGTATCGTAATGCTCAGCACCATTCTCGTCAAGGCCCACCATAAAGGCCGTCTTCTGAGTTACCTTCCAACGGAATACATTCTCGCCCTTACCGAGATCCACGTAAGAACGAGGATTATACTTATCCTTAAACTCAGCCTTACCCATGATTACTTCCCACTCGCCTATGCCGACCTCTGGCTTGTAAGCATCAAGAGTTGTGAAATCAGAACACAACGTCTGCAAACCGCCAGCATTAGGTATACTTGGCTTACCATTAGTAATAACCACCTCATCGAAGTCGGTACAACCCTTATAAGAAGTAGTCCAGCGGAGGATGTTCTTACCTCTAGCCAGGTTAGTAATCTTAGTATTTGGATTATTCGGCTCTGCGAATATACCTGCACTAGCAGCACCGATAATACTCCAGCTACCCACTGCATAACCAGGATCATTAGCCTGAAGCACAGTCTTGTCGTCACAAATCTGCTGATCGACGCCTGCGCTGGCTTTTACCTTATTGTACTCTATCGTAACGTCGGCAGTAGATACGCAAGTCACAGCTTCCTTGTAGACACGTGTAACAGTCCAACGGTAACGGTTACCATTCTTATTGAACGGCACATTACGTACTGGTGTTGATGGTTGATCAGGGAATACAATCGTACCGCCGCCTTCTGCGATATCCCAGTGACCACGCTCTACGAAGTCGCCTGTTCCATCAATAGCAAGTTCGCCTGCCGAGAGAATCGTTGCATCCACATCGCACAACTGCTGGAAGCCACCTGTAATCTTAGCTGGTGTCGCCATATTATTGATAACGACAACAGAATCGACAGATGGGCAATCGAGATAGTTGACAGTCCAGAGAAGTACATTTCGACCATTACCAAGGTTACGAACCATAGTATGAGGGTCTATTGGATTATCGAATGAGCCACGACCCTCACCAGCCTTGATAGACCAGCGGCCAACACCTGGATTAGGATTGTTAGCTGTCAATTGTACACTATCTGTACAAAGAGGAGCCACATCACCAGCCTCAGACTTGATATAGATATTATCAAGAACCACCTCATCAGAAGTCATACACTCCTCATTCTTGATTACCCAGCGGAATCTGTTCTTACCGAATGCAAGCCCCTTGACAGTCAGAGTCTGATTCTCAGTACCATCGTTTCTGTGGAGTACCACACGATCCACGTATGGGTTATCCGTGTCAGTAGTATCAGGGTTCATAAATCTACCACCACCTTCGATGAGTTCCCAGTATGCCTCAGTAAAGTACATTGGCTTATTACCTGAAAGAATACTTGTAGAACCGCAGACAGTCAGTGGAGTATCAGGTCCAGCATCAGCCTCAGATGGCTGATTGTTAATGACTTTCACCTTAGCCTCTGAGTTACACAAGCCACCCTTCTCTGTCTCGATACGCCAGATCAATGTATTTTCGCCCTGACCGAGGTCGTAAGCATAGTTATCAATGAACTTAGCAGAACCGCCACTAGCAACCAACCAGTAACCTGTACCATAAGTAGGAGAGTTAGGGTTAAGTTGGATTGAACCGTCACAAGTAGTGAGGACACTATCCTGACCAACGACGGTAGCTCTATCTGCCATATCATTCTTGATTGTTATAGTATCTGTACTTGCGCAGACACCATTTGTGATACGGTAGATGAATGAGTTCTCACCCTGCATGAGATTTTCAACTACAGGACAACGCTGATTTCGCGGATTAACACCTGCAGGCAAGCCCTCAGCAGAGAATGAACAACCACCTGATATGAGGTTCCACTCTACGAAGCTTTCGACATGTTGAACAGAACCGTCGATCTTAACGATATCATATGGGCGCTCCTTAGGTTCATTACCCTGGAGGTCGAACTCATAAGAACATATTGTACGGTCTTCGCCAGCGTAGGCATCTGTTACAGTAAGGTTCCAGATTTCAACGCTATCTCTCATCACACCACTGTTGTATGTGATAGACCACTCGAACAAGTTCTTACCCTGTTTCAAACCTCGTACCCATGTTCTAGGATTAGAGACATCATCAAACTGTCCACCGCCTTCGATTACTCTCCAACGACCGATACCGTTAAATGGACCATTTGCGCTAAGTTTATAGACATCACCACAGAGGTTATAGACATTATCGCCAGCCTCAGCTGCTGTCACACTGCCGAATGTGATATTAACATCGTCTGATATCTCACAACCCTTGTTACGTACAGTCCAACGGAAAGTAGAAGTACCTTGCGCGAGATGAGTAATCTGCGCATTTGGATTATGAACTTCACTTTCATCAATATGTCCGCCACCCATAACGAGAGACCAAGAACCTTGACCGAATCCATCAGCAACAGCTATAGCAGCCATTGTCGTGTGGTTGGCAGTAAGATCAGTCTGGTCTGGACCGGCGAACTCATTAGAAAGATCAGATACAAGCTTAGGAGTATTGTTACTTATAATAATAGTATCGCTCGATACGCAATGACCATTATTTGTAGTAACCGACCAAACGAGGTAATTGTCACCATACTGGAGGCCACCGACGTTTGTCCTGACGTTTGTAGGATCGCTGAATGTGAACTGACCCTTGCCAGCAACACCAGTCCACTCACCTGACCAAAGACCGTTAATATTAGGCACCTTAGCCACTACCTCAGTCTGAGGAGAACATACAGGGAAGTCACGACCAGCATCCACCTCGAAGCCATTATTCATGACGATCAAGTTAGCGTAAGACGAACAACCACCTTCGTTGCTTGAAATAGTCCATCTGAGGACGTTTTTGCCTCTAGCAAAGTTTCTAGCTGCTGATCTTGGATCGGTCAAGTCATCAATATCTGCATGACCCTCAACAACTCTCCACTCAGCATGTTCGAACTTAGGATTGATTGAATTACCAGTCAAAGTTGTCTCACCATCACAAACAGTCTGATCTGCCTCAACAGTAGCAGGTGTCACTGCATTATTGGTAATGATAACATCATCACTGCTTACACAACCCTCTTGGGTAATAGTCCAAGTGAACTTGTTCTTGCCACGTCCGAGATCAGTTACCCTAGCCATAGGGCTTGACATATTGTCAATAGTAGCATCACTCGCCTTGTCGCTTCTGTCGTACGTCCAATGACCTTCACAACCATAAGGTACTCTTGAAGCATTGAAAGTATAAGTACCATCACATGATGTATCATCCTTACCTGCATCGACGGTCAATTGAGCATTGAAGATATTGACAGTTACCACGCTCTTGCAAGAGCCATTCTTTATAGTATATCTGAATATGTTATCACCATTCGTCAAATCGGTAATATGAATCTCTTGAGAATGGATATCACTAATAGTCGAGCCACCAGAGACACGCTCCCATTCAGCATACTGATCAGCAAAAATAGCCTTTGACACATCGCTGCCTCGTAGAGTTACCTCTGTGCCGCAGACTACATATCTATATGCTGTCTCCTGACCTTCTCTATCCAGTGAGTACATATCAGGCGTAACCAGTCTTGCGCTCGACTCACCAGGATTAACTTCCACTGTAGCAAGATCTGGTTGACTATTGATGAATGTCACGTCAGCAGAACTTACGCAACCATTCTGATCAATAGACCATCTGATTGTATTCTCGCCCTGCTTCAGGTTGGTCAACATTGTTGTCGACTCATTTGCATTCTCAAATTCGCCCTTACCGACTATAGACCAAGTACCCTTAGCTCCTCGAGGCACAATAGTACCCGTAACCTCAGTCGTACCATCACATATCAAGCCATTGCCTGCCTGAGCATAGATGTTCAACTTATTGTTTCGTATGATAACCTCATCACTCATTGAGCATCCCTTAGCTGTAGTTACAGTCCAAGAGAAGATATTATCGCCTTGTGACAGATTATTCACCTTACATACGGCCGACTTACTGTCTCCCTCAAAATCAGAACCGCCATGTACTCTGGTCCAGTATCCTGTCTCTCCGTCGTTAAGAACTGTTGCTACCAACTCATATTCATCACCACAGATATTCTTATCGTCACCCGCATTAACAACAGGCTTTGGATTAACCTCGACATTGAGTTCCTTAGACCAGTCACCCTCACCACAAGTGTTGACACCTCTTACTCGGATTCTACCATTAATGTGGGTAATAGTCTCAGCAACTTCAACTACAATACTTGATGTCTCCTTGCCGTAGACTACCGACATCCCATGAGGCAAATCCCATTCGTAGGTAGCGGCGTACTTAATCTGGTCTATAGAGAGGTGAATACTCTTCTCTCCCTGACAGAAGAGAGCGCTTTCCATCTCAACATTTCTGACCTTGATGCCGGTCTCTGGTGTTGCTGGCAAGTAGTTTACAGAGATCAACTTCTCTCTCATCTGACTCTCACCGCAATCACTCAACGCCATTACACCAAGAATACCACCCTTGAAGTCTTTGCTCACATCGACTGTGATATTTGTCGAACCATCGCCTGCACTTATTGTCATGCCTTCTGGCAATATCCATTGATATCCATTAGCATTCTCAACAGGTGCGATAGAGAACATAACGCCCTCCTCACCCTGACATACAAAGTCTTCAAGATGCATCTTGTCACTCTTTATCTCTCCAGGTATTCCTGGCAACTGCTTAACAGCCACTGTCACTACGCCATCAACAACAGCAGGAGAACAGCCCTTAGAGTCAACGCAACCTCCAATACGGTAATCTGTCGTTACCTTTGGAGATACCTTCGCCGTCACGATGCCGTTTTCATCAGGTGTCACATTCACAAGGGTCTGCGTCACTTCTATTTCATCCTTCATGTAGAAGTATGTGATAATATATGGAGCAGTTCCACCCTTCACTGTAAACTCGAGTTCTGCCTCTTCATTGCTGCATATTGTTTGTGATCCATGAATCTTGATAGTTGGCAATGAGTTAACCTCAACACTTGCCTTACCTGTCAGATCAGCTTCAATAGAACGGCAATAAGCATCATTCAAAGAAACAAGGGTAAGTTCAGATAAGCCCGACTCTGTTGGATAATAAGAGAATACGTATGGGCTCTCTGTAATATTACTATACTCGAAATTATTTCTGCCGTCGGTAACTACTACATTCCATGGTGTTGCATCAGCATTAGTAATATCTATCGACGCCTGAATCTGCTCACCATAGCATATAGAATTCTCACCGGTATAATCTCCATTGATGAATGCTCTTGGTCTAGGACGTACCTCTACGATCTCTGCCTCGGCATCGAACGTACCGCAGCCACAACCGTCTATTGCCTTGCAGTCCGCCTCGCTCTCAGCTATCGCTACTATTCTATAGGTAGCTGTCTTCAATGGATTGACTGCAAAAATGAACGGACTGGTTGTCACTTTGTAAACCTTGTCTGTACTTGACATGTCATCCTGACGTATCGCTACATACAATGGCTTTTCTTCAGTAACCTTTGTCCAGTTGCTTACAACAAGTTTCAGTTCTCGTTCACTACCCTCACAGATATATGACTGGTCGGCATCAGAAACTACCTTCGACAATTCTACGTGTGCCTCTGGCTGCTTAACCATAATGGTATCGGCTATCCAGCAGTCTGTATTCTTGTTGAAGATTCCGTCTCCATCGCTGTCATCCACAACCATAATCTGGTACTCGCCAGCAGCCATATCCGTGAATTCCTTGGTGCCATTGAAGTCTTTGTATGTATTCGAATAGTTGTTTCCTGATACTACAAGCATGTAGTTGTGCTTGTCATCAGCATCTTTCCTACCTCCAGCAACATCAATCTTGAATGAACCTGTAGCAGTACCATAGCAAGTAATTATCGAGCTTGACTCCCATGTCTTTGTGAGTGTCAATACATCAGGCTGCTTTATCTCTACTTCCTGACCGCCAGTGAAGTTCTCTGAAACGCAACGGTTGTTATTTGCATCAATAACCTCAATTCTGTATTTGCCAGCAGGTAGTCCTTCAACATTCAACGAACTTAGGCCTACAACCTTCTCTATCTGAACACCGGATGCCTTCTGACAGATAATTGTGTATGGCATTACTCCTCCGTGAACATCAACGTCAATAGTACCATTTGAATCACCATTACATGGAGTAATGTCAGTATGACTCACGATAGCGGTCAAATCAGCTTCAGGCTCTCCTACATAGATCTTGTCAATTACAACCTGACAACCTGTAGCGCCTTCTTCTTCCTCCTGGTAATTCTCGTCTACCACTTCAAATCTGTAGTATCCTGTAGCCAGACCTATCACACGAGCACCATTCTTGTCGTCAAGCTTAACGAGTTCTTTATTCTCATCATACTTGTACCATGTGTATGTATGACTGCCTGCACCACCTGATACTTGAACGGTAATCTCACCGGTCGACTGTCCTTTGATCTTAACGTCCACGATATTGCTTACCTCTGCCTTGAGCTTGTTGACTGGCTCCATAACTCTGATATCGCCTGAGTTTATCGAGCAACCCTTGGAATCTGATATCACTACTTGATATGTACCAGCCTTCAAGCCTTCAACTTTGCACTTGCCCTTTTCTGTCGATGTATTGACAAAACCTGTATTCTCTCCAGACCAGTCGAATGTATAGCCACCTTGCTCAAAGCCGCCTATGACTTCTACTTCGATAGAACCGGTAGATTCATCTACACACTTTACATCTGTAGCTTGCACTGACTTAATCTCCAGTGGCCATTCTGAACCATCTACAAAGTAATGCTTGATTACTTCACAACCATACTTGTTGTCAGAAATAGTAACAGAATACTGACCGCGTGTCAACTGTGGCTGAATAGCTGTTACACTGGTCTCACCTTCAGCTGATCTTGCTCTCTGCTTCTTCTCTAACGTATTGCAAGCACCAACCCACTGTAGATTGTAGTCGCCTGAACCTCCAGCAATAGTCAACTTGATAGATCCGTTGTCATCTCCGGCACACTTCACATCCACAATCTTGTCTTCTACAACTAGGTTGTGTGAACGTCCTACCAATATATCGCCTGTCAGGTATGTACATCCTGTTACATCATCAGTAACCACAAGGCTGTATGTTCCTGTCTTCAAGCCATCCTGACTAGCTGATGTCTGGTTCTCACCGGCGCCGTCTGCTGTGGTCCACTCATAGCTGTACTTGCCGGAACCGCCCTTGACCTTAATGTTGATAGCGCCATCAAGCATACCCTCACAAGTCTCAGGTACTATTGATGTTACCATAACATCAAGTGGAGTGAAGAATGTATACTCCTTGGTCAGGTAGCACATGTTTCTGCCTGCTGATGCATCTGTAACAGTTACTGTGTACTTTCCGCTTGTGATACTCTTCAAGCCTTCTGCTGACAATACAGGTTCGTTTTCAGTACCTGTAATACCCGACTCTATCTTTGTTTCACCCGACCATACTATACTGTACTTAGCAGCGTTATCTCCAGCAGCAATATAACCGCCTTTCAGATGCTCTATAACCAACTTATGACCTTCACCTTCACAGTGTGCATACTCATCGTCATCAGGATCTGCTACAAGTTCAAAGCTGATAGCATCTGGCTCTTTTACTTCGTATGTTCCGGTAGCGGTACATCCGTATGCATCTGTTACAGTTACAGTATAGTTGCCGCCCGCAAGACCGTATATAATCGACTGTGTAGATTCATTGCTCCATGCATAGCTGTATGGCGCTCTGCCACCTATTGGCTTCACGGTCACTCTACCGTCTGCCATACCATGACATGTCACATCTTTCTCTACCTTGCCGTCAAGAGTGAACTCCTTAGGCTGACGTACTTCAAATACTTCTGTCCTGCTGCAAGTCTTCTCTACAGCATCTGTAACCTCTACCTTGTAGAAGCCTGCCTTCAAGCCCGACTGTACTCGGTCTGTTTCTGTTACACCGCTCTCAGACAGTGACTTCGTACACTCCTTATCTGAGAATGCAGCCCACTTGTAAGTGTACTTGCCAGATCCACCCTCTACAATAGGAGATATAGATCCATTAGCACCATTGTAGCACTGGAGATGTGTAATATCAGCTCCCTTTATAGCCAACTCGTCGTTGATTGTAATGGTACTGCTTACCATACAACCATTGACATCTGTCACCTCAAAGTAGTACATTCCGCCTCGGTCAGCATTCAATGTCCATGTCTTCTTGTAACCCTCAGTTGGAGATGTCTCCTCTGTAAGCGTCAATGATGTTGCCCTGCCACTTACTATAGGCTTCTCGTAATCTTCAGCACCACCCTTGACGTCAAGTGTTACCTTTCTGCCATAGGTCTTTGATGCATCACACTCTGTCAACTCATCCTTGAGCGCTATCTCAATAGGCTTCTCAATACCCTTAACTGTAAATGTCTCCTGATAGCTGCACTGTGTCTTGGCATCTGATATAGTCAATACATAGTTGCCTGGAGCCAATCCCGTGATATTGGCCTTGTCGCTAGTGAAGTTGCTGCCTACCCAAGAGTATGAAACCTCTGATATATCAGCCAATCCCTTGACTATTACTCCTGTAATGGCTCCGGTATTCTCACCATAGCAAGCCTGATTTGTAATAGTAGCCTCAAGGTCTAGTGTCTTCTGATTCTTCAATACGAACTCTCGGATAACGCTGCAATCCGTACGAGCTTCATCAGAATCCTTCACTGTTACTCGATATGTACCATCAGGAAGCGCAGTAGCATTCTGGTTGGTAGAGCCGACAGCAAGTTCTGTCCAAGAGTCATCTTTGGTCTTATCCTCTCCTGTCAATACCTCCCACTTGTATGTTACATCTCCATTGTTACCCTGAACTTCGATCTGTATCATACCATTGCTCAAGCCTTCACATGTTGGGTTCTGCTTCTCTACCTCTATAATATGTATATTATTCAAGGTAAATGTCTCAGACACGGTACGCTTGTCGTCTGTAGCTGATGAGTTAACGTCAATTACCTTGACAAGGTATGAACCTTCACCCATAGCACCAAGTTCCGTAGCAAATGTCTTCGAATCAAATGAATACTTATAGGTATTGTCACTTTCTTCTTTAGTACCACTCTGCTCTGTCACCTTCTTGCCATTTACATATACAGCATACTTAGGTGTTCCTGTTTCTACTGTACCATTCTTGTATGGCAATGTACCACCTACGATATCGAATGTCATCCATCCGTCAGAATTCTCACAAGAGATACCATACTTCAGATTCTCAATACCGAATGCGCTTGGCTCATTGACTGTCTTAGGCTCCTCCACCTTGAGACAGTTGTTGGCATCCTCAACGCTCACCTGATAGATGTCTGCCACGAGATCTGGAATGACTATCGTCGAATTGTATGTCTCAATAGTCTTCGAACTTGTCATGCCAGACAAACCACTGTAGGTAACTTTGTAAGGTTTCACACCTCCTGTAACCTGAACACGCAAGCTTCCGCTATTGTCTCCCTTGAATGTTGTCACGTCGAATGGAGTAACATCAACATCAATCTCAGCAGGCTGAGAAATAGTGAATGTCTGTTCATCCAGCTTACATGTCTTCAACACTTTGCCCTCAGCATCCTTATGGTTCTGACTGACGACTACAGTATACTTACCTGCCAACAAACCAACAACCTTGTTGCCGTTCATACCGGTCATTGAAGTTGGTTCAGGCTCACCTGTCAATTTTTCACTACTCCATGTGTATGTCGGATTTGTTACGCCTGTAACTTCAAGAGTAATGCTGCCTGTTGCCTCTCCATAGCAGTATATATCCTCTGTCTTGACACTTACTATCTCTATCTTTTCGTACGTATCAAGTTTCACATACTCTTGCAAGTAACAGCCCTTAGCATCTTCAGCATAGAACCTGTAGTTGCCGGTAGCCATATCCTTGAAGTCTTTGTAGATATACTTGCCACTCTCATCTGCAAATAGTTCTTTAGCCGCATCTACATTCTTGACAACCTTGTAGTATTGCTTCCCATCTTTCTCAAATGGCGTACCACCGCTGACTGTCAACTCAACACTTGCCTTCTGGTTGTCATAGCACTGCTTGTCAACCTGAGTAACGATGAATGAGAGAGGAGCATCTGGTTGCTTTATCTCAATAGTCTTTCTCTCTTGAGCCTGATTAGCATCTGTAACTACAATGGTATAAAGTCCTGCTTTCAACTGCGTGATAGGCCAGATACCTCCACCATAATCATCTGTCAACATCTCACCATTCATCGATATCGAGAATGGAGCCTTGCCACCCATTGTGTGAACTCTGATTCTGCCTGTTTCATCACCATAACAGTTAAGCTCGCCAAATTCAGCTGCGATATCAACCTCCAAAGCAGAATCATCAAGTATTGTCACAACTATAGGTTCAGCACAGTCCTTATTGGTAGCATCTGTTACCTTTAATGTGTAGTCGCCCTTAGACAGGTCAAATATCTCACGACCCGTCTTAGTCTTGGTTTCATCGCCTTCATTCCAACTCCATGTGAATGCATACGGAGGTACACCACCCTTGACTTCTGTTACTTTTATAGAACCTGTATTCTCTCCCTTCTTTATCAAATCTACCTTCTCAGTCTTAACCTCTATCTTATCATACTGGGTAACTACAAACTCTTTCTGGGTAAGCTCATTGTCACAGCCATTTGCATCTCTAACCTTTAGAGTATAGGTACCAGCCTTCAGTTTCTCTCTCACAGGAACTATAGCTTCCTCTACCAACTTGCCTTCTTTAACTTCATACTCAAGCTCTCCCTTGCCGTTTTCTGCCATCTGGTCAGCATCAACCCACTCATAAGAGATCTTGATAGCACCACCCTTAGTGTATCCACCAACTACCTTGGCTTTAATCACACCTTCTGCGCCACCATAGCACTCATTGTTGGTGATAGGATCTACCAACTTAACCTCAAGTGGTATATCGGCTCCAACAACTTCTGTTGTTCCTACAGCTACACAACCTGTTATTAGGTCTGTAACTGTAACCTGATACTTACCCTTAGAAAGTGCCTTCTGTTGTGGATTGCCTTGTACAATGCCTGTTCCTGTTCCAGTCCAGTTGAAGTCGAAGTTCATGAAGTCCTTCACCTCCTTGTTGTCTCGGAATATACGGAGAGAAATCTCACCGTCGTTAGAACCTACACACTTCTCATAGCCTTGCGACAATGTCACATTCAGTACCTTGTCCTCTGCTACGTGGAATCGTCTGCCGTATGAGTCTGCATCATCAGCGTCATCTGACTTCAATGTACAGAAACTGTCTACCTCTGTTGGAGCATCTGATTCTCCCGGTGCAGGGGTCACAGTTACCTTACATTTATGCTCGTCTGTAATAGTCACAGCATAGTAACCTGCAACAAGACCAGCCTGAATAGCTCCGTTCTTGTTGTCAAGACCGCTGTTTTCTATCTCTTCCGTTCCGGTAGCATCTTTATATGCTTTCCACTCATAGGTGTACTTGCCTTCTCCGCCACGTACCTTAACAAAGATTGAACCGTTTCTGCTGTCTGCACATGTCGTGTTCGAAACGTATGTCTCATCCATGTCTATGTACATCTTAGAACCGAAGTCAACTTCTTGTGTCTTGTAGCAAGCGGTATTGTTCTTGTCTCTAACGGTTACTGTATAATGTCCGGTCTTGCAGCCTTCCAATGTCCTGCCCTTATCTGTAGCTGTCACCGTAGGACCGTTCCAGATAATCTCAATCTTGGAATCATCGACATTTGAGGTTGCGTTCTCTGCATTATTCTTGTCTGCTGCGAACTTGATTTCTAACTTACCATTCTCACCCTTGCAGTCCACATCTGTCTTCACTAGTGTAAACTCAAGGTTCTGTGGATCTGTAAGTGTGAAGCTCTTCGACATCGTACAGCCGTTGGCATCCATCACAAGTACATAGTATGTACCTGCCTTGAGGTCTGTTACCTTCGATTGTCCTGTCTCTACCGACTCAGCGCCTGTATTCCACTTATATATATATGGAGCAGTTCCGCCAAGTAGGCTCTCGTCAATGCTTATCCAGCCGTTCGACATACCATAGCACTCTGGGTCATGTGTCTCACCCAATATATTGAGTGCCTTAGGCTCTGTTACCTCAAAATAGTCTTTCTCTCCTGTGCCAGGGAAAGTATAGTCGTGTGTGCAAGCGCCTGTTTCATCGCTCTGCTTGTCTGTAACTACAATACGGTACTTGCCTGCCTTGAGCTTCTTCGCATCTTGGGTTGTCACACCTATAGATTCCCACTTAGCAGCTTGAGCATCGTTGCCTTCTGATGCCGCCACTGCAGGAACATACTTCTGCCACTTGTATGTGAAGTTCTGGAAGCCGCCAGTGAATGTTACATCAATAATACCAGTCTCTTCTCCATTGCACTTCACATTGAATATCTCTGCATCTGCCAACTCAACTGGCTCTGGTATATACTCTGTCTCTACTGTCTTTGAACAGTTATTTGCATCAAGTATAGTCAATGTATATACACCACCACGAGTTACTCCTGTTACTCTGTATGAATTGTCCTCATCGAATACCTTCTTGGTATTATCTGGATTCTCTTGAGTAGGATCAGCCACATCCTTAGTCTCATAATACTTAGGATCCCAATCCTTTGTCAAATTGCCTGTCCATGTAAAGATGTACTTGTCTGTTGTACCTCGATTCTGACCTCCATATTGGCCGGATGTCTTACCAGCAGCATCTATAATTCTGATCTTTCTGCTTTCAGGATTGCAGATTTCATCTACAACAAGTTTGAAATCAAGTGGTGTAGCTGACTTAACTTCCCATCCTTCACTGGTCTTATAGCATCCGTCAGCATCCTTCACTGTCAGATAGTATGTACCAGGTGCCAGGTTGCTGATGTTCTTTTCTGTACTTGTGAAGCCACCAACACCTCGCCACTCGTAAGTCAAAGTTGATTCGTCAACGTCGCCCGACACATTGATTGCTGGTCTGATAGATCCAGTATTGTTGCCCTCACAATCCTGATGTATGTACGAAGGCTCACCAAACTCAATATTCTTGGTATTATCAAGCTTGAACTCCTTGACTATATAGTTGCTGCCACTCAATTTACCATCGAACTTGTCTTGTCCTGCCTCGAATGTATCAGTAATGGTAACCTTATAAACACCTGGCTTAAGGTTGCTGAGCGACTTAACGTTCTGTGGCAACTCTGGATTCTTTTCATCGAAATTTGGATACTCAGAATCCGCACCAAGGTCTATGCGCTCCCACTTGTATGTCAGCTTTCCTGTGTTACCAGTTACCTCTACAGCAATCTGACCATCACCCTCCATGCTTACACATGATGGATTCTTGACCTCACTCTCCAATTGCATATCGGTAATAGTGAATGTCTTCTCATCCTGACACCGTTGCGTCGAATTAAGATCGGTAATGGTCAAGACATAATTACCAGGCAAGATACGTTCATCCTTATCATCCTTATCACCCTTAGTCCAAGAGATAGTATACTTAGGAAGAGCATCAGCATCAGAGGTACGAGTATCTTCCAGTGTATATGTCTCGGTACGGTTAGATGCTCCTTCAGAACCTGTCAACACCGCCTGATAATGGAAATATTTCTTTCCATCACTTGATGCAACTGAGACACCGCCCTCGATAGTCGCAGTAACGATACCTCTCGTAGAATAAGAATTATTCTCAAGATCATTATCTACAGCTAACTGATAAGACACGAGTGATAAGTTGAGCGAAGATGGCTGCTTAATGGTCACCTTATAGAATGGCTCTGTAGTCTCCTCATATTTCTTAGACTCTTCGGTCTCTGTACTATCATGTTTATAGAACTTCTGACATACACAACCATTAGCATCAGAGATGCGGAATTGATAAACATCATCAGCAGCCTTCAACCCATCGAATACATAGAATCCAGTTCTCGTTGATACAGTTGGGTTCGTAGTACCATTGATAAAGTAGATTGTATATGGAGCAGTACCACCACTTACCTCAACAGTAATGCTGCCACTAGGATCACCATTGCACGTCAAGACATCCTTAGGTGTAAGCTTAGCCTTCAAAGCCTCTTCTGGTTGAGTAACCTCAAACTTGAATACCTTGAAGCAAGCATACTCACTCTCATGTTTTACATTATCATCACCAACAATCTTAACGTAGTAAGTACCCTTAGCCAAGTTCGAAATGAAACTTGTAGTGATTTCAAGATCCTTAACCTTAACGTTTTTCTTAGTGCCTTTATCGTTGTACTCTACAGTCTTTGTTCCCTTCTCATCCGCAATATACCAATGGTAACTTGGAACAGACGCGCCAATAACATTCGTATGAATCTCTCCATCACTACCTCCATAGCAAGATACATGCTTAATCTCCTCTTCTATTGTGAAATCGTCAGGCAAATAGTATGTCTTGGTCACTTCGCAACCACGACCATCAGTAACAGTAACCTTATACTCACCACCTCGGGTAGCATTAGTAGCATTACCATAGTCAACATTAGCAGTCTCAGTTTTAATTGTCGTTCCATCTTGGTCATATACGATGTTAGACTTAGGTGAGAGAATAGTTGCCACAGGACCAGTCCATACGAAAGTATAGTCTTGTCTTGTCATCGCGGCACCCTCCTTGGTAAAGCCACCCTTAAGATTAGTAATCTTTATAGTCTTGTTGAAGTCGTTATAGGCAGTATTGCAATCCACAACATCATGAGACAAATCGAACGAAATCTGAGTGGCCGGCTTAACAACGTATGGGTTAACAGTATTATTAACTTCGCAACCCTCCTCATCAAATACTCTCAATACGTATGTGCCAGGAGCGAGATTCTCTACTGCAGAAGAGTTAGGAATATCTTCTGTAGCACCATTCCACTTATACGTGTATTCAGCATCCGAAGGAATACCATTAGAAGTAATAGATACACTAATCTTACCATCATTATTGCCGAAGCACTGCTCATCTACAATAGTCTCAATTATTTCAAGTTGCTTATTGTACTTTAGCTGAGCCTTTGCATTAGCAGTTATTTTGCCAGTCGTGCTCTCCTCCTCAACAACTACAGTATAGTAACCTGCTGCAAGATTCTGAGCAACTACCTTCCCCGAAAGAAGGTTAGCCTTATGCGCCGCATCTATTGTAGGCTCTTTACTCTTATCGTAGTACCAGGCATAAGACAACTTTCCACCAAGCGCACCGGTTACCACTGCAGTCAACTGACCATTGTCGAGCGTATTACATGAAGGATCAATCTTCTCAAGCTGCACTTGGAGCAGAGAGAGAGAGAACCCATCATTCTGCTGACACGTTGGATCAGTAAGCTCATTGAAATCGATTACATTAATCGTATAATCACCAGCCTCAAGATTCTCAAGGGATACTATATTCTTAGTCGCATCTTTGATAGAAATTCCATCCTTTGCTTCCGTCAATGAGTATTTTATACCCGTGTCCTCTTTCTTGGCGTGCATCTTTGCAGTCCATACCTTGCCAGAAGTAGCAGCCACAGTAATCTGATAGGTGTACTCCTTTGTAATAGCATTAAATGTACCACCACTGATAGAGAACGAAGCCTGACCCTTCACACTGCTATCAGAATAAACCATCTTGACAGCAGAATCATTAACCTTCAAGACGAGAGGCTCAGGACGCTTGATTTCGACAACGCCGCCTTTAGAACTTTCATCGAATTTTGTCAAACAGTTATTAGCATCAGTCACAGATACCTGGTAGGTGACACCGACAACCGAACTTGGCAGATTCTGGAACCACTCCTCTCCAGACTCACTGACAACAGTATTTGTACCCAGAGTACCGCCGAAGATAGTAATAGTATATGGAGCAACACCTGAAGAAGCTCTAACATATATACGACCATTAGAACCCTCAGCGCATCCAGTTGCATCATAACCAGTAACGCTAGTCAAAACTTGCTTAGCTGATGCTATCTCAATTATGTCTGAAGCCTTTGCACAAGCAGATGATCCCTTCATGTCATTAGGTCTAGTCACATATACTCGATACCTGCCTGCTGCAAGACCAGAAATTCTACTTGATGTACCAGATATTGGAGTCTCCTTTACCCGTGTCACATTAGAGGTAACGCCATTCTCGTCAGATTGAGAAATAGTTTCTGTTGTAACTTTTACCCAAGCAAATGTAGGGTTAATCACATTCTGAACAGAAACTTCTATCTCACCGTCGGCCATTCCATTACATGTTTCGTCTTTCTTGATATAGGAAATCTCAATGTCGTCGTAAAGTACAATCTCCTTAGCGACAGAGCAATGATTATCATCCTCTACAGTAACAGTATAGAGCCCACCGGCTGTAAGTACATTAGACTTCAACTCACTGTCTGCATATGTGAAACTGATATTCTGCGCTCCAGTAGCTGTAATCTTATAACCATTAGAAAGAGGTTCTGTCAACTGAGTGTTTGCTGGACGTCCATTCAGGATGAACTGTTCTCTACTACCAGCCTGTTCTGTTTGTGAACCTTGCTTTTTGAACTTAATTACTCGTTCATTCTTCTGACAGTCAATAAGTTCAGTCTCAAGTTCAAAGAATATACGAGTAGCAGCCTCCACCGTCTTAGTATCAGAGATAGCACAGCCATCCTGGTCTGTAGCTACTACCGTATAAGAACCCGGTCGCAAATTCTTAATATTCTGCTTCTCAGAAGAATAACCATAAGGCCCACTCCACTTATATGTGTAAGTAGGCTCTACGCCTCCACCCTGAACGAGAATACTGATCTCGCCATCCTTAGAGTTATAACACTTCTCATCAACTACCGATGTATTTATTGTAAGAGCCTTCTTGTACTCCAACGTGAAGTCAGTCTTATAGTACTCAGACTTATGTTCTGCCGACTCATTTGAGCCAATGGACTTCAAATCATATACCTTGACGCGATATACACCCTTATCCAAGCCTGTCAGGAGAGTCGCATTATCCTTGTTTAGGATACGAGACTCAACTGACTTTGTAGTATAAACAATATTGCCATCATCGTCTAGTTTATTGCCGTCAGAATCCTTTTTGTCGGAGTCACCAGCCTTTACAGGAGTTTTGACTTCGAATACTTCATACCATTCGTAAGAAAGATAACCGTTGTAACCAGTAACTTCAATACTGATCCAGCCATCCTTGAGTGAAGCACAAGATGGATTCTCAAAATCAGTTGCCTTATCTACAAGAGTCAGCTTATTAAGAGTAAATGACTTCGAGTCATAACAGCTAGGCGTTTGAGCAACAGCATCACGAACAGTAATAGTATAAGTGTCAGGCAAGAGACCCTCATACGTAATCTTGATTCCCTTGGACCTATCTGTATTATCAACAGATTCGACCGTTGCTTTGAGACTTCCGCTTTGATATGGCTTGCCGATATTATCTGTCTTAATGGTCAAAGGAATAGCAACACCAGTAGCATCACCAGACAAAGAAATCTCATAGAGATACTGACGTAGGAGAAGATCGTCAATTATGGCCTGTGCAGGATCAGAAGAAAGCGTACCTGTACGGTTGAACTCACCACCCTTAACATAGACAACAGCTGTACCTCGACCATCAGCATCATCGTTCATCTTCCAGTCCTTAACCTCAATCTCAACCTTGTCATATAGGCCGATAGTTTCAGACATAGGATTACGAACATCACCACAACCATTTGCATCTACAACACTGACAGTATGAGCACCAGCACGCAAACCAGTAAATCTGTAATCACCGGTCTTTGTAGTTGCAGAGGTCTTACCATCAAGAGTCAATGTATAAGGAGCAGTACCACCAGATACATGAACTATCAACTGACCGTTGCCACTCTCACCATCACAACTTGTAAGCTTGATTGGGGTAAGATTCATGACTACAGCCTCTGGCTCTTTGATCTCAATCCACTTAGCCCTAGCTTCATCAGTATCAAACTTAGGAACCCTCCAACCATTAGCATCCTCGACGTAAACGCCTGCTGATTGTTCTTGGAAGTCGTACTTCTGCGCTCTGTCATACTTATCATGCTTAGAATCGACAACCAATTCCTGGTCAGAAACGACAACATAATACAAGCCAGCCTCAAGACCGGTAATCTCAGCTACAGAATTGTAGTCGCGGCTCTGATCCAGAACATAACCTCCACAAATAATAGCATCTGGTGCTTCATTAGCAGTTTCTTTCCTTATGTGGAACCACTTGTAACCGATGGATGTAGTACCCTCGGCATCAACTTCTATAGCACCATCATTACCACCCTTACATGATACATCACTCTTACGTGTTGCATAGGTCAAGTGGCTTCGTTTGATCTCTATAGGCTCGCTATATGCTTCACATACAGAAGGAGCTGCATTAAGGTCAACCACATGAACAACATAGGTACCCTCAGCAACATTACTGAAGGTATGAGTACCCGCTTGAATCTCCTGTGTCTGAGTATGCTTGTCACTCTCCAAATAAACTGCATACTTATGGTTACCAGATGTATTCTTAATACCTCCTTCAATCTTAACCTCTACCTTGCCAGAATTATCCTTATAGAAATCCGACACCTCATAAGAAGTAACTGCAACCTTTAACTCGTCGCCTTCATTCTCGATAGCTATAAAGTCAACCTTTGTTGTTTTATCACTCTGGTCTTTATAATCGATACCAGAAGGCATATATGTAATGCCATCAGCATCAGTTACCGTAAGATAATATCTGTCGTTCTCAAGGTTACGGAAATAGTATGTCTCCTTACCATCAAGGTTAACAAGCTTATAACTTGTCTTACCTGACAATCTCAAAGTATATGGCGCCTTACCATTGAAAATGTTGACGGATATCTGACCGCCATTCCCATCATAACAGTAATTGTTCTTCTTCTCAAAGGTGAGATAGAGACCATCATCATGTATTTCAGGGTTAACGGTTTCTGTATCACAACCAGCATCAGATACAACAACTTTATAGGTTCCACTAGCAAGACCTGTTATCTGAACCTTATTTGTACTCTTTGGAATTTCAGCACCTTTAGAATCGTACCACTTTATCTCATACTTATCGGTACCATCCTTAATCTTACCTCCATTGATGTTAATTTCGATAGAACCATCATTAGCACCTTTAGAAGATACATGTGTAGTCTTATATGATACCTCCAACTTATCAGGTTGAGATATCATATAATCAACTGGCACTGTACATCCACTAGCATCAACAATATCAAAGTGGTAGTTGCCTGCAGTCAAGCCTGCAACACCATTAGTGTACTCAAACTTGCCGTCTACTGGAATAGTCACGGAACTCTGAGATTGATTTACATAATAAACATATGGAGAAGTGCCGCCTGTTATCTGAACGGTAATCGAACCTCTCTTCGCTTTTTCAGATGCATCGTAGCACTCAACATCCTTATGATCAACAACCTCAGCCTTCAAAGCAGAAGTTGGGCCACCAACTTCAGGGAGACTTTGGATAACATAACAACCGAGAATATTATCCTTGACATTAACAGTATAAGAACCCTTAGCGAGATGAGTCTGATCCTCCTCACCCTGCTCTATACCAAGGCCAGTACCAGACCATACAAACGTATAGTCTCCAGAGCCATTAAGGATAGTAATATTAATAGTACCATCCTGCTGGTCAAAACAGCTTACTGGGGATACAGCTGCTGAAACAGTAAAGTCGTACTTATACCCGATTTCAACATCCTGGTTCAAAGTAGCGGTACATTTAGTTTCTTCATCAGTAACCACAACATTATACTTACCTTTCTGAAGCTTAACCTGATGAGCGCCATTAGTATTATTAGTACCAGCACCAGTCCAAACGTAAGAGTACTTACCCGAACCGCCAGTTACGGAAAGGATGATTTCACCATCATTTACACCTGGACATGTTTGGTTAATTCTATCAGCCGTAACTGTGAGAGGCTCTGGAATAACCACCTGACGAGTCACTGTACAAACTTTCGCCTTAGACATTATCACCGTGTAGGTACCACTAGTCAATCCAGTAGCTTTTGTATCTCCGTCTATATTCTCATCTGGAACAATACCCTTTGGTCCTGTCCAGATAATCTTATAACCGTTATTAGTATAAGGAGTATCCTCATCAGTAGCGTCAGTAGCATAGATATGCGCTTTGGCTTCCTTCATATCACAGTCACTTTCTGTAAATGTATACTTAACCGCAAAATCCTTAGGTTCATTGATCTCCTTGTAATAAGGCTTCTCCACAGTATCTACATAAGTGTTGACACACCCATTATCGTCTGTGACAGTCAAAGTATAAACACCTTGCGACAAACCGGATACAGAAGACTCCTGAGAAGGCAAAGATTCGCCTGTCAAGACATCAGTCCATACATAGCTATAAACACCAGAACCACCAGTTACATTTACAGATATGCGTCCGTCTGCTGCTCCTGCGCAAGTAACATCCTGCTCAAGAGTAGGAATAATGGTAATAGGTCTTGGGTTATTAACAGTGATGTAATAATTATGATCATTTGCTGTAGCAGAAGAATTTTTGTACTTGCAATGAGTATTCTTATCCTCCACATATACATAATAATCACCACCTTCTATAAGTGACAAATCTTGAGTTGTCTCAGGTCTCTCCTTATAAGCGTCTGATTTATCCTTCTTGTACCACTTATAAGTGTACTCTCCACTACCACCGCTGACAGTCAAATCAATTGCACCATTAGAAGCACCGGCACAAGTTTCATCCTGAACCTTATGAGAGATAACTATATCTGAATGCTCGGTAATGACAACAGAACCAGAAACTGAACAACCCTTGTCATCAGATACAATAAAAATGTGCTCACCAGGCAGCAATGTTTTAATTGTAGCCTTACCCGCGGCGTCAGTTGAATGTGTAACACCATTACTTGCATCGACAACCGTGTATTTGTTGGTTGTCTTAATATTGCCGCCAGAAACGACAATCTTAGCAGTTCCATTATTAGATCCATAACACTGAACGGCATCCTCAGCGATAAATACAGACAAAGGTGCACTAGCACTTTCAACCACCTCAAGTTTCTTAGAAATCTCACCGCCGACCGAATCCTGAATCTTCACAGTATAAGTACCAGACTTGACAGGAACAACCAACTGCTTACCGCCTGCAAAATCAGCAAACTTAAGATCTCCGTTGACATATACCTGATAAGGAGCGTGACCATTAGTAATCAAAATACTTATCTGACCCTCCTCGCCATAACACTTAGAATCCACCTTATCAATCCTAGCATCAAGCGCGCCGTTATTGCCTACAACAATATCACTGAAAGTTCCAGGACAATTCTTACCATCAGTGACAACCAACTTATAAGTTGCCATCTTCAAGTTAGTCAAGATTCTCTCACTGCTTGACCAAGTAGTTACATCAGTAGGATCAGCTTGTGTACGCGACCAAGCCAAAGTATAAGGACGAGTACCACCCTGGATGTCCGTAATAGTAATCTTACCATCGCTTAGACCCTTAGCTGTAACATCAGTTACATTCCAAGTAGCCGTAATAGCATCTGGCTCAGTAACCACAACATCAATAATCTGACGACATCCATTGGCATCATCGACATAGACATGGTAAACACCAGCCTTTACTTCACCAGTTGACGACCATGTAGCACTATTGGTACCAGAATTACCGACAGTAACAGGAATAGCTGTTGCTGTACCGAAGCGCAACTCATATGGAGCGACACCACCTTTAATACTAATAGTATATTCAGCATCATTACCACCATTACAAGTTACATTCTTATCAACCTTATGAGAAACCTGCAAAGGCGAAGTAGCACCCTTGATTTCTATTTCAGGCTTAGTCTGACCAATAGGAGTTGTTGCACGGCAACCTAGATCCAGATCCCTTACGACAACAGTATAAATGCCAGCCGACAAAGTAGTCTGAGTATTCACACCCTGAACAATACCCCTGCCAGTACCAGACCAAGTGTAAGAATAATGGCCAGAACCATTAATAGGATCAACTTTAATACCTCCATCCTGCTCCTCATAGCATGTTACATGATGTGTCTCTACATTAATACCGAACCCATTTCTTGGTTTAAGTTCAATCTTCTGTACCTCAGTAGGACACTTCTCTGTCTCTGAAATAGTACCTTTACCATCAGCATCGTGGCCAATGGCATCTTCCACCTGAACAAAATATGTACCAACAGGGAGACTACTACGAGACATCAAGTCCTCAACCTCACTAGAAGCAATCTTTTCACCATTAGCCGCATTATTAGTTGTCTGATACCAATGAATCTTATACTGACCAGAGCCACCTCTGATATTAAGAGTAATCTTACCATTATTTACCCCTTCACAGTTTGGATCCTCCTTTGAGATACTTACAATTTCGATAGGTTCGTCGAGAGTTGTTTCTCTAGTGATAGTACACTGGCCAGACTTACTGATCAAAGTCAATGTATATGATCCAGACTTAAGATTATCGATAGACAACTCCTTATCATGCGAGTTACTACCGATAAGAGAGCCAGACCAATAAGTCTCATAATCTCCAAGTTTAGTTGCATCTGTAATCTCAACCAACTCATATTGGTTCGTTGTGGATTTCTTGACCTGCTGAGCGACTGCCAACTTTGCCCCAGTACCATCGCATGCAATATCATTTACTACCTTGACATAGAAAGTCTCTGGTTCCTTAAGCGTTATAAGAGAACTAGTGTATGAGCAGCCATTGGCATCTGTGATTGTAACAGAATAACTGCCATCAGCGAGATTCGTTTGCGTATTATTGGTAGATGTCAACTTTATGCCAGTATCTGTCTGCCACTGATAAGAGTATGGCATAGTACCTCCTATAGGAGTTACGCTAATCTGACCATCAGACAAACCATTACATGAAGGATTAATAATCTGACGGTAGATCTTATTATTTATAAGGTCATTTTCTGGCAAACTTACCTTATCCTTTGGTTCGTTGATAGTATAGAAGACTGTTTTATGACAACCAGCAGAAGTTACTGTGAACCTATAGTATCCGCCATTTACTTGCGAGATATTCTGCAAAGTAGATAGATCTGTATTCGTACTATTCTTTACTTGCTCCCAGTTAGCCTCAAGAGACTCATACTTGACAGTTTGACCTTCCGAAGTGACATCCTTACCGAGTTGAGAATAATCCTTAAGTTTGCGCCACTCATACTCATAGCTACCATTTCCTCCGGAAATAGTATGAGATATAGCACCATCATTATTACCAGCGCATTTTACATTACGCAACTGAACGTTTGAAATGACAAGTTCAGCATGCTCCTTAACCTCAATCTTAGTGTCATCCTTACAACCATTGATATCAGTTACAGTAACAATATACTCACCGACACCAAGATTATTGATTTTAGTATTCGATTCTGCATTTTGAACTACGCCATTAACCTGAGTTTCATTATCGTACACATGTGAACCAGGAGACAAGGTAATTTTCTTATAATACCCCTGAGTATTCTTAGCACCTCCAGTAATATTGAGACTAATAGTAGCATCAGATTCACCGAAACATACTGTCTTATCGACAGTAGCTGTAACAGAAAGCTTATCTGTAATATTATTAGTGTACTTAATCTCAACAAGTTCCGTGTACTCAGCACCAGCCTTATCTACTACTCGAACTTGGTACTTACCGATTCCGAAACCGTCAATTGTAGCAGGAACACCGCCAGGGAATTCAGGACGAACCAAAATATCATCTACGTAGATATCATAAGGAGGTACACCCTGAGACACAGTTACAGAGATACTTCCCGTATTATCACCAAAACACCCAACATTCTCCTTATCAATAGGTGTCTTGACTGTCAAAGCGCCAGACTCAGTAACCTCCTTCTGTATTTCTGCATTACAACCATTAGCGTCAGTAATAGATATCTTATACCAACCCTTAGCTAGATCAAAACGAGAATATATATCATCCTTATTTTGATTAACATATGTTCCACTCTGGGTAGCAGAGTACGCCCACTTAAGGTTATACTTTGGAGTACCACCTGTAACACTAGTTACCACTATAGAGCCATCAGAGCCGCCTTTAGTCTTCAAAGAGGTAGCAGTGGCCTTTATAATTATCGGATCAGGCTTAGTTATAGTAACTTTTATAGTCTTAGGACAAGACTTATCATCAAACACCTTCACAAGATAAGTACCAGCAGGCCATGAAGTACCAGCTGTCTTAAAGTAGATGACCTCACCCTTGCCAGAAGTACTTTCCTTGACAAACTGCTTCTCAGAATCAGGCTGATTGTCGATAGTATAATAGTAACCTTTTGTATCACCATTGACCACAGGAGTACCACCTGTAACAACAATCGCGATAGAGCCATCAGTTTTCTCGTTACAAGTCACATCAGTATGAAGAGACTCATCTTCAACAACAATAAGCTCACTAGCAGGTCCGTCAATCGTAACATCTTTGGTATCGAAACAGCCGAGGGTGTTATCTGTTACAGTAACAGTATAAGTACCAGTTGACAAACCTGTCTGGTTAGACGTATTGTTCCTTGTATCAAGACCAACACCGGAACCAGCCCATGTATAGGTATAGTTGCCGGAACCGCCAGTTACTGGAACACTAATAGTACCATCCTGAAGCTCAAAACAAGTAACATCGGTCTTAGTAATACCAACAGAGAATTGATTTGTATTCTCAATGGTAATCTTAGTCCACTTCTTAGCATTAGAAGCAACATCTGTATATTCTACAGAAGATACCTCGTTAGGATAATAGCAAGTAGTGTTATTTCGCTGCTGACGATCCCAGATCAACAAATAGTAATCACCAGCGGCAAGATTACTACGAGAGCTCAAGTTCTCCTTCTCATCATGCTTGGTACCATCAGGGTCAACCCAACGGAATGCATATTTACCTGAGCCGCCCTTTACAGATACACTAACCTCACCCGTATTGACATTGAGACAAGTAGCAGGGCTTGCCTTATATGAAACCTCCAAAGGACTAGCGAGTGTAATACTATGAGTAGAAGGACAGAGAGTAGCAGAAGTAGAAGACACGAAGTTGACATTAACCGTGTACTCACCTGAAACAAGACCAGTCTGTGTCGTAGGAGAAGTATTCGTAACCAAAGCACCCTTCCATACCACATTCAACTTAGCCTGACCCTCAACACCATTCTTTTCATAATTTACAGTAAGGACACCGACAGCCGTACTCTCCTCAGAAGTTGTACCTGCTGCCCACTCATACCAATATTTACTCGTACCAGCAGAAGCCTTAATTGTTCCCATTGCTTTTGCTAAGTCTGGATCGGTGAAGACAATTTCCAGCTGTCCATTCTTACCCTCACAATCTACATCTTTGTCACTAACAATCTTCAACGTGAAATCTGTTGATACAGGCTCCTTAACAACTACAGGGGCATTATAAATAGAGCCAGTAGCATCCGTAACTACAACATTATAGCTACCAGCACCGATATTACTGAGAGCGTCTCCAGTCTGACCAGGAATATCCACAAAATTATTGCCATTCTTCTCCTGCCACTGATAACGGTAGGGAGCAGAACCGACAAATTGAGTACCACCAGTAGCGAGAACACTCACCTTAGCATTATGTTCGCCCTGACAGGTCACTGCATTATCGACCCTAGCCACCGCAGTCAGACCTGTATAATTACTGATAGTAATCTTACCAGAAAGAGCCGCACATTCAGCAGAACCCACAGCAGGCATAGACGCTACCTTAACTATATAGTCACCGGCAGCTAGGCCAGTGAAAGTAGCACTCTGCTGGGCTGTACCTACAGCTTCACCTACCTTATCTGTAGCACTGTCTTTATACTTATATAGATTATAAGTATAAGACCCATTACCACCACGAGCCACAACATTAATCTCACCAAGATGAGCCTGGTCGATCTGGACAGTACTTGTGCTGACTACCTCGAGCAAATCATATAGGGTAACACTCTGCGGATTCATCAAATCCAACTCTGGTTCAACCTGAGCCTGTGTCTTGATAGCACAAGACTTATGGCCATCCTTATAAATGGTCAACTTAAAGTCACCGCCATTAGGAATCTTAGAGAGCGTGCTATATACATACTCTTGTTCCTCATCCGACTTTCCAGCATCCTTGGTGTAACCTGTAGTATTCTTTGTTGTAGTATTGCCAGAGTTATTTGTAATACCCGTACCAGACCAATCAAACTTATAACCACTAGCAGCAGAAATAAAATCATGACCCTTAAGTTTGACATCGATAGTACGACTAGAAGCACAGTCATTATTAACAGACAACTCATAACGTATTTCAGGGTCACTAGTGATAGCGATATTTTTTACCTCAGCAACACACTTAGTGTTGACATTATCGGTAACTACAACTCGATAAATTCCCTTCTCAAATCCGCCCCACTCGAGAGACTGCCCATAACGGCTGACATTAACAGGAATTGAGGCATCGCCATTAACCATATACCAGTCGTAAGAGAGACTATGGGTAGATCCATCAGCAACAGTATTCGTTACATTAAGAGTTACGCGACCATCATTATTACCATAACAAGTAGCATCAGTCTTAGAGCCCAAAGTTGCAGTCAATACCTGCTGGTATTTGAGAACAATATCCTTGAGAGTAGTAGTAACCTTCACTTCCTGACCATTCTCAGAATACGTTTCAGTAATGACAACCTTATACGTTCCCTCATCAAGAGTGTTCAAAGTCAAGACAGCACTAGTCGACGCATCCTCACGTTGACCTATGGCAACAACAGGCGTTGCTGCAGTCTCATCATAAACAGCCGTTCCTCCCTTTGTTACCTTAAACTTGATATTCTCAGAAGTATGTCCATTGATATTAGCAGTAATAACAATCTTCCCATCCTTACCGAGAGTAGTATTACAAGAAGGCTGAGATTTTGTATAAGAAACAGCCATACCTACAGGGATAACATACTGACAAGTCACAACATCGCTAAGTGGATTACCATCAGCAACAGTAATCTTATATATACCCATAGCGAGGTTCTCCAACTTCTTCTCATCGGCAGCCTTCTTATTAGAGAAAGTAACAGTATTAGACTGACCGATAGTAATATTCTCCCAAGTTACGATATAAGAATAAGTATCATCTGCAGCACTAGCACCCTTAGTTACAATCATACCACCCTTGATATCGAGAGAAATACTACCAGCTGCAGCATTACCCTCAGTGAATTCAACAACCTTAGGTACTACAGAAATCTGCTCAGTCTGCTTAATCTCAACAACGTCATCATGCTGAATATTATTAGCATCGATAACGCGAAGAATATATTTACCGGCCTTGACACCATCGAATACATCAGTACCATGATCGACAGTAATAGTCTTAGGTTCTGCCACATTCGTAGCACTTTCAGAATTGAGGAGGTAAACCTCATAAGGTTTATGTCCACCATAAACCTCAACAGAAACCTCAGTTGTTTCACCAGGCCTACAGCTATTTATATCGAACTTGGTAATCTTTGTCTGAATATCATAGTAATCAAGCATGATATCGAACGACTTAGAACAATTCCAAGCAGAGTTTTCTACTGTAGGAACCTGCTTAACAGTCAACTCATACCAACCTGCAGGACCGTGAATAACCTGATTATTTGCCGTCTGATCTATAACGAACCTAGGGTCAGTTGATTCAATGTCATCGTAAGAAGTTGGTTTAGTCTTATCTGTTTCTTCACCTGTAGTAGTAAACGCCTTATATTTCCAAGAGTAGCTATAGCTATACTCAGAATAACCCGGACCAGCCACATTACCAGGAGTAGCATAGACATGGATCTTACCATCAGCAGATGATTTAGCAGAAGCATAAACCTTCTCATGCTCCACCACCCCTATCGTCGATGGCAGGAAGATACTCTTTGTTAACTCACAACCTGTTGCCGCCTTCTTAATAGTGAGCGAGTAGTTTCCTCCTTTAACAACATTCTCCAACTCTTCAGTTGTATAGAAGCTATTGATACTATCACCTCGCCATTCGAGAGAATAGCCAGAGAGTTGATCTGTTGTATTAGTCAACTGATAGTTAGCAATAGTCAACTTCCTGCTATCATCAGCGCACCACTGCGAAGGCACGAGATCAAAATTGATTCTATTAACACCCTTAATCTTAATCTCTTTTACGAACTCACAACCCGTCTGAGGATGGCTGACAATGAGGGAGTAAGATCTCTCTTCAGCCTCACCATCTGCCTTACGATAGGTAGGCAACTTAACATTTTCAAGAATATACCTATCAGTACCCACCTGAACCGGATCGAGGGTAGCAGGCATATTGAAATTATTAGGACCCTCAAATCTGAAAGACAACTGAGCTCGTTCAGCATCAGAGAAACCATCAATCTTAACCTGTACACCAACCGTATTGCCACTTCTTTCAGTACCTGTAGCGAGATCGGCATCAATAGCACAATTCTCGACTTCGATATTAACCTTCTCGAATATAACGTTACGCTTATATTTTATTTCTGTCTCAGAAGGGAGAGCACACTTCTGAGTTCCGCCTACTACTGTATATCTGCCTTCGTCAGTAACTTCAACCTTATACTTCTTAGGCGGAATATTCCAAATCTTATTAGATGATTTGCCATCACCAGTGTATTCCGACCAGCTGTCACCAGACGACTCATACCACTTATAAGTCAAAGCGCCAACAGCATTTTCTGTACGCACCTCAATGCTAGCGTCACTATCTCCTGTAGCACACTCTGGCTGGTCGACAACAAGTGTCACCCTAAATTGAGTAAGGACAATATTCTCTTCTATAGCTGGACATGTGTTGCTTGTAGTAGCACTAGACATAGTACCATCTTCCTGTACCTCTCCCTCATAAGAATAGAAGTCATACACCTCGAGACGGTACACGCCCTCAGATAGGCCACCAATACGATCAGTATAAGAAGAACTACTAGGGTCATAAATCGTAGTCTTACTCTTGTCTGTAATTATACCCGACCGAACAGCTGCAATTTCGCCCTCCTTATACAAGAACCAACTTACATAAATCTGTTCTTTTTCTGTATCTCCTTCTTTAATCTTTTCAACCCTTGCACCAGAGAAAGATGCAGAGATTTCTCCCTTGCCATCCTCACAGAGCATAGTAAGGACATTGCTTACGACAAGACTACTACGTGTATCGACTCCGATAGTCTTCTCCCACTGAGCCCCCATCTTATCAATAACCGTAATCTTGTAAGATCCCTTAGGAAGATCGACGATATCAATATTAGTATTCTTCTTATCAGGGTCAGTTGATCTAGTCAACTCCGTGAGGACAAGAGGTGCATTCTTAGAAACCTGATAAGACACACCCGACTCGAGATTTGTGGCATATTCATTACCCTCAATCTTCACGGTATAAGGAGCCTCTCCGAAAATAGCGAGACTAATCTTACCATTCTCAGTATCAGCACAAGTGTTATCCCTCTTGGTATAGTTCACAACCAAGTTATAGGTATCCAATGGGAAATCCTCAGTGAGAGTACAACCCTTGTTATCCTTAACCTCAACAGTATATACTGCGGCAGGCAACTGCTGGAGTTCCACTGCTTGAGCAGCACCCACAGTCTTTTTGGATTCAGATACCGTTTTATTTCCCAATTCATCAGTAGCCCAATACCCCTTATACCACTGCCACTTATACTCCTTACCATTACCACCTTCAGGAGTCTTGATAGTAATAGAGCCATGACCGACTTCAGAAGTAGTACCGTTATCAGGGACAATACTTACAGTCTCAACAGACATATTGACAGGCTGCTTGATCTCAACAACCGTTGAAGTAGCAGGACACTTACCAGGAGTTGCATCCTCACCAGGGTAAACCATCACCACATAATAGCCTGAAGCAGGCATTATAGTTGAGCTAGGTATCTTGAATGTGTAAGAAGTTTTACCCGAAGACAAAGTTTCTACATGACTCTGGTTAGGAACTATCGACAAGTTGGAAGCGTCAATAGGCTTAGAGATATCAATGACTTTGTACAACTCATAGAAATGTTTATCAGCAATACCCCATGTGGCAGTAGCCTTGATAGTAGCTATGTTGGCTTCACCATCTCCTCTTTCCGAATTTGGTGAACAGAGGAAGTTTTCATAGTCATCAATGACTACTGAAACATTAGGTCTAACCTTAACTGGCATCTCTATATCACATGTAGGATCAACTACCTGTGGCAATTGATTTACAGTATAGTCTCCAGCATTTATCCAAGATACATAGTACTTAATCTTATAAGTTTCTTCCTTGGTAATGACACTCTTATTAACCTTGAACTGGAACTGCACACCATTCTGGACATCCTGAATAGTAGAGATAGCCTGATCATTGCTATCAAATAGCTGAGCCTGGAACTTTGTTTCATGAGAACGCGGATTATCACGACGAATATCCGTCACAGTTGCCCAAGAACCAGACACTCGAGAAGTGATGACAGCATACTGGTCATTTTCATCGACAACAGAACAGATATCAAATGTCGGCGTCTCCGCAACTACCTCATGAGGTTCGTACACAACTATAGTTTCAGTGTCCGTGCATCCCTTGGAATCCGTAGCTGTGAGTGTATATGTTCCAGGGTGAAGATTCTTGAACTTGCCTCTGCCTCTAGGAGCAGGATCTCCTTCCGCATGTTCAGGAACTTCTTCCGTAGGTGCAGGAGATAAAGCAGCGCCGGTACGATCAATTCCAGTCATAGTATATGTGTACGTAGATAGATCCAACGGATTTTGTGAATTACCACCCTTCATGGTAACTACTTCTATCACACCATCATTCTTACCATGACAAGATATATCCTGAACTGCATAGCGTACCAATTCTACATCATCCGCAGGTTCTGTCACCTCAAAGTCTACTGAGTAGAGACAATCATCATACTTGCCACTCCTTCCTGCATACTTAAACCAAATAGTGTACTCACCTGCTGGTATTTGCGACACCTCAAGAGTACCAGTAACCATTAAATTGCCAAGAGGATCTGCCTCCGCGTCTGCAGTTGGTGCGGTATATTTCACTTTTACTTCTGGCGCAATAGCTCCTGAACCTGCTGATACAGAATACTTCTTCTCTGTTGCAAAAGACGTAGCTTGTCCACTAGTCCATGTGCCATAATCTGGAGTAACGTTGACATTCTTCTTCGCTATCACAAAATGAACATCACTCTCAAACTTAGGATAGGTCAAAGAACACCCTACTGGAATATCTGTAGTACTGATTACACCATCTGCTCCAGTGCCTCCTTCTGCAGGAACACTGGCAACCCCAACGTATTTTTTCTCAGCTATGTCATTGAGATACTTGAATACAATCTTTGCCTTACCATCGTTTCTCCCCCTACATGAGACTGGCGTTGTAGCCTCCGTCGGCTCAATGTCTGGCAGTCGCTTTATCTCAAAATCTACTGTATTGACACAGAGACTCTCGTCTGTTGAAACAGATAATTTGTAACTTCCTACTGCAAGGTCTGATATGGATGGAACGTATGTCTCGTTTATTGGAGTACCATCTTCTTTCTTCCATATAATTGGCGGATTCAAAGTCGCTCCTTCTATCGTCACTGATGCAACGCCTTTTGTTCCATAGTTTGGTGCAGCGCCTGATACCACTTCTTCTGTATTGCACGTAAATGGCTCATTTACAATCAAAGCATACTTCAGTGGCTCGGCCTCTCCTACATCTGCCTTTGCAATGTACGGACAACCTGTTACTTTGTTAACCACCTTCAGCACATAGCTGCCTGGAGCTACATTGATATACTCTCTGTTTGACCCAGCTGATGGAGCTGCTTCTCCAATATTTGGCAGATCTGTTGGTGCCGTGGCAGAATTCTTATACCATGAATATGTATAGTCATTAAGATTCTCTTCTACTTCAGAAGTGCCTAAATCTTTCTTTATTTTTGTTAGGATAATTCTTCCGTTAGACTGTTCCTTACATGACTTGTCTACCATAAACTCCATACTAACCGTATGCGTAGACACTTGTATTACTTTTATCTCCTGAGGACACTCATCTGATATCGGCTGCTTTACCCCAGCTGGTATTGTTCTTCCATATATGTCAGTTAGGGCATTTCCTTTATATACATATAGATTATTTGGTTCTGATTCTTTATATGTATACTTCACTCCTAACTTCGCAAATACAGACCAACCGTCGCTGTTCGATACAATCTTGTTCGTCTCTGAGGTTTCAACCTTGGCTCCTATCGTGGAAACATACTTACCAGATGCATCTTTTTGCGATGTAATGACTAGTGGATAGCTTGCAGTCGAATTATTATCTTTAATATAGAAATCAAAATATCCATAATCTGCCTGGTGATCATAGTTCTGAAGACTGAACGACAGCAATGGTGTGAACACATCATTGACAGGATTATTTGCCCAGTTATCTTTTACCTTGCCACTTGCATCCAAATAGTTATAGCAATATTCTACCTGCGCATCTGGTTCTCTACCATGCGCTGGCACTATAAGATACTGCTTGTAGTATGTAGACATACAACCACTTTCAGTATCTTTGAAAATACTATTAATATTATAGATTCCTGGTTTGAGATCTTTCGCACAGAAATAGAAATCTCCATTCTGAGTATTGTACGTGTCATGCGGCGTACCATCTGCATTAACTACTGCAGGCACATATACATCCGAACCTGTCTCTTTGAAGTATAGACCATAGTTCGCAGTCTGCATATTATCATCATACCTGGTTATCTCAAACCATACCGGTCCTGATGCACTTGAGCCTTGTCCAAAATCAGGAGTCAACGGATAGTATATCTCATCAATAGGACAGAACGAACGTTTCATGTCCTCTTGAGAATTTCCTACTGTGAACTTAACTGGTGAGTAGGTAACTATTCTGGTATATTTCTTTGCTCTATATATACATCCCGACGAAGACCTATAATCATAGTATATCGGGAACTGTAGGTTCGCCTCTGCTACTCCTCCTGTCAGATTTCGATAGGCTTGTAAATCTATAAGTGCTACCTTGACATGCTTGCCATCCGCATCTACCTCTTCCGCCAAATATGTCGTAGGTCGCCCATCCCTGTCTTTAATATAGCCATTATCATCCGCTTCACTTAACAGTATAGAACTCGCGACATTCGAATTATTTGGATCTTCAAGATATGTACCCAGAGATAACGTACCCTCAGGCACATTATCGGATGTAGATGCTATAACTATCTTAGCATACTTGTTTTCCGTTGTGTATGAGACCTTTACCTTCCTATCATTATCTGTCAATGTGCGTGAAAGTGGAGTCAACTCTGTCGTACAGATCGGATCTGGCACTACAATGGTAACATCACTCTCTCCTGTAATACGTATCTTTCTGTAGAATACAGGGCCACAACCAGTATAGTAAATAACTCTGTAATAGGTACTTTGCTCTAAGTCTGAGGTATATATCGAATGATTGCTCAATCTCTTAGCTGCCGACTTGGTAAAGTTTGCTCCGGACAGAACGTCATTATTAATCTCCTTGAGAATACCTGATGCCATTTGGGCCTCAAATTCCGCCCACGACGATGGCAACATGACTTGACTCTCGTTTCTAACATCGCTACCTACCTTCTGAATATAGAACTTTCCATTACTTGTCGTAGGTGGAACAAAACTCAAAATGTTCTCGTCAACAGTAAGAAGATCTTCACTGACTGTGGTAGTCTGGTCAACACTCCAGCAAAATGGTAGGTATCCATGCGAATTTGCCATACCTCCATTCAACACTTCTCCATCTGCACCAAACCACACGTCCAGATTCTTTGCTACCCAGTCATCTCCTTCATATTCTGCTGCATCGCGGATAGCCTTTGTCGCTGGATAGTAGTCTTCTATTGTTCCAGAAGTATTATGATGATCTTTTCCTCTCATGATACCAAAAGCAGGAGCTCCTTCATTCAAGAAGAATGACCATGTGGTCGTATGCTCGCAAACATCTGTAGCACATCTAGTTCTGTCTTCTCTGACAAATGTCCATGTGAAGCGATACTCGCCAGGTCCACGCCCTTCCCAACTCCATTTAATACCTAGACCTGATTCTGCCGATGGCTCAACTCCCGTAACTATATCATCAAATGTCACCATACCTATTCCTGAACCATCATAGGTAACATGCGGCATAGATGTCTTCGCTACTTCTGTAGGACCTACTACCTTACGATCAATTACTGTATACGAACCATCTGATTGCTTTTTCTCTATAACAATTGTACTTGTACCAGCAACACCTTCATAGTTATAGTCTATCGGCAAATAGGTCTGCGGATCCAACTCTCCTTGTTCATGACCATTCAGGTTAACATAATCAACTGCTTCTCCTTCGGCTGTAAGTGAACGCGACGGATAGTTCAACAGAATATTAAATTCTCCGCCGTTTTCCGAATAACACATAAATGGCGGCATATTATGCTGAAGCTCAAACTTTATGCGTACCGGACGTGAGACGTCTGCTCCACACTGGTCTGACATACACTCTCCATTGTGGACATGCAAGTTTATCGCTCCCACTCCACCAACTGCAGCTAACTCACTAGGTACGAAGTAATAATATAGGATTTCACCATCATCTCGCTTCGCATGAACATAATCCGACTCCGTGAAATAGTATGAATAATCATCTGCCGACTGATCCGTATATTCCTTGATTGGTTTTGCTGTCTTACTATGAAATGCCTTATAGCGTGTCAATATATCTACATCAACAGTTGCACCACTAAGTCTATCTGCTGTTACAATCTCAGTTGTGGCAGGCTCTCCTCCTCTGAATGTATAATATGCATCTCTGTCAATGACATACTTTATCGAAGCGTTACTATCCAACGTGCCTGTAATATCAGCCTCTAACGTCAACTCCGCTGATATATATACATATACTCCAGCAGGAACATTTGGAGTAAAACTATATGTTGCCGATGTACCCCACTCAGGGAAAGTGAATGTTAATGGCACATCAGGTCCCTGAGACTGAAGCATAATTCGATTAGGCCACTTCTCTGTATGTGCATAACGCTTGTATGTTGGCAAAGCGCTGACTGCTATTGACCTTGAATCATTTATCTGAGGAAGAGCAGGCTGATATGTCACAACATCTGATGATCGGGATGTAACAGGTGACCCATACGTATATACAGGATCGTTTGTCCCTGGATAGTATGAGTATACATACACAAATGGATTGAGTTGATACTCTGCATCATCATTCTCACATAGAAAATCTTCTGAGAAGCCATTCTGGAACGACTTGTCAAGACAGTCTATCGTAAAGAATATTTCATTTCTTACCGGTTGATACAAATAAACAGGCTTTGAGTCAGTATATATACAACCTGTCTCTCCATCCTTATACTCAAAGTCAACATTTATTTGCATTTTTGATGAGTTGCCTCTATACATCTGTGTAGGATAGAAAGCATAATACCACTCTCTCTCTTGTGGATCAAGCACTCTGTCATCTGGCAATATACCATTGACTTTTATTCTCGAATAGCCGTATGGCAATGTATATACATTTGGTGTACCTTGTATCTCTATAACATCATTGGTACAGTAACAGTCATCTGCAAGTATCTTATACCTGGAATCCAAATTGGGTTTGTTCACCGTCATTGATGGATTGTTGCCTTGCTCATCCGTAGTAAAATACTGCGCACATGGCTCTTCTCCCATTCGGAATATAATCTCATAGCGATACGTCGCGCCGCTAGCGGCATCTCCGTTCGGTACAAAATTTCTAATATCCGTTTCGCCTTCTGGATGATTTCTCCAGTCTGCTATAGTATACCCCTTCTCAATTGCAAGATCCCACTTTATACCTTCCGCTGAAAAAATCTGAGTATCAAAAAAGCCATTTCTACCATCTAGACCTTTTATTAGAAGTTCTCCTACGACTCCTTTGATGTAATATCTACCATTTGAAGGATAGAAATAATTGGCCATATTCGTAGCTCCACTACCCGTACTGGTACCTTCACAAACAGACCAACGTGGATCACTGGAAGGTATCAACACTTTTGTAGGGTTTGGCTGAATGGCAATAGTCTTCTCTATAGCTGGCGAAAAACACGTCTCTACATCAGATGACATATCCCTGGCCTGAACCCAGTATTTCTTCTGATAGTATCCGTCTCGCCATTCCGCAGGATTATAGTTTACCTCTCCTAGACCAGAACCTTCCGGAATTTTTAAACTCGTGATAAAAGTACCTCCATTTGCATCTATACTGCTGTCAACATTCGGACTTCCTGGTCCATGCGCTAACGTCGGATTTGCCACAACTGCTGGATCTTCTTCATACCAATAATATCCAATATTTCCCTGATCGTTAGAACTAGCAGACAAAACACCAACCGCTCCATCACAAACAGGAATACCACCATCCGCAGTAACTGTCACAAACTGCTCCTCCAAAGAGACCGTCTTTGAAATAGAGAACCTTACTACTTGCTGCTCACAGTCAAATAACGCCTCATTATTTGTGATAACCTTAATTTCAACATCTGATGGCACAACATCAAAATCACTTGTCTTGAATGCATATACAAATGTCGACTCATCAATCTTCTTGAACCCATCAGCTTTATAATCGGATTCGCCCGCAGTGTGCAATGTAGCTACGTATGGCTTGTCCACCTCATTTTTACCCTTGACATGAAGCTTAAAGTCAAAGCCCCCCGCAGGTACTGGCCCAGCATATTGTATGGTTATAGGATAGGTATTATCCTCTAGGTCTGTACTGCAGAATGGATACTCATCTTGATCAAGACCTGTAGCTAAGACTGGATTTGCAGTAACCTTAGTAACCGTAATATACGACGTACGATTACTTGCACATCCTTCATTGTTTCTAGAAATCACATAGTACCTGCCTTCCAGAAATCCATGGTCCACTGTACCAAATATGATATCTCCATGTCCATCCGAAGAAGGATTCGAAGCTACAGGAGTTGCTTGACCTTCCTTATACAATTCCGATGCCGCAGTCGCATTGGACACTTTGATAACAGCTCCATTTTCCCCACAATAATATACATTATCTGTTGGCACCGTAGGTTGGAGAGGCGCACCTTCAATCAAGATACCTGCCGCAGGAGCTCCCTCTATTTCACACGAAACGCCCGACGCATTGTCAGGCACTACCTTCACATAATATGTCTCAGATGGATCTCCTGGCTGAAGCGCTCTCCTGAACAACACCTGCTCCGTCAATCCATCTTGCGTAACCTTTACTTTCGAGTGTTCTTGTGGCGTTCCAAACTCATCTTTCGTATAAAGAACATAATACGTATCCTTTCTAATATCTCCAGTAATATACAATTCACTCTGACAAGGATCTCCATCTACCTGTCGACGATTAAGCGTAACAGTCGCCGGAGCCGCCACAAGGGAAATTGGATCGCCCTTAGGTGTCACACATCCATTCGCACCCCTTGCAGAGATATAATACGTACCTGTCTCTGTAACTGTAAAACGGCCAACATTTCCTAGCACATTCCGCATAGGAGTAGTTGAATTATCCTTATACAGATAATATGTCGCATCAACTGTCGGATTAACAAGCGAAATAACGACACCCCCATCACCAGCACAAATAACTTCTCCATCCTTATCCGTTGACACATCTGGCGCAAGACTCTGACCTATTTCAAGATTCAATGCCGAAACTGTCTCACACGACACATTAGATACCACAGAGTAAATACCCGGGGCATACACCGTACTTGAGAAATAGATATTTGTTCTGTCTCTGTCTTCTGGACCTAGTGTCTGAACATCATACGTCACTCCTCTGTACGTACGCTTCACCGTATACGTAACACCAGCTGTAGCCTTACTCAACTTGATTCTATAAGGAGCAATCTCGCAAGCAGTACTACTACCCGTCTGTTCTGCCGTTGCTGTAATAGTACTTGGAGAGACAATTGTCAAATATCCATTGATAATCTTCTTTGAATTCACACAATCTGACCTGCTCGCTTCAACAACGTATGTTCCTGCAGGCAGCGTGTTCGGCAATAGAAATTGAATACTGACATTATTACCATCGGCAGTTTTGGGACCTACTCCAACAGGTGAAGCCGATGTATTTCTATTCACCACTCTATATGTCACACCATCTTCAGCATTCTGCACATCTACTCTAAGCAATCCAGTATTCGCATCAGACAAACACACTACTCTGGCACCTATAGAAGCACCATTAGCATCTACACCTTGAACTGTAAAGCTTCCACTGGCACTCAGGTCAGTCCAACTATTACTCTGCCATGGATTACTAGAACGTTTTATCGTATAAGTTCCCTCCTCATTGACATAAAAATATATCCTGTCATAATCATCAGGATCCGAAACCGAAGTTTTGGCCTGCATGAAATACACTCCATTAGCACGATCTTCTTTGTTTGTAAAATTCACACTCTTACCATCCTTCCAAACCGAATAGTACGCATCAATTACAGGATTCTCTAAGGATATTCTCGTATTAGGATCTCCAGCACATCCCGAGCCGCTGACAATCTCAGCCTCTTGTGCGAATCCACTCACACTCACACTCCCCAGCACCATTGCCAGCGCTACCATTCGGGCCACGCTCACACCCAAACCTACTCTACTGAATAGCTCTTCAAAAATTCTATATATAATCTTACCCATAAGGAATCAGTGTCGTTTTTATAAATACATACTCGTTAAACACGCCTATTTATCACACAAGCGCATACGCGATTATACGCAATATAATATACAAAAAGTTTCGCTATTTACCTAAAAAATGCCGTTCAGCGTAGTATTCATGGTACTATTGGCACATTTTTTCAGCACACTTCGCCCTAACCACACTCGCCTACTGTCTCTCTTCAAACATCTTCTTGTCTCTGCTTGTCCATCAAAACGCACTGTTGCAGCACATTGCCTCACAAACTCCCCACGTCTTGTCTTACCTGTCGTCACCCTTGCCTTGTCGACATCGAACCCGCTCTCTTTCAAAACCCCTCCGCTTAGCCGTAACATCCATAGCCATAAGCCGATAAGTCCCATAGCATCTCTTGATAAAAAAATGGACGACCACCATAAATTATACTCGCCCGAGCACAACAGCAGCTCTCGCCACCGTTGTGCGTATGATGAGCGTATGACCATCGTATGATGTGCGTATGACGTGCGTATGTATTTGGAGGGGGACAGGCGTTGGTATTACTAGTGAAAGTATGGTCGCAAATATTCCATAATTATTGAATGGATATGTTTGAAAAACAAAAAAATCTATTACCTTTGACCCGCAAACAAAAAATATATATTATGAACCAGGAACAAATAGATACGATTGCTCTCAGCCTTATCAAAGGCATAGGTACAAAAATAGCGAACCGAGCAATTACCTCTGTCAACTCTGCATCAGAAATATTCAATCTCTCTGAAAAACAACTGCGCGACATCGACGGAATATCTCAGTCTTTAGCCCACGAAATAATAGCATCCAAAAATACCGCAAGGAAACAAGCTGAAATAGAAGTCTCTTGGGCTGAATCCTGTGGAATAACAATACTCACTCAAAAATCTGACGGCTACCCTGCTCGACTAAGGGCGTGTGACGATGCCCCGGCGACTCTATACTCCCGAGGTAATACCAACTACAACTCCTCAAAAATCATCAGCATCGTAGGAACAAGAAAACCAACTTCCTATGGCCGCCAGTGGTGCTCGGAAATAATTGCACAACTAGCACAGCTCCACCCGGATACTGTGATAGTCAGCGGATTAGCCTACGGGATAGACATAATAGCTCACACTTCAGCTCTCGACAACAACCTCAAGACCGTGGGAGTTGTCGCCCACGGATTGGATACCCTTTACCCAGCTCAGCACAAGGATATAGCTAAAAGAATGGTCGAAAATGGCGGAGCTGTACTCACTGAATTCCGCCACGGCACTCAGCCCGAAGCGGTTAACTTCGTCAGCAGGAATAGGATAGTCGCAGGTATGTCGGATCTTACCCTCGTCGTCGAAAGCGGAGAAAAGGGTGGCTCTCTCATTACTGCAAATAAAGCGCACAGCTACGGGCGCTTGGTCGCTGCCCTCCCGGGATATCCAGCAGCTGAAATGAGCCAAGGGCCTAACAAACTCATCAAGGAACACAAAGCCGAGCTCATCACTTGCGCAGAGGATATCGAAAAGCTCTTAGACTGGAACAACGCCCTGGATTCTTCTCACATCCAAGGCTCTCTCTTCTCCATCGACCTGGAGATGTCTCCCATCCAGAAAAAACTATATGACATACTCCTTCTCGGAAAAATGACTGTGGATGAGCTCTCTCGCGCTGCTGCTATGCCGGTTAACAATGTCTCTTCCATACTTCTCGAAATGGAATTTTCTGGCTTGGTATCGTCTTTCCCGGGTAACGTCTATGCCATAAATACTAATCTGTGATGCCGCCAAATGTGACATTGCCCTCACTTGCTTTTACCAAACAACATCGTCAGTATTATTTCTCAAGAAAATAACCACTATCTTTGCAGGCAAATCTAAAAAATGACGACCTAAATGACTATAAAACAATGGACCAACTCGGTCCTCATTGCCATAATCTTCCTCTTCTTCGCTACCCTAATCGGTGGTTATCTTCTCCACTCTAATACCCCCGACGCAGAACCTGAAGAAGATTTTTTTTGCGAGCAACAAGGGACTTCTCTTATACTAGAAAGGGACCAGCTATATGGTATCTTCTTGGATAGCCTCGACCTCGTTCAGGGCTCTGTGAAGAAACGCCAGAACATTACGAAGATTCTTACCGATGCCGGTCTGCAATACTCCGACGCAATTCGAGCCGCTAATGAAATCAACAAGGTGTATGACATAAGGTATATCAAGGCAGGGAACAAGTATACGGCATTCTATACGGCCGACTCCCTCCATATCTTGAAGCATTTTGTCTATCTGGTATCTTCTAGCGAATATGTGCGCTGTGATATCAATGGCGCTGACACTAAGGCGGAACTGTGTCAGCACGATATCATAATCAAGGAGCGCCTGGCTGAGGTTGAAATACAGACTAGCTTGTGGAATGCTGTGAAGGATGCCAACCTACCATACGAACTCACTTTGCAGTTGTCTGATATCTACGCATGGACCGTGGATTTCTTCGGCATCGAGAAGGGGGATAGGTTCAAGATACTGTTTACCGAGGAGTTCGTCGACGATACTACGTCTATTGGTATTCGCGACATCAAGGGCGCTCTCTTCGAATCTAATGGCTCTCGCAGCTATGCTTTCTTATTCGAGAACGATAGCGCACAGAGCTATTTCGACCTCCAGGGCAATAGCCTCCGAAAGGCTTTTCTCAAGGCTCCTCTGCATTTCTCCCGAATCTCTTCTCGTTTTTCTAACTCTCGTATGCACCCTGTCCTGAAAAAAAGACGCGCTCACCATGGTGTCGACTATGCAGCTCCAGCTGGCACTCCGGTACAGAGCATCGGCGACGGTACTGTAATCGAGAAGGGCTATGATAAAAAGGGCGGTGGCAACTACGTGAAAATCCGCCATAATAGTGTCTATACCACAGTGTATATGCACCTTCGCGGCTTCGCTAAGGACTTGAAACGGGGAGCTAGGGTCAACCAGGGTGATATCATAGGCTATGTCGGCGCAACAGGTTTGGCAACGGGCCCTCACCTCGATTTCCGCGTATATATGAACGGAAAACCTATAGACCCCCTGAAAATGGAGGCTCCTCCTGTAGAACCTGTCTCTAACGACAACTTCGACCGCTATATCCAATACTCGGATAGCTTGAAGACTATCCTCGAGAGGCTATAACCGCTTTGCAATACTTCTGCGAAGCATAACTCAATTAATTTTACTACTTTCGCAACAACAGAGAGAAATATATTATTATGGAAATACAAGACCTTGGCGAATTCGGCCTCATCAAAAGAATATCCGACGCCGTAACAATACAGAACGATTCTACTGTCAAAGGTATCGGCGACGACTGCGCCGTAATAGCCCCGACTAAGGGCAGGCAGACTGTGGTGACTACCGATCTCCTTCTCGAAGGTATCCATTTCGACCTCACCTACTGTCCTTTGAAGCACCTCGGCTATAAATCGGTAGCCGTGAACCTCTCTGATGTTTACGCAATGAATGCTACCCCAAAGCAGATCACCGTATCTTTAGGTATCAGTAATAAATTGTCTCTTAAGGCTATAGATGATTTGTACAATGGTATGCTCCTCGCCTGTGAACGCTATGGCGTGGATCTCGTAGGCGGCGACACCTCAACTTCTCTCACTGGCCTTACTATCAGTATCACTGCTATTGGCGAGGCGAACCCTGAGGACATCGCCTACCGCAATGGGGCTAAAGAGAATGATATTATATGCGTTTCGGGCGACCTAGGTGCAGCATATATGGGACTCCAGCTCCTCGAACGCGAGAAGCGAGTTCTCAAGGGTAACCAGTACGAACAGCCTCAATTCGATGGCTATGATTATATCCTCGAGCGCCAGCTGAAGCCTGAACCTCGCGCTGATGTGGTAAAATTCCTCGCCGAAATAGGCGTAAAGCCTACATCTATGATGGATATTTCGGATGGCCTCTCTTCTGAACTCCTCCATATCTGCGAGGAGTCTGACTGCGGATGCCTCGTCTACGAGGAGAAGATTCCTATCGACCACGTAACTCGCAATATGTGCGAGGAGTTGTCTATCAACCCATCTGTAGCAGCTCTCAACGGTGGCGAAGATTATGAGCTTCTCTTTACTATCTCTACTAAGGATTACGAGAAATTCCAATCAAAGCCGGGACCTAATATCTATGCTATAGGCTACATAACACCTAAGGACAAGGGCCGACGCCTCATAACTTCTGGTGCCCACCAGGAAATAGACATCCAGGCCCAAGGTTGGAAGGCTTTCCAAAAATAAAAGATAAGTCATTATGCTGGAATACGTTCACGGACACCTCACTGAGGCAACTCCTACATACGCAGTCGTGGATTGCCACGGCGTGGGATATTACCTGAATATCTCATTGTCAACTTACGCTCAACTCCAGGGCAAAACCGAATGCCAACTCTACATCCACGAGGCTATAAAAGAGGATGCCTATAGCCTCTATGGCTTCTTCTCTAAGGAGGAACGCGAATTGTTCCGCCTCCTCATCCTCGTATCTGGTGTCGGAGCCAACACTGCCCGCGTTATCTTGTCTGCTTACCAGCCGACAGAGATTCAACGCGCCATAATGACAGAAGATGTCAACCTCATCAAGGGTATCAAGGGTATCGGTCCTAAGACTGCCCAGAAAATCATAATAGAGCTGAAGGATAAGGCGGCTAAACTCGATATGCAGGGCACAGGCGAAACAGGAACTCTCTTCCCTGCTCCTGCAGCATCCCCTGTCCGGGCAGAAGCTCTCGCCGCCCTCGAAGTCCTCGGCTTCAAGAAAGATGCTGCCCAGAAGGATATCGATAAGCTTATCAAGGCTAACCCAGATATAACTGTAGAGCAACTTGTCAAACTGGCCATCAAGGAGTTCTCTTCACTACGATAAAAAATGTACCTGTCGATTCTCATCCCAACTTACAATCACGACTGGACTCCCCTCGCAAAAGAACTTTTGAGACAGAAAGCCAATCTCCCCACCCACGCCATAGAGATTATCGTTATGGACGATTGCTCCACCAACGAGATTCCTCCCATCAATGGTGTGGTATATATCCATCTTCCCCAAAATGTAGGACGTTCCAAAATACGCAATCTACTCGCCCAACAGGCTAAAGGCACTCATCTCTTGTTTATGGACGACGACTCTTTCCCTGCGGATGTGGACTTCCTATCACAAATGACAAGCCAACCCTGGAACGGCGTAGTAGTAGGTGGTCTGCAATTCCGCAAAACTCCCGACATTGGATCCTTGAGATACAAATACGGTGTCTCTCACGAACAAAAGGATGTCAACCAACGCAACAAGGCCCCTTACGAGGCTTTTATCTCGTGCGCATTCCTCATCGAACGCAACGCATTCAATATCGTCTCATTCGATGAATCATACTATCTGTATGGCCACGAAGACACTAAATTCGGTATAGATCTCAAAGTAGCCAATATCCCGATCCACCATATCAACGCCCCAGTATATCACGATAATACTGATACCAACGAACAATTCCTCCATAAGACACGTCTCGCAATAGACAGCCTCATGGACCATAGAGAAACAGCCGTTCAGCAGAGCCGACTCCTTCGCGCATACCTGAAGCTCTCCCGTGTACACATCGCTTGGACATTCCGTCTGTTCTTCCTGTGCTTCAATAAACTGTTGCAATATAACCTTACAAGTAATTTCCCATCTATAACATTATATAACCTTTATAAAATGGGATACTTGGCGACAAAGTATTAACTTTGCGCCCTAACAATAATAAATAATTAGCATCATGGCATTGGTGAAAAGCGCATCAGAGCTACAAGACGAGCGTAATATATACGACGAGGAAAAGACAGCCAAACTCGCAGAACACTATAAGGCTATCCTCGAACTCCTTGGTGAGGACGTAAACCGCGAAGGTCTCATCAAGACACCTGTTCGCGTAGCCAAAGCTATGCAGTTCCTTACCAAAGGGTACAAGGACGACCCCGAGGAAATCCTCAAAAGCGCAATGTTCAATGAGCCTTACCACCAGATGGTTGTGGTAAAGGATATCGAGATATACTCAATGTGCGAACACCACATGCTCCCGTTTATCGGAAAGGCTCACATCGGATATATCCCTCGTAACTATATCACTGGCCTCAGCAAGATTCCTCGAATCGTAGAGGCCTACGCTCGCCGTCTCCAAGTTCAGGAACGCCTCACAACCCAGATAAAGGAGTGCATCCAAAACACTCTCAACCCTCTGGGCGTAGCCGTAGTCATCGAGGCTCAGCATATGTGTATGCAGATGCGAGGCGTACAGAAACAGCACTCCTTTACCACAACGAGCGACTTCACTGGCGCTTTCCGCGATAATCTCGCTACTCGTGAGGAGTTCTTCAATATCATAGGTCATAATATGCACTAATAACAAGAAAATAATCAACAATGGCATACTACCCACAGCTAGTTATCGATGCACTGAAGACGGTCATCCACCCGGAAAAGAAACAGGATATAGTTTCTCTCGATATGGTGGAGGACGATATCCGCATAAATGGTAAGAGGGTCTCTTTCAGCCTCATATTCGACCGACCAAACGACCCGATGGTCTCAACGTTAAAGCGTATGGCAACTCAGGCCATCAAGGCGCACCTCGGTGATGACTGTGAGATTGAGGGTAACATATTCGTAAAGATCCGCAAGAAGGAGGAGAAGGCTCCCGACCCTGTCTTGCCTGCCGTAAAGCATGTTATCGCAGTGGCTTCTGGTAAGGGCGGCGTAGGTAAATCTACCGTGACTGCTAACCTCGCTGTGGCTCTCGCCCAAAAGGGTTTTAAAGTCGGCTTGCTCGATGCTGATATCTTCGGCCCTTCTATACCTATTATGTTCGATACCGTAGAGGCTCGTCCTCTCCTCGCAGAAGGCTCTACTGAGGAGAAACAGCTTATAGAACCTATCGAGAAGTATGGCATTAAGATGCTGAGTATCGGCTATTTCGTCGATCCCGATAGCGCTATCGTATGGCGTGGCAGTATGGCTTGCAATGCCTTAAAGCAGCTGGTAACGGATACCGCTTGGGGCGATCTTGATTACCTCCTCATCGATATGCCTCCTGGTACTAGCGATATCCATATCTCTCTGGTGCAGCTCATCAACCTCACAGGAGCAGTCATCGTGTCTACCCCTCAGAAGGTCGCCCTCGCCGACGCTACTAAGGGTATCAATATGTTCCAGAACGACAAGATAAATGTTCCTATCCTAGGCATCGTCGAGAATATGGCATACTTCACCCCAGCAGAATTGCCGGATAATAAGTATTATATCTTCGGCAAGGACGGCGCAAAGAGCTTGGCCGAAAAACTGAATGTCCCTTTCCTCGGTCAGATTCCTCTGGTACAGTCTATCCGCGAAAATGGCGACACCGGTACTCCTGCCGCTTTGGATGCAAATAGCCCGACAGGTAAAGCCTTCGCCGAACTGGCCGACAAACTTTCTCGTAGCATCTGATAGGATTCTATCCTGTCCTGATATATCACAACAGCGCAGTGGCTTCAATGAACCACCGCGCTGTTTTTATTTTCTCTATTCTCCGCCTCTTCCCCCCCCAACAAACCTATGTCAAAACAAAAAAACTGCGAGCAACCTTATACTTCCCTTATACTAGCCTTACACCTCTCTTATATTATCCGTCCCCCACCACATACCTCCCAATATAAAAAACTGCGAGCAACCTTGTACTTCCCTTATACCAGACTTATACCTCTTCTATACTCCCTAGAGTAAACTAAGAGTCCATTATCTCACTCTTGCTAGGAATTAGGAATTAGGAACTAGGAACTAGGAATGTTTACAAAAATTCACATTTGAAATGCAGTTCGTCAAAGAAAAAATGCAGTTCGTCAAAAATTTTGCTAAAAATATGCGTAAACCGTAACAAAACTAGGCCTTTAGCCGAAAAAGAGGACAAAACAAAAACAACAGAGATAAATAAACTATCTAAACATAAATCAAAAACTGGATATGAAGAATATCGTAATCACATTAGCATTGGCAGTTGCAATCATTACAGCAGCAATTGTTTTGGATCACAAGGCAGTAGATGCCTCAACTGAGCCAGCTATAGCAAAGACACTTATTAAGTGCGACGAGCAGGGTCGCGTGATTGAAGAGACAACTTTCACACTTCAGGCAAACTCATGGATCGAGTGCTCTCGCGCAACAAAGGAGTACGCCGACGAGTCTGTTACTCTCGTAAACTACAAGAGCGCAAACGGCGAGTGGGTTCGCGTTTCTAAGCGTGTATGCCTCTACGACGATGAGAACCTCATCGCAGAGTCGACATATAAACCAAAGGATGGCGAGTGGTCTTTGACTAGCTCAGTATCATACGCCGACCTTTCAGCTAACGATATGTACGAAGATATGCTCTTCGACAAGGATGGCAACCTCATCATGTCAGCTCACTACCAAGACAACAACGGCGTAATCAGCGGCCTCACTAAAGAGGAGTTCGTTTACGACGGCGGTCTTAACCCTTGCAAGCGTATCGAGTACGCATGGAGCGGTTCTGAGTGGCAGAAGACTGAAGAGCAGAGCCTCCAGTACGTACGCTGAAAAACAAAGCAACACTATAAGAAATAGTTTTTTGTTCCTGATACAGAATATTGAGATGTGAGAATGCTCCTATTGCAATATCGCAATAGGAGTTTTTTTTATATTTGTAAAAATAAATCAATGTAACTATGAGTGACTTCAGAACAACAGTAGATATCCCCCAGTCTAACTGGCAGATAACCGTCGGCGATGCAATCTTCTCTATGGGATCATGCTTCTCCGACGAAATAGCTTCGCGCCTCGAGCAACGGCAAATCAGCTGCTGTACTAACCCCTACGGCGTAGTCTATAACCCCTGGTCCCTCGAACGGCAAGTCGAACGAATCACGGATATGACAATGGAATACCCTAACGTCGAAACAATAGAAAACGAAGGTATGTTTCATTCTCTCATGGCCCACAGCTCTCTTAGCGCCTCTACCAAAGAGGAACTCATCGACAATCTGCGCCACTGGACCGCTAAAGCCAATGAAAAAATGAAAGCCGCCAGAATGATAATCCTCACATTCGGCACCGCTTGGGTATATAAATATATGCGCTTCGTCGTGGCCAACTGCCACAAACTGCCGGCTTCCGAATTCGACAGGGTGCGTATGTCTGTCAGCGAAGTCTCGCTCTCCGTCAGAAACACTATCAGAATGATACGCCAACTCAACGAAGACGCTCAGATAGTTCTTACAATCTCCCCTATCCGACACCTCAAGGATACTGCTCACGGCAATGCCATAAGCAAATCTACTCTCTTGCTCGGTCTGGAAGATGCCTTGATGAGAATATCTGATAATAAACTGAGCTACTTCCCTTCCTACGAAATTATACTAGATGACTTGCGCGACTACCGCTTCTACGCCTCAGATATGGTCCACCCTTCGGATGTCGCCGTGGATTATGTATTCGATAAATTTATGGATACTTACTTTAATGACCGCCTGAAACAATACGCTAAAGAGGGTAAGTCTCTATGGCAATTAATGAATCATAAACCAATGGGTTCACAATCTGAAAGGGACAGGCACTGCCAAATAGTAGCAGAAAAGCACAAGGAGTATTGCGAAAAATGGGGTGTCCCTTTTTTATGAAACAATTTTTAGCTCTCAGACGTAAAGAGGGTTAAATAACGTTTATTCTGCACAGCTCTATTGCAGATTGCTTGTATTTGTTGTTTTGAAGTTATAATTTTACGTCCAACAACATTCCGCAGCAAGAAGTTGTTACTTCATAGCGTTGTTCTCACACATTTTATTAGTTGTCTAATGAAGTACATTCAGTTTGATAATGCCAAGCTGCCTAATCTAGAGTATTCTCTGTTCAAGGAGATCCTCCGTACAAACAGAGCAGGCGCTTACATGAGTACCAGCCTCACAGGCTGTAACACTAGAAAATACCATGGCCTATTGGTTTGCCCTCTCCCACAGCTAGGAGGTGACAGCTATGTCATGCTTTCGTCACTTCAGTGCTCAGTCGTTCAACACGACAAGACCTTCAATCTCGGTCTGCAGGAATACAAAGATGAGTATTTCGAGCCTAAGGGACATAAGTATATGGTCGATTACACTGCCGACCCTACTACTAAATTGACCCACCGCGTCGGCGGCGTTGTCCTTTCTCAGGAGTTCATCCTCGCAGAAAACGAAAATCAGGTTTTAATCAAATATACACTTGAGGACGCTCATAGTGATACACTGTTGCGCCTCAAGCCATTCCTCGCTTTCCGTGAAATCCATCAGCTCACCCATGAGAATATGGACGTAAACACTCACTATGACGAGGTTACTAATGGCGCAAAATTCTGCCTGTACAAAGGATTCCCTGACCTCTATATCCAGGCCAACAAGAAAGTTGACTACATCGCTATGCCTGACTGGTACCGCAATGTAGAATATATAAAGGAGAGATACCGCGGTTACGACTTCCTCGAGGACTTGTACGTACCAGGTTATTTCGAATTCCCTATCAAAAAGGGCGAAAGCGTAGTCATCTCTGCTTCTCTTAACGAAGTTGCTACAAATACCCTTAAATCTAAATTCTCACGCGAGGTAAGCCGCCGTACTCCTAAGACTAGCTTGCAGAACCTCTTGGTAAATGCCGCACAGCAGTTCGTTGAGCGCCGCTCCGACAGCGTTATGCTCAAGGCTGGCTACCACTGGAAAAATCCTCAAATGCGTGATATGTTCATCGCTCTCCCTGGTCTCGCTATCTATCAGGACGACAAGAAGGTTTACGGCGAAATATTTAACACCGCCCTCCCTAACCTACGCCGCCTCTACATCGAGCAGACTGCAATGAACAACACTTCAATAGATGTACCTCTCTGGTTCTTCTATTGCTTGAACGAACTCGAAAGATGGGAGCCTAAACTGATTAAGGTCGCTCAACACTACGACCTCATGAAGTCTCTCTTATATCTATACTGGAATGGCGTACCTGGCAAGATGCACAAGATGGACAATGGCCTCATCTATGCTCGCGCCGAGGGACAACCTCAGACTTGGATGAATGCTAAGACCCGTAACGGATGGCTGGTAACTCCTCGCTATGGTTGCGCCGTAGAGGTCAACGCCCTATGGTATAATGCCATCGCTACAACTCTCGAGGTTGCCAAGAAACAGAAGGATAAGGATTTCATCGACGAATGGACCCCACGCCTCGACTTGGTTGGCACTAGCTTCTTGCAGACATTCTGCAACAACCAGGCTTACCTGTATGACTACGTCGACGGCGACCATAAGTCTGGCTCCGTACGTCCAAATATGCTCATCGCAGCAGGCTTGAAGTTCAGCCCTCTTACTCGCGAACAGAAAAAGAATATTCTCGATATATGCACAAGAGAACTCCTCACTCCTAGAGGTCTTCGCTCTCTCTCTCCAAAGGACGAGAAATACCTTGGCGCTATCGAGGGCAATGAGGATCAGCGCGCTTTGGCTATCCACCAAGGTACAGCATATCCTTGGTTGCTCGGTTTCTATGCCGATGTGATGATCGAGGTTCATCGTAACAGTGGTATCGCCCAGTTGCGCCGAATCGTTGACGACTTCAATTCGGAAATCACAAACCACTGTATCGGTACCATCTCTGAGAGATACAACGGCAACCCTTCTCACCAAGGAAAGGGCGCTATCTCAATGGCTTGGAACGTAGCAGCATTATTGAAACTTATGAAGATTATTGAGGGCTAAACCTCATTTTGTGTAATTGTAATAACTATAAACACAACTATATGAGAGTATTAATGTTTGGTTGGGAGTTCCCACCTCACATTTCAGGTGGTTTAGGTACTGCGTGTTACGGTCTGACACGTGGCATGTCGTCTATCCCAGATCTCGACGTCAAGTTCGTAGTACCTAAAGCTTGGGGCGATGAGGATAAAAGTAAGGTGGAGGACATCATTGGAGCCAATAATATCTCTGTTAATGGTAAGCGATTGAGAGTTTCTCACTTCAGCAAGCAACTCGACTATGTTGAGGTGGAATCTAAACTCGTCCCTTATGTTGATCCAGAAGATTACTGGAGACTGCGTTCTCTACAGGTTGGTGAAACTTTCCGTTTCTTGCAGACCGACCATGAGGGCAAATTCCATTTCACTGGAAAATACGGCACCACATTACTCGAAGAGATTCGCAATTACGCTATTATTGCGAACATTATTGCACAGGACAACGACTTCGATGTCATTCACGCTCACGACTGGTTGACCTATCCTGCTGGTATCGCTGCCAAGGAGGCTACAGGCAAACCTCTCGTAGTTCACGTTCACGCTACAGATTTCGACCGTTCAGGCGGTAGCGTAAACCCTGTAGTTTACGACATCGAGCGTAGAGGTATGCACGCTGCTGATAAGGTTATCACAGTATCTAACCTCACCCGTAATATTGTAATCGAAAAATATGGCGTCCCAGCAGAAAAAGTCGTTACCGTCTATAACGCTGTAGACCCATTGAAGAAAGAATATACAGGCTTCGGACCTAAGACTATCGACGAGAAGATCGTTACCTTCCTCGGTCGTATCACAATGCAGAAGGGTCCTGAGTATTTCATCGAGGCCGCCCACAAGGTTCTCCAAAGAATGCCTAACGTCCGCTTCGTAATGGCAGGTTCAGGTGATATGATGGAGAAGATGATCCGACGAGCAGCTAGCCTCAAAATAACTGACAGATTCCATTTCACAGGCTTCTTGAGAGGTCAGGACGTATACCAGATGCTCAGCATGTCGGATTTGTACGTGATGCCTTCCGTTTCCGAACCTTTCGGCATCTCTCCTCTGGAAGCTATGCAGAGCAATGTTCCGGTCCTTATCTCTTATCAGTCCGGCGTATCCGAAATCTTGAAATACGCTATCAAGACCGATTTCTGGGATATCGACGCTATGGCTGACGCTATGTACGGCGTGCTCAACTATCCATCTCTCCAGAATTTGTTCGCTAAATACGGCAAAGAGGAGGTTGATTCTCTTAAGTGGGAGAACTCAGCAGTCAAGATTAAACAGATTTACGACTCAGTAGTTCGTCATTAATACTTTTATCTAACAACGTAAATTAAGAAGAAAATGAAGAATATTTGCTTATACTTTGAGCTGCACCAGCCAGTAAAGTTGCGTCGCTACCGTTTCTTCGATATTGGCAACGACCATTACTATTATGACGACTATGCTAATGAGTCAAATATCAACAGACTAGCTCATACTTGCTACTTGCCTGCTAATCGTATCTTGCTCGATCTTATCAAGAAATACAAGGGTAAGTTCTCTGTTGCTTTCTCAATTTCAGGCACAATGCTCGACCAGTTGAAGCTTTATGCCCCTGAAGTTATCGACTCTTTCAAGGAATTGGCTAAGACTAAGCACGTAGAGTTCCTCGCCGAGACTTCTGCTCACTCTCTCGCTTCTCTCCGTAATCCTGAGGAGTTCAAGCGCCAGGTTGCGCAGCAGGTAAAAAATATCGAGGATACTTTCGGACAGGTTCCAGTCGTATTCCGTAATACTGAACTTATCTATTCTGATTATATAGGAGAAGTTGTCTCTCAGATGGGCTTTAAGGCTATCCTTTCTGAAGGCGCTAAGCAGGTTTTGGGTTGGAAGTCTTCTAACTACCTCTACTGCAACGCTGTGGAGCCTCGCCTCAAGGTCTTGATGAAGAATTATGCTCTCTCTGACGATATCGCACTCCGTTTCTCTAACCAGGCTTGGGATTCTTGGCCATTGACAGCCGACAAGTTCAAGTCTTGGCTCGATGGTGTGCCAGCTAACGAGGAGGTAATCAACCTCTTCATGAATTACGAGGCTTTCGGTGGCGTTCATTCGCAGGAGAGCGGCATATTGAGTTTCCTCAGCTCTCTCCCACAGGTTGTTTTGTGCGACAAGAACTACGCTTTCACAACTCCTTCTAAGGCAGCAAGCGCTCTCCAGCCTGTAAGCGCAATTCACGTACCTAACCCTACTAGCTGGGTAGATGAGGAGCGCGACGTTACAGCTTGGCTCGGTAACGAAATGCAGAACGAGGCAGTCGACAAACTCTACGACCTCGTACCTCTCGTAGAGCAGTGTACAGACCAGTCTCTCCTTAAGGATTGGCAGTACCTCCAAAGTTCAGACCATTTCTACTATATGGGAACTAAGTTCTTCGCTAACGGCGCTAGAGCTTACAACAACCCATACCAGACCCCATACGAGGCTTTCATTAATTATATGAATGTCCTCACAGACTTTGCTCAGCGTCTCCGCCAGAGCGTACCTTCTGCTAACGTAGAGGTAGAGACTCTCCAAAAGACTATCGCTCAACAGCAGAAAGAGATTCAGGATTTGGAGAAGCAGCTCGTAAAAGCTGGTATCGCTACAAAGTCAGCAGTTAAGAAAACTACAACAAAATCTAAAAAAACTGAAGAGAAGGAACCTGCAAAGGCTACAACTCGTAAGCGTACAACAACAAAGAAATAAACAAAATACGTCAACAACGTAAATATGGAAATAACAAAAAACTTTGCGCCATCTTCCGAACCACAATGGAAGTCGATTATCGTTAAATCGAAACTCCCTAAGGAGTTGGCTTGTCTTCATGAGATTTCACGCAACCTCTGGTGGTGCTGGAACTATGAGGCTATTGAACTTTTCGAGTCTATTGATCTCGAGTTGTGGGAAGAGGTAGAGAAAAGCCCTATCCTCCTCCTTGAGAAGGTGTCTTACGCACGCCTCAGCGAACTCGCTAACAACGCCTCTTTCGTTGCAAGATTGAATGGTTTGTATGCTAAATTCCAGGCATACATGAGCCAGCCATTTGAATACGCTCCTTCTATCGCATACTTCTCTATGGAGTATGGTCTATCTAATATCTTGAAGATCTACTCTGGTGGTCTCGGCATCCTCGCAGGTGACTACCTCAAGGAGGCTTCTGACTCTCGCGTTAACATGACTGCTGTCGGCTTGCTCTACCGTTACGGTTACTTCAAGCAGACTCTCTCTATGAACGGTGAGCAGCAGGCTATCTACGAGCCACAGGAGTTCCAGACATTGCCTATCGAAGAGGTTCGCGACGCTAACGGCGCTCTCCTCTTCATCCCTATCAACATGCCAGGCCGTCAGGTTCAGCTCAAGGTTTGGAAGGCTCAGGTAGGTAGAATTTCTCTCTACTTGCTTGATACTGACCACCCAATGAACAACCCTGAGGACCGTCCTATCACACACGCTCTCTACGGCGGTGACTGGGAGAACCGTCTCAAGCAGGAGATGATTCTCGGTATGGGTGGCGTTCGCCTCCTCAACGCTCTCGGCGTTCAGGCCGACGTTTACCACTGTAACGAGGGCCACGCTGCTCTCCTCAATGTTCAGCGTCTCATCGACTACACCGACAAGGGCTTGTCTTTCGCAGAGTCTCTCGAACTTGTAAAGGCTACTTCGCTCTTTACTACACACACACCAGTACCTGCTGGTCACGATAAGTTCGACGAGGGTCTCTTCTCTAAGTATATGTACCATGTTCCTGAGTTGCTCAGCATCTCTTGGGAGGATTTCATGAAACTCGGTCGCGATTTCGACGGCAAGTTCTCTATGTCTGTCCTCGCAGCTTATACTTCTCAGGAAATGAACGGCGTAAGCTGGTTGCATGGTGAGGTTTCTAAGAAGATGTTCAAGCACCTCTGGCCAGGTTATACTGCCGACGAACTCCATGTTAACTATGTTACAAATGGTGTTCACTACGGCACATGGACAGCTAGCGAGATGCAGCGCTTCTACGAGGAGAACCTCCACCCAGATTTGATGAAGGATGTCTCTAACAAGGCATACTGGGATAAGATTTACCAAGTTGACGACGCAGCTATCTGGACTGTTCGTAAGCGTCTTAAGAAGAAGCTCTTCGACTATATCAAGTCTCGTAAGGTCAACAACCTCCAGTCTAACCCTGACCCATCGCGCGTTATCGAGGTTCTCGAGGGTATCCGTCAGAACGCTCTCACTATCGGTTTCGCTCGCCGTTTCGCTACATACAAGCGCGCTCACCTCTTGTTCTCTGATCTCGACCGTTTGGCTAAGATCGTTAACAACCCTGAGCGTCCAGTTCAGTTCATCTTCGCTGGTAAAGCTCACCCTGCTGATGGCGGCGGTCAGGCTTTGATCAAGAACATCGTAGAGATTTCTCACCGCCCAGAGTTCCTCGGCAAGATCATCTTCCTCGAGAACTATGACATGGAGTTGGCTCGCCGTCTCGTAAGTGGTGTCGACGTTTGGATGAATATGCCTACACGTCCACTCGAGGCATCTGGTACTTCTGGCCAGAAGGCAGAACTCAATGGCGTATTGAACTTCTCCGTTCTTGACGGTTGGTGGTACGAAGGCTATAAGGAGGGCGCTGGTTGGGCTCTTACTGATAAGCAGACATACGAGGATCACAAGTATCAGGATGAACTCGATGCCGCAACTATCTACTACACTCTCGAGAACGAGATTATCCCATTGTACTACGATCAGACAAACGACGTACCAAAGGGTTGGGTTCAGTATATCAAGAACTCTATCGCTCGTATCGCTCCTGAGTTCACAACAAAGAGAATGATCACTGATTATCTCCAGCGCTTCTATATCCCTCAGGCTCGCCGTTCAGCTGTCCTCAAGGCAGATGATTGCAAGGCTGTTAAGGATTTGGCTAAGTGGAAGGACCTCGTTCGTTCTACATGGGATCAAATCGAAATCGTCTCTGTAGATATGCCAAATATCGGCAAGGAGGTTCTCGGCCTCGGCGATACATACAACATCTCTGTTACTGTCGACAAGAAGAATCCTGACGTAGAACTCGGAATGGAGCTCGTATTCGCTACAGGTTCTGACAACAATAACATGAAGATTGTTAACTCTGAGCCATTCTCATTGGTTAAGACTGAGGGTTGTATCTCTACTTATACTGTATCTCTCGGCTTGAACTTCCCTGGTGTATTCAAGTTCGGCGTACGTATCTACCCAGCTAACAACCTTCTCCCACACAAGCAGGATTTCCCATTGCTTAAGTGGATCTAATCTGATTTATATCAATCTCAGATACCGAGCGCATCCCAAAAGGATGCGCTCTTTTTTTATCTCTACTTCTATACTCGCTAAATAAAAAAACTGCGAGCAACAAGGGACTTCCCTTATACTAGAAAGGACATAGGAAGGACTCAAGAAGAACATACGAAGGACACAAAAACCTATCTTCTCCTACCCAAAAATAGCAATTGAAATTCTCCTCTCCCTGTGTTAATGGATTTCCAACCCGAACCACTAATACGAAGTTAGGGATTAGGGATTAGGGATTAGGAATTAGTTAAAAACAATCAGAAATCAATCGTGGCGTCAATACCAGTGGCCTGTGGCAAGTTCAGATACTTCTCATAAAACTGAACCAATTCAGAATAATTGAGCTTGATTTTCGTAGGACGCATCAGATACATACGTACGTGCCTACTCGATGATGTATGCAAATCTACTAGATGCAACCCTTTTATCTTCAAAAAATAATCCAATAGCTGGATTCTGTTGTATTTACCCTTAGTCAGTTTTATTAAATCCTGCACAACAGGCTCCCTCTGCGATGCCCCCTCAGGAAACAAAACAGACATCAATTCCGACATGGCAGTTCTCTCTCTAAAATTGATATACAGATAACGGAACCACACCACCATTGGAACAATCAACACTAATATGGCAAACACATAATAGAACACGTAGCCCTTTGAGTATTACAATGTTGCGAAAAGTTAGCCGATAGTGCTGAAAATAGGATTTCATTCACTACCTTTGCAGTGCAAAAATAGTAACTTAAGGTGAGTTGTAGAAATCTTTCACTGAATTTTTACAACTTTCACAAAGCAAAATATTTTCCAGAAGTAGTATAATGAAAAAAAGATTCGCTGAATACAAGGGATTGGATCTCGCAGGCATCAACCGCGAGGTGCTCGCAAAGTGGCAGAAGAATAACACTTTTGAGTCGAGCGAAAAGGAACGCGCCGGCGCTCCAAAGTACGTATTCTTTGATGGACCTCCATCTGCAAACGGTCGTCCAGGTATTCACCACGTAATGGCTCGTACCATTAAGGACTGCTTCTGCCGTTACAAGACATTGCAAGGTTTCGACGTAAAGCGTAAGGCTGGTTGGGATACTCACGGTCTCCCTGTCGAACTCGGCGTCGAGAAAAGCCTGGGGATCACTAAGGAGGATATCGGAAAGAAAATTTCTGTCGACGATTATAATGCAGCTTGCCGTAAGGATGTAATGAAATATATCGACCTCTGGGGCAAACTGACTGATGATATGGGCTACTGGATCGACATGGATGACCCATACATCACATACGACAACCGTTATATCGAGTCGTGCTGGTGGCTCCTCAAGCAGCTCTACCAAAAGAACCTCTTATATAAGGGCTATACTATCCAGCCTTACTCTCCTGCTGCAGGTACAGGTCTTTCTACTCACGAGCTCAACCAGCCTGGTTGCTATCGCGACGTAAAGGATACTACAATGACGGCTCAGTTCAAGATGATCCGCGACGCGAAGTCCGAGGCGTTGTTCGCTCTCTGCGACGCTCCTCTCTACACTCTCGCGTGGACTACTACTCCTTGGACTTTGCCTTCAAATACTGCTCTCTGCGTTGGCGAGAAGATTGAGTATGTACTCGTTCGTACTTTCAACCCATATACAGCTGAACCAATGTGTGCTATCCTCGCTAAGGATAGACTCTCAGCATACCTCGCTCCAGAGGGCGCTGAGATGGAAATGACATACGCTGCAGGCGACAAGAAGGTGCCATACCGCATCCTCGGCTCTTATATGGGCAAGGAACTTATCGGCATGAAGTATGAACAGCTTATGCCTATGGTTAAGCTCGAGGGTAAGGCCTTCGAGGTTATCTCTGGCGACTATGTTACTACTTCCGACGGTACTGGTATCGTACATATCGCTCCTGTATTCGGTGCCGATGATGCTAAGGTCGCTAAGAACTACGGTATCGAGGCTCTTATGGTAATGGACGCCGACGGTAAGATGGTTCCTATGGTCGATAAGCGCGGTCGTATTATGCCTCGCACTGATATGGACCAGGATTTCGTCGCTAAGTTCATCAATGCCGACCAGTATGCTGAGTGGGAGGGTCGCTTCGTAAAGAATGCTTATGACGAGAACCTCACAGATAAGGATGCTACAATAGATATCGATATCTCTGTAAGTCTCAAGGCTCAGAACAAGGCGTTCAAGATCGAGAAGCACGTTCACTCTTACCCTCACTGCTGGAGAACAGATAAGCCTGTCCTCTACTACCCTCTTGATTCATGGTTCATCAAGACAACTGCTGTTCGCGAGCGCTTGATCGAACTCAATAATACTATCACATGGAAGCCTGCTTCTACAGGTAGCGGCCGTTTCGGCAACTGGCTCGAGAATCTTCAGGACTGGAACCTCTCGCGTTCTCGTTACTGGGGTACTCCTCTCCCAATCTGGCGCACAGAGGATGGCAAGGAGGAGATCTGCATCGGTTCTATGGAGGAACTCATGGCAGGCATCGAGGCATCTATTAAGGCTGGCTTCATGACTGAGAACCCTTACAAGAACTTTAAGGTGGGCGATATGAGCGCTGCTAACTACGCTCCTGAGAATATCGACCTCCACCGCCCTTATATCGATGGTGTAATCTTGGTAAGCCCAAGTGGGAAGCCTATGCGTCGCGAGCCAGACCTCATCGATGTTTGGTTTGATTCGGGAGCTATGCCTTATGCTCAATACCATTACCCATTCGAGCACAAGGACGACCTTCCTTTCCCAGCTGATTTCATTGCTGAGGGTGTCGACCAGACCCGTGGCTGGTTCTTTACTCTCCACGCTATAGCAACAATGTGCTTCGACAGCGTAGCTTTCAAGAATGTTATTTCTAATGGTCTCGTTCTCGACAAGAATGGCAACAAGATGTCTAAGCGCCTTGGTAATGCTATCGACCCATTTGAGTGCCTCGGCGCTCAGGGTGCCGACGCTGTAAGATGGTATATGATTACCAATTCTCAGCCTTGGGATAACCTTAAGTTCGACATAGCTGGTGTAGACGAGGTTAAGAGAAAGTATTTCGGTACTCTCTATAATACATATTCGTTCTTTGCACTCTACGCCAATATCGATGGGTTCACAGGCAATGAGCCATTGGTTCCCGTAGAGAAACGCCCAGAAATTGACCGTTGGATTATCTCTCTCCTCAACTCTCTTGTAGCAGAGGTTCAGGATGCAATGGAGAATTACGAGCCTACACGCGCTGGTCGCGCTATTCAGGATTTCGTACTCGAGAGCTTGTCTAACTGGTATGTTCGCCTCAACCGTAAGCGTTTCTGGGGTGGCGATTTGAATGAGGATAAGTTGGCTGCCTACCAGACTCTCTTCGAGTGTCTCAAGAAGGTAGCTATCATGTCTGCTCCTATCGCTCCATTCTTCTCTGATAGACTATATGTTGACCTTCTAGGATTGGAGGACAACGCTCACAATACAGTTCATCTGGCAGACTTCCCTAAGGTTGAGACTAATCTTATCGACAAGGCACTCGAGCAGCGTATGGGTTATGCCCAGAGCCTCTCAAGTATGATTCTTGCCCTCCGTCGTAAGGTAAGCATCAAGGTACGTCAGCCATTGAACAAGATTATGCTCCCTATCCTCGACGAGCAGTTCCAGGCACAGGTAGATCTCGTCAAGAATCTTATCCTTACCGAGGTTAACGTTAAGGAACTTGAGTACCTCACAGATACAGAGGGTGTACTTGTTAAGCGTATCAAGCCTAACTTCAAGACACTTGGTCCTAAGTATTCTAAGCAGATGAAGGCAATTGCCGCTGAGGTAGCTAAGATGACATCTCACGATATCGCAGTTTTCGAGAAGACAGGGGCATTTGAACTTACACTTCCTGATGCTACAAAGATTGTTCTTGCTCCAGAGGACGCAGAGATCCAGAGCGAGGATATCCCAGGATGGCTTGTTGCAAATGAGGGTGCATTGACTGTAGCTCTCGACATCAACGTGACTCCAGAATTGAAGGAAGAAGGTATCGCGCGTGAACTTATCAACCGCATACAGAACCTCCGTAAGGATTCCGGGTTTGATGTTACAGACAAGATTACGGTCAAGATATCTCGTAACGCTTCAACAGATGCTGCTATCGAAAAGCACGCTGAGTATATCGGTTCACAGACTTTGGCTACAAGTGTAACACTTGCCGATGCTGCAGAGCTGAACAACGCTCAAGAGGTAGAAATCGATGAAGAAGTAAAACTAATGATAGAGGTTAAGCGCTAATTGCAGCGCTTAACCATATTATATAAACTACCATTTTTACTCACACTAATTTTTTAAGCTTATGGAGAAGACTAGATACTCTGATGAAGAGCTCGAGGAGTTCAAGGCAGTAATTTTAGAGAAGTTAGAGAAAGCAAAGAGCGACTATGAGCTTTTCAAAAACGACATTACGCATGGTGATGGCAATGACACACAAGACACATCTCCTACATTCCACGTATTGGAAGAGGGAGCATCTGTACTCTCCAAGGAGGAGTCGGGCCGTCTTGCACAGCGTCAGCAGAAGTTCATCCAGAGCCTACAGGCAGCGCTCGTTCGTATTGAGAATAAGACATACGGCGTATGCCGTGTAACAGGGAAACTCATTCCAAAGGAGCGTCTTCTCGCTGTACCTCACGCTACACTTAGCATTGAGGCGAAGAATAAGCAGAATTAATTTTTAGCGACATATCAGAAATTGAAACGTCACGACGGAATTATAGCTATAGGTATAATCTTGGCTGTCTTGATATTTGATCAGGCAGTCAAGATTTACATTAAGACCCATTTTATGCTGGGGGAAGAGGTCACCGTATTCGGAGACTGGTTCAAGCTACACTTTGTAGAGAATAATGGCATGGCCTTTGGCATGGAGATAGGCAGTGGCAATTGGGGCAAGATTGCGCTGTCGGTATTCCGTATCATTGCGGTCATTGCTATTGGCTACTACATCTACAAGCTATGCAAGAGAGAAAAGCCAGCCAGTATTCTTATGCTGACCTGCATTTCGCTTGTATGGGCTGGTGCGTTCGGTAATATTATAGACTCCCTATGCTACGGAGTAATATTTGACTCAAGTTGGGGTCAGATAGCTACAATGTTCCCAGAAGCAGGAGGATACAGCACATGGCTACACGGTCGAGTTGTGGATATGCTCTATTTCCCTCTCATCGAAGGCACATTCCCATCATGGATGCCATTCTGGGGAGGAGAGCCATTTGTATTCTTCCACCCTGTATTCAACATAGCTGATGCTGCCATATCGGTAGGTATGGCTATCGCCATTCTCTTCTGCAACAAAGAACTCTCTGCAGAATTTGAGGATATGGATACGAAACTGAGCCAAACAAAAGGGAATAAGAAGGCTTAATAGACCGAACCTTATAAATAAGGAACAGAATTATGGCAACCGTATTATATGACAGTCCAGTATTTGGACCCATTATCAGCAGGAGAATGGGCACCTCACTTGGCATAAACCTCAACCCATCGGGACGTAAGGTTTGTTCGTTCGACTGCATATACTGTGAGTGCGGGTTCAATGAGAAGGCTCCGCTCACATCTGCGCCAGAACATCATATTCCGACTAGAGAAGAAGTTGCGGAGAAGCTGGAAGTTACCCTTACAAAGATGGCGGCGGAAGGCAAGAATCTCGATGTCATAACATTTGCCGGGAATGGGGAGCCAACATTACATCCAGATTTCATTGGAGTAATAACAGACACCGTACGACTACGCAACCAATATTTTCCCAAAGCCAATATAGCGGTACTGACTAACGGCACGCGCGTACACATCCCATCAGTATTCGAGGCGCTGACAATGGTTGACAAACCTTGCGTCAAAATAGATTCGCTGGATATGGGAATAGTTCGTGCATTAGACAGACCCGTAGATTCAGACTATACGGTAAACCGCGTAGTAGAGACTCTCAAAGGGCACGAGATGAAGCACCTTGTAGTACAATCCATGTTCTGTCAGTGGAAAGACGGAGAAGAATGGAAGAACAACTATTCGGAAGAGAACATTGATGCTTGGGTAGAGACGATAAAAAATTTACGCCCCAAAGCCGTACAAGTATACACGATATCAAGAGAGACCCCATACAAAGATATGCGAAAGGCTCCAGAAGCCATGTTGAACAGCATAGCAGACAAGGTCCGCAACTATACGAGTGAAGTCTCGGTATCGATGTAAATCAACGCGCATAGTACACTCCCCTTAATATCCATGACCTATGAATACAGCTATTGAAGAAAAACTGACGCCATGCCTTGAGCGTATTCAAGAGACGAATAAAGGCAGACACTTTCGCATTGGCATACCGGCAGAAGCCGACGGCAATGAGAATCGTATTGGCATTACCCCTCAGGCAGTAGAAGTATTAGTCTCACTAGGTCATGAGGTAGTTTACGAAAAAGGGGCAGGAAGCAAATCAAAATTCAAGGACGAAAATTACGCAGCTTCAGGAGCCAAAGTCACGACATTCCACGAAGAGGCACTAAAGTGCGAGATAATAGTCAGACTTACCCTTCCGACCAAAGAAGAAAGCGAGCATATATCAAAAGGCACCACTATATTAAGTTGCCTGAAGCATATACGGAGGTCAGAGGAAGAGTACGGGTTGCTCGCAAAAAAAGGATGCAATATCATTGCCATAGACCTTATGAAGAAGACCAGTGATGATGAAACATTACTTGGTCTGTGTCTTGGCGAAGTACGAGGGCAGATGGCCATGACCACGGCAGCACACCTACTGCAAGACAACAATGGCAAAGGCAAAGGAGTGATAATAGGAGGAGTAGTAGGAGTACCTCCAACAGAGATAATCATACTTGGAGCAGACACAACAGCATTCAGCATAGCAAAATATGCGCTGGCATTCGGATGCTCGGTAAAAGTATTTGACAGCAGTCACGTAAGACTACAGAAGCTGCAAGCGAAATTAGGCAGTTTCAATTATGTATTTACATCGATATATCATCCACAAGCGCTAAACAAAGCGTTACATTCGGCCGATGTGCTTATAGCCTGCGGTTCGGCGAACGGCACTATTGAGTATTACGTCACCAAAGAATCATTAAGTCTGCTGAAAAAAGGGGCAGTCGTACTAGACATTACGCCTGCGACACTCAGTGGGATAGAAACCTCGCACGAATCCACATTAGAAAAGCCTTGCTACGAAGAAGACGGGCTGCTCTTCCAGTGCCTTCCCGACATATCGATGCTTGCGGCCCATACATCGAGCATAATAATAAGCGACATAGTTGTAGCCGTTTTAAAGAGCATTGGCAACTACGGCACCATGGATCTGGCTTCGATAGCAGACGATTATGTGACACAAGGCACAGTCATGCTAAACGGAATAACGACAAATTCCGAAGTTGCGAAGTGGTACAACGCAGATTATTGCGACATTAGACTACTGAGATTCTGACAGTTGGCCTTCTGGGTTCAAATTGTCCTAAAAAATAAACGGCAAAACATTTGGAGAAATAGTATTTCTGATATACCTTTGCACCGTCATTCAAGGAGAGATGGCAGAGTGGTCGATTGCACCGGTCTTGAAAACCGGCGTACGAGAGTACCGGGAGTTCGAATCTCTCTCTCTCCGCAGAAAGAGCTGGATACTTAGTATTCGGCTCTTTTTTTGTTATATTATATTTCGTTGACATAGGTATGCCCCAAACGAACAGCCGTGAGTACAGATTACACAGTACCCACGGCCTATCATCAAACCTCTATTGAGCGACCCTTTCACCCGTCAGCAAACAACACACAGATAAAAGCATAATCATACGCTAGTCCTACGCTACTCCCTTAGAAGTCCCTTGTTGCTCGCAGTTTTTTAATAAAAATGATTCCAAATAAAAGAGCCGCAAGTATATATAATTAACTGAGCGGTTCCGATACGACCCTACCATCGAACAAGTTGACGATGCGAGTAGCATAATTTGCATCACGCTGAGAGTGAGTCACCATAATAACTGTAGTACCCTCAGAATTAAGTTGGCTAAGAACCTCCATAACCTCCTTACCATTTGTCGAATCGAGGTTACCCGTTGGCTCATCCGCAAGAATAAGTCGAGGATTAAGGACGAGAGCGCGAGCGATGGCTACACGCTGCTGCTGGCCACCAGAGAGCTGCTGAGGGTAGTGGAAAATTCGGTGAGACATATTCATACGGCGCAATATTTCATTTACCCTTTCATTACGCTCCTTAGCAGGGACCCCTTGAATCTTAAGAGGCAATTCCACATTCTGAGCCACTGTGAGGCCATCGATAAGATTAAAAGCCTGGAAAATGAAACCTATTCTACCCATACGGAGATCAGAACGTTGAGCCTCAGAGAAAGAAGCCACCTCCCTACCGTCGAATTTATAAGAACCAGAAGTAGGGTTATCCAACAGACCGAGGATATTGAGGAGAGTTGACTTACCACAACCAGAAGGGCCCATTATGGCTACGAATTCACCCTCCTTCACGTCGAGAGACACATTATCAAGAGCTATAGTCTCTACATCCTCTGTATGAAATATCTTGCTGAGATTATTAATCTTTATCATTGTCGTATATATTATATGAGTTAATATTATTCTGCTTTAAGATTCTTTACTGGATTCTCGTTAGCTGCCTTATAAAGCTGGAATGCTACACAAAGCATGATGACGATATATATGCCAGCGGCGATACCGATATAGAGCAACACGCCAGGGTCTATCCTTTCAGAATAGTTAGACAAGAGCTCCATTGACAAGTAGAATGCCACCATAGCGCCAATGAGGAGGGCAGGGACAGCTATGTAAGAGACATCCTTGCTGATGATTTTCATTATACCCAAAGACGTCGTACCGAGAACCTTACGGATAGCTATCTCCTTTCTGCGGCGGTTGACCTCGTCCATAGTATAGCCATATAGGCCAAGAAGCGAGATAATGAGAGCCACGATAGTACAGATGAGGAGGGCGTCGCGCATATTACGTTCAACAGTCAGAAGTTGAAGTATTAACTCCTTGAGAGGGCTGGCCTCACATACACATCTCGTAACATTCGCTCTCAAGAAAGAATTGATACGGTCTATACTCTCCCTGTTCATATTGTGCATTCTAATAAGAAGGGTATGAGGATGAGAATAGTCGCGTTTGTCATCGCCGTCATAGAAAATAACTGTTGGCCTTTCATCAAAACCGCCATTACGAGTTACCATAATATCGCTATAGACACCTACGACAGTCAAAAGATCGCTAGCGCTTTCACAATGTTCAGACACATAAATCTGCCTACCGACAGCACTACCCTCCCATTCGCCAATGTCATGCATACGATCGACGAAACGCTTACTAACCATGACCGTACGAGAATTATCAGCCTCGGGGTCAAATACTGCACCATCAATGATATCCACACCCATTACCTTAAAGTAATCATCCGTGACATTATAGAAATCTCCGATATTGAACAACATCTGCACCGAATTAGGGAGATAGACATTATTTCCAGACAAGCCAAATGGGAGATCGAAACAACTAGAGACACACTCCACATCAGGCATCTTACGGATCTCCGACATCAAAAACTGCTGCTGCTCCGAAGAGACACCGACACAATTAGCCTCCAAGATATCATTATAGTCATAGCCACGGTCAATAGTCTCTATATAGTGATATTGCCAAGTTACGGTTGTCAGCAACCCGACTATACAAGCAGTAGAGGCGAACTGCACGAAGAGGAGCAAAAGCTTCCAATTCTTCTTAGACTCCTTAAAGTTTCGGAATGCTGCGGCGACAGGAATCTTGATGAATATATAAGCAGGGACTATAGTAGTGACAGCCAGAAGGAAGAGGCACACAAAAGCTATCACGACGAGAGTACGGAATGCGAAGAGCGACTCCAGCGTTGCATTCATAAGTTCCTCCGCTATACCGCGAGTTGCGATAATGATTAACGCACCAAGAATCAGAGCCAGAGACAAGTGGAAGGCACTCTCACGCAAGGTCATTCCAAGTAAGAATCTCCATGATGCGCCATAACATTTATAGACAGCCACCTCCTTAACACGATTTACAAGCGTACTGATTACTATCAGCAAATAATTGAGAGTAGAGATCAAGATGAGGGAGATGCCGAGGAAGAGCATCAAATATCTTAGATTGCGATCCTTAGCATCACAGTCGACATATTCACTTAGAGACATCAATACGAAGCGACCCTCAATACCGGCATCAATCAACAACTGCTTATCGACATGTCTTTCAAACTCCACAGCCATTGCCTTCAAGACATCATTCCGAGTATCAGACGAAGTCAGCTTTACAAAACTGATATAGCGTTCATTGCCCATCCAATTATTCACGCTCCATTCACCCATCACATTGATAGAGACTATGACATCGGCCTTAAACATACACGTCTCAGGAAGATCTTCGAAAACGCCAGCTACAGACATATTGTCGCCTTCATCCATATCCTCCAAGCGCATATTCTTACCAATAACTGCATCCAATCCACCCATTTTCTCAGCCATAGAGTGAGAGACCATGACACGTCCGGGAGCAGAGAGAATACTCTTAGGGTCACCTATAATGACAGAAGTTCCCAGCATATCGAAAAGACAAGTATCTGCGCCTATAACCTGGGCAGACAAGTGATCTATTTCATCGATAACCACTTTATTATTATAAGCGACAGGAGTAAAACGTGTAGCGAGTTCCACCTGAGGGATAGCAGCAGCGAAATCCTTAGCTACGCCGCCAGGGATATAATGCATTTGGTTAAACTCCTTGTCGTTCGGGTGTTTATATTCCTCGATTACCAAATAAACCCTTTCATAGTCAGGAAAGAAAGAGTTGAGCGAATTCTCGAAGCACACCTTAGCTATGAGGACAAGACCAAGAGAGAGACCCACTGCGAGACAAATAATCTTAATCAGATTAGACTGTCCTCGTCGGAACAATGACGTAAATGATTGAATCAAGAAATCCATTGGTTATTGCGTTTATGTTATTATTCTTGTTGTTTGCTGATGCAAGTTTAGGGAGTAAAAATCTTACGGCAATGGAATAATAGGTATCAGACAGCTGTTTGTATGAAATATAGACACTATTGTGTATGATTTTTTTACACTAAAGCGGTTGGAGCGATACAATATGTGCAGAGAAAAATATAATTTCGTGCATTATGATGAAATATGGAACCATATTAGCCATAGACGACAACGCGGCGTTGCTCACTGCGTTGAAATACTGTCTTGGGGAGATGTTTGACAAAGTGATTACATTACCTGCGCCAGACGATGCGCTGAAAGTCATCGCGCAAGAAGAAGTCAACATCATACTATTAGACATGAACTTCACACTAGGCGTGAATACAGGCCAAGACGGTCTCTTCTGGCTAAAGGCGATACGTCGCAGGCACCCAGACCTACCCATTGTACTTATGACAGCATACGCCGATGTGAGTCTGGCGGTGAAGGGGCTCAAAAGCGGTGCTGCCGACTTTATCACAAAGCCATGGGACAATGACGACCTGATGGACAAGCTAAAAGCAGTATTAGATGCCGAAAATGATGTAGCAACATTAGATGCGGTAGAAACAGAACACATACGCAAGGCTATTGACAAATGCAAAGGCAATATGAAACTAGCTGCAGAGATGCTTGGTATAACACGTCAGACACTTTACAACAAAGTAAAGAAACTAGACTGATAGTAATATGGTAATAGCTCTCTGCATAGCGTGTGCTCTCTGTGTGCTCTTTGGTTGCTCGCAGTTTTTTCATCAGCGCAAGATGAAAAGGAGTGCCTATGTGATGAGAGAAGCACTGAGAAACAAAGACTTTTCGTTCAGACTATCGACGAAAGGGATGTGGTCGGGCGAGCGAGCCATGATGGACGTTCTCAACAATATGGGGCAAGAGATGAAGACCCTCATAGCGGAGAATGAAGTAGAATCCTGGCAGAAGCTGACTCGAGTGCTTACCCACGAGATTATGAATGCCACTGCGCCGATTGGCAGCATCAGTCAGTCGCTATTAAAAAGAAAAGATGTAATAGGCTCCGATTTAGAAGAAGGGATAAGAGCCATTAGAGATACCAGCGCCGGACTAGGGCATTTTGTTGAAAACTACAGGCGGTTCACGCTAGTACAGAAGCCAGTGCCAGTAGCGACGAATGCGAAAAAATTCATAGACGGCATAGTTCCGATGTATCCAGAAGTAGAATGGGAGATAGTGATAGGAGACGACATTGATATAATGATAGACGAAGGACTAGTGAGACAAGTCATAATAAATCTAGTAAAGAACGCCAGAGAAGCAGGAGCGACGAAAGTCGGGATAGAAACCATAAAAGAAGAGAAGGGAATCTGTCTGTTGATATCGAATGACGGAGCTCCGATACCATCCGAGATAAGCAGAGATATATTCACGCCATTTTTCACCACGAAGAGTACAGGCAGTGGCATAGGACTATCATTATCGAGACAGATAATGGTCAAACAAGGAGGAGAATTGGCATTAAGGAAAAGAGCCATTGCAGGATGGGGAGTAACATTTGAGATACACCTACTTTCGCCACACTCCGTATTCATTTCTTAATAATATATTGTACCTTTGCAACTCATATAATATATTCTTAATGGCAAAAAAGAAACAGTCGCGCCTCTGGCGAAAACTACATATAGCAGTATTTGCAGATGCTTCATTCGAGCAGCTGTTCTCTATACATTTGACACCATTCAGCGTATTGTTCACCATTGCGTTACTCGGCATACTGCTCATAGGAGGAGTCACAATGCTGATAGCGTTTACGGGATTGAGAGAATACATACCAGGATATCCTACGGGACAAGAGCGCCGAATGATAATGGACAACATGCAGAGAGCAGACTCGCTAATAGACGAGATAGCGCTGCGAGACCATCTGATAAACGACATGAGAATGGTATTGTCTGAGCAGATTCCGATTGAAGAATGGGACAAAGACTCAGTAGTAAATGCACACCACAGTATCAGTCAGCATGTAGAATTCACAAAATCCGAAGCTGACAGTCTCTTCAGAAAAGAGGTAGAAGCACAAGAAAAATACAATGTAGCATCAGAGTCGAAGAGTGCGATGGACACGCGACTAGAGATGGTATTCCTGAATGTGCCATTAAAAGGAGTCGTCACCAATAAGTTCGGAGACAAAGATGGCCATTTCGGTGTAGACATAGCAGCAGTAGAAGGAGCTCGAGTTGCATCGGTATTGGAAGGTACTGTAATATTTGCCGAGTGGACAGTAGAAACAGGCAATGTGATACAAGTACAGCACGACAATCAGCTAGTGTCAATATACAAGCACAACAGCAAACTACTAAAGAAACCAGGTATGCGAGTTTCTGCAGGAGAAGCCATAGCGCTGACAGGCAATTCAGGAGAACTATCCACTGCGCCACACCTACACTTCGAGTTGTGGTATCAAGGAGTTCCACTGAATCCTGAGAATTATATATCGTTTGAATAAAACAAGTGGAGGTTGTCTTAATGAAGAGAATAGCAATACTAGGGTCAACAGGTTCAATAGGCCGTCAGACACTCGACATAGTTCGAATGCACCCAGAGCATTTTGCGGCAGAGATATTAGTAGCCGGCACCAACGCTGATCTATTAGCTCAGCAAGCGAAAGAATTCAATCCGAATATTGTTGTCATTGCGGACGAATCGAAACTGGACGCCCTACGTTCACAATTAGAGTCATTACCAATAAAAGTATACGCAGGTGCAAAAGCGATAGAAGATGTCGTAACACTTGACTGCGTTGACATAGTAGTAGCTGCGATGGTAGGCTTTTCCGGCTTAAGACCTACGCTAGCGGCCATAAAGGCACACAAGCCAATTGCCTTGGCTAACAAAGAGACACTTGTTGTAGCCGGACAGCTGGTAATGCAGCAAGCAGCATTCAACCAGGTACCTATACTTCCTGTAGACAGCGAGCACTCTGCTATATTCCAGTGTCTCAACGGAGAGAGACATTTGAAGCCAAAGCAGATTATACTCACAGCATCAGGAGGTCCATTCAGAGGATGGACGAGAGAGCAACTCGAGAAAGTGACACCTGCACAAGCGCTCAAGCATCCTAACTGGAGTATGGGAGCCAAAGTCACCATTGACTCAGCATCATTGATGAACAAAGGATTAGAGAGTATAGAAGCAAGATGGCTATTCTCCTGTCCACCATCAAAGCTGAAGATAGTGGTACATCCGCAGTCGATAATCCATTCCATGGTAGAATTTGAGGACAACAGCATAAAGGCACAACTAGGCATGCCAGATATGCGTTTGCCTATACAATACGCATTGACATACCCAGACCGCATGCCAAGTCCTGCAGCTCCACTTGATTTCGCGACATACTCAACATTGACATTCGAGTATCCCGACCGAAAAGTATTCCAGAACCTTCAGATAGCATTTGACGCTATGGAGAAAGGTGGCAATGCGCCTTGCGCCATGAATGCGGCGAATGAGATTGTAGTAAAATATTTCCTTGAGGGAAAAGTTTCTCTCCTACAGATGCCAGAGGTTATTATGGAAACGATAAATAGATCATCATTCATCGCTGATCCTACATTAGACGACTATATGCAGACAGATGCTGAATGCCGTATCATTGCTGAAGAAATTTTGAAGCAAAGATAAAAGACATTAAGAATCTTTTGGTATATTTGTTCTTTAGATAAAAATGTTCATAATGTTTGCAAAAAGACTAGCCATATTATTATGCTGCACGACGTTAGCCGTGGCATATGGTATTGCTGGTAGTTTGAAAATCAAACCATTGAACCATATCAAAGAGCAATCGCCACTCACTATATTTAACTCTGCGACATTCAACACAGACAATGGGCTGTCGTCAAATTATGTAAACTGTATATGTAGAGACGACGACGGCATAATGTGGTTTGGCACCAATGACGGATTATGCCGTTATGATGGTCACGAATTCAATATCTTCCTGCCAGAGAGAGACAACAAGGAGGCAATTTCAGGAAAGGACATACGAGACATCAAACGTGTCGGCAACCATCACCTGCGAATAACGTCAGCAGACGGAGGTGTCACAATCTACGACAAGTTGAACAATATATTCCGCGACCCAGAAGAACTTTATGGCATATCTTATTCAAACGACGAGCACAACTACCAGTACACGTACGACATTCTAGAAATTGGAGACTACTCTTACATCGCCTACGGCGATCACATATTGAAACTGGACAACAAAACAGGGGCCACTATTTCTATTCCACTGCCACACAGAGACCTCATCTCAGGAATGGAGTTGACAACAACTCATATGGAAAAGATGATTGGTACTGACGACTATGTCATCATGACGTTCGGCAAAGAAGATACGGGGAACCTTTACATGGGAGTCCTCAGTACAAAATATAACAATATCAGAGTTATCAGATATCAGAGACTAGACGACAAAACTCAGAATACGTTGCCAAAGTTCATCAATGATGTATGTCCTATTGACAGCGCAAATGTATATGTAGCGACAACAGAGGGGTTGTTCGTATACAACATATATCAGCATAAAATGTACAAACAACCATTAAAGGGTGTAACAAATGTACATTGTATAGCTTTAGGCCACAACAACGACTATTGGATTTCCCACGACAACTCGGAGATTCTCAAATGGAACCCCAGCGAAGGTTCCTACAGCAAAATCGAGAATGCCAATTACTTCTTGTCCCCTCAGACTAAAACCAGAGAGATGTACGAGGATGAGAATGGATTGCTATGGGTGGCAACAACAAATTATGGAGTAGTAAAATTGGATACGAAGTCTCCGAAAATCAAAACACACCATATAGAATCCGAGCTGCCTCCATATTACGATACACACAGCATACATGGTCAGGACAGCCAAAATCTATATGCGGCTTGCGGACACGATGGATTGCTGAGAATCAATATATCCGACCACACATCGGAACTGATAAAGGTACCTGAAAGGAATATATGGTCGGTATACCAGAGAAGAAATGGAGATGTATATGTCGGCACAACACAAGACTTGAGAATATACAAGCCAAACGCAAATGTCCCATACAAGATAGTAAAATTCCCCGAGTCGATAACAGACACAGTTTCGCGCATCATAACAAACGATGTGTGCGAAGATTGCCTGGGGAATGTATGGATAGCTACCAAGATAGGCCTATTCAGATACAATGGATACACGTGCGAACCTCTCACTTCTCAAGTTTTCTGGGGAGATAAGATAGAATGCGTATATGAAGACAGCGATGGCAGAATATGGTGTGGCAACGACAAAGGTTCGTTCGTCAAGCAGCCACAGGATACTTTATTCGTTGAAACTGACGCATATAAGACCAACCGAGCACCTAATAACCATACATTCTGTTTCTGCGAATACAAAAACAAGGTGTTGATAGGTACGGCATCGGGCATATTGAGTTATGACAAAAACAGCGGACACGTATCTACATTTGAGTTCAACCAGGATTTCGACAATACGATTATCCGCAGTATTGCCACTGACGGGAAAGATGTATTATGGGTAAGCTCTAGCTCTGGAATAGGATACATTGACGGAAACATCAGAAGAGTGTATCACTTCAACCATTATGACGGATTAAGGCATTTTGGCGTCACCTGCCCAAAATTCACGACTATCAACGGCTATGTATACTTCGGCAATGCAGCTTCAGTCAGTTCAATCAACGTCAATCGGGTTCGTCTGAACGAAAGACTGTGTAGAACGACCGTCAGCCATTTGCTATATGGACAATCTGGAGAGATGTCGGAGTACTATATGACTACCGATTCGATATACAACATCAAATATCTGCTCAAAGCAGGATTGAGAATCAGCCTTGCCTCATCGGATATGAGTATCCCGACTAGAAATGAGTACGCATATAAAGTTGAGGGCAACGACGAATGGATAAATCTAGGTACAAATAATGAGATCATCCTATCTGGATTGATGCCAGGCGAGTACAGAGTAGATGTTCGTTCATCCAATAGCGACAAACAATGGTCGCCTTTCATCCACTCTTTCGTAGTTAATATTATTCCACCTATGTGGGCAAGCAAGCCTGCGTTGATATTCTACTCGGTAGTACTGTTACTGCTGATATGGTTGCTACTAAACCTCCGATTCCGCTCTGTAAGTAGAAAAATGAGACTGATGGCAGAAGAGATGAGAGGCAAAAAGGCCATTGAAGAGCAGAGAAACAAACTTGCAAAATTGCATAAGGACCAGACAGATAGTATCAGCTATGCGAAACATATCCAAGAGGGCATCATGCCAAAAGCAGAGTCTGTAGCACATAGATTCAAAAAACTGTTCATATTATACAATCCTAAGGATATTGTATCCGGTGACTTCTGCTGTTTCTACAATAGAGATAATATTACATTCATCATTGCTGCCGATTGTACAGGTCACGGCGTACCAGGTGCCTTTATTTCTATCTTAGGCATGGACCACTTGTTCAATATCATCATGAAGCAGAAAGTAAATGATGCAGGTAAGATATTGACCGCCTTGCACCAGGAGACTTACTCCACTGTATTCAAACACAGTTCTAGCAACCATAATTTCAACGAAGGCATTGATATGACCATCTGTGCAGTGCATCACGATGAGAATTATCTCGAATTCGCTGGAGCTATGAATGAATTATACATGATTAGGGATAATGAAATTACAACATACAAAGGCGACCGATATACTATAGGTACAAATACGTCTATTGACCCTAATCAAGAGATACTCCCTATATACAGGACTACACGTGTACAATACAAGAGAGGAGATATGTTCTATATGTTCTCCGATGGATATGTCGACCAGTTCGGTGGTCCTGAACAAAAGAAATTCAAACACAGACGATTCAAACACCTATTGCTGAACATCCACAAAATGCCTGCTAGAGACCAAAAGGTCATCCTCCATCAACGATTAGAGGACTGGAAGGGTGTGAATGAGCAGACTGATGATATAAGTGTAGTCGGCTTTGAACCTTGGAACCAAGACAACAACGTCAGATAAAATCAGACAGATGAAACATATCATTTCTATTTTGTATGCTATTGGCATGCCTTTTTACGGATTCGTATTGAACATAGTGGCTATGTTCGGACATAAGAAGGCAAAATTACTCGTTAACGGAAGAAAAGATACTTGGGAGAAACTCAAGACATACGACAATTCTACTTCTTGTATATGGATACATGCTGCATCATTGGGCGAATTCGAGCAAGGTCGCCCTATCATTGAAGCAATACGCGCAAAGTATCCTAACAAAAAAATCGTCTTGACATTCTACTCCCCTTCAGGATATGAGGTTAGAAAGAATTACAAGGAAGTTGATTTAGTATGCTATTTGCCTTCGGACAGAAGTGGCAACGCTAAACGCTTCATCGAAGCTATCAATCCAGAAATGGCTTTCTTTGTCAAATACGAATTCTGGCATCATTATATAAACGAGATCCATAAAAGGGGCATAGCACTATACGGCGTATCTGTAATATTCAGAGACACTCAGCCTTTCTTCAAGTCTTGGGGAGGTTGGTTTAGGGATATGCTGCACAAGTATACTAGAATATATGTTCAGGATCAGTTGTCGGCCGACCTTCTGAAATCAATCGGCATAGAAGATAATAAATATGTAGTGGCAGGCGATACTCGTTTCGACAGAGTTAGACAGATAGCTTCTAATGCTAAGGACGTAGAAATAGTAGAGCGTTTCGTAAAGAATGCCTCAAGAGTCATTGTTATGGGTAGTGCATGGCCTCCAGATGACGAGGTTGTATTCCCATACATCAACAATGCTCCTAAGGACGTCAAGCTGATAGTTGCACCTCACGAGATACACTCTGAACGTATCAAGGGTCTTGTCGGCAGATTATCCGTAAAGACGTCTTTGTACACAGAGCCAGCATCTGACCTGGAAGATTGCCAGGTATTGGTAGTGAACACTATCGGATTATTGTCTACTATATATAAGTATGGACAAATCGGATATATAGGTGGCGGATTTGGCGTCGGCATACACAATACATTGGAGGCTGCGACATATTCTATGCCTGTTTTATTCGGTCCTAACTATAAACGCTTCAAGGAAGCTGTAGATTTGATTGATTGTGGCGGAGGCTTCTGCATAAAATCAAAGGAAGACGTCAAGGGAAAACTAGATTTGTGGCTAAACGACCAGAATGCCTTGGCAACAGCAGGCGAGGCCGCAGGCAAGTATGTAGCATCAATGTGTGGTGCCACAGAAAAGATAATGGCTGAAATTGAAGCTAAATTAGCCTGAATTCGCAATCAGTGTATTCAAGGGTTCTCTTGTCTCGCATAATAAAAAACTGCGAGCAACAAGGGACTTCCCTTATACTAGCCTATGAGTACACGGAACAAAAAGAAAGAGAAAATAAATAGAAGAGCTATCAATCCGACTTCGGCCAACGAATAAAGAAATATCTTCTTTTTCAACTGGTCGGAGTCTGAAAGTTTATCTTTCGACTTAAACAAATTAGATATGGCCATTCTCTTTCCCATAACGATACAAAGTTAGGCAAAAGATTCCAAGCCGTACTGACAAATATTTTCGCAATTTGGGGGAATTATTTCCATTTCAAGTTAAAAAAACTTGAAAATTTTTCTCTACGTAACATTAACGTTAAAATGTAACGATTACAGCAACATCTTTCATCTTTCCTCCAACTGGCGGCGCCATCTTGGCAACCCTGATCCAAATGCGGGATAAAACATCCTTATCATAGCGCTGACGGATAGCTTTCCCTATGTTACACGCTACTGTTTCTATGAGATGTTGAGTCTTTAACATTTCTTCCTTAACAATCTCATACACCTCAACATAATTAAGAGCATCCCTTACATTATCTGTAACGATAGTTTTATCAATATTTACATCAAGTTTAATATCGACTTCATATCGATTACCCACTATCTGCTCTTGCTTATAGCAGCCATGATAGGCCCAAAGCTCTATTTTATCTAATTCAATTGTAGCTGTCATAGTGCAAAAATACATAATATGGCTCAACTTTAGCGTATTTTCATTACTTTTGTCCCATTATTGTCGTTATCAATTATAATTGTATCATTTTCAATGAATACTACAGACGAAAACAAATTGGAAGCTTCCGCTAGCAGTGAAGCTAAGAATTTTATATATCAGGAAATTGACAAGGATCTCGCTGCTGGCAAGAATGGTGGCGCAGTGTTGACCCGTTTTCCTCCAGAGCCAAATGGCTACTTACACATTGGTCACGCCAAGTCGCTCTGCCTCAATTTCGGCATCGCCAGAGACTACAACGGTGGTTGTAATCTTCGTTTCGACGATACTAACCCAGTAAAGGAGGATGTCGAGTATGTAGACTCTATCATGGAGGATATCCATTGGTTGGGTTTCGATTGGGTCGGCGAGCCAAAATATGCTTCAGACTATTTCGACCAGTTGTATGAGTGGGCAATACTTCTCATCAAAAAGGGCAAGGCGTATGTAGATTTCCAGACAGCTGAACAGATTGCAGCACAGAAGGGTACTCCTACAACACCTGGCACAGAGAGCATCTACCGAAACACTTCTGTAGAAAAGAACCTCGAGGAGTTCGAGAACATGAGGGCTGGCAAGTACGAAGAAGGTCATTGCGTGCTCCGTGCGAAAATAGACATGGCATCGCCAAACATGCTCCTGCGCGATCCTAATATGTACAGAATACTCCACCGAGCACATCATCGCACAGGTGACAAGTGGTGCATATACCCTTTGTATGATTTCGCTCACGGACAGAGCGATTTCTGCGAGAGTATCACACACTCTATCTGTACCCTCGAATTTGAAGTCCACCGTCCTCTGTACGATTGGTTCCTCGACCAGATACTTGAGGGTCAGCCAGCCCCTAAAACACGTAACCGTCAGATCGAGTTCGCCCGACTCAACCTCAACTACACTGTTATGAGTAAGCGCAAGCTCCTCCAACTCGTGAAGGAGGGTATCGTGGACGGATGGAACGACCCACGTATGCCAACTATTTGTGGTCTCCGCCGCCGTGGTTATACTCCAAAGAGTGTTAGGGACTTTGCTGAGAAGGTAGGCATCGCAAAACGTGAAAACGTTATTGATTTTGCTCTCCTTGAATCATGCGCTCGTGAGGATTTGAACAAAATAGCACCTCGTGTGTTCGCCGTACTCGACCCTGTAAAGGTCGTCATCGACAACTACCCTGATGATTTGGTCGAGATGATGGAGACAATCAACAACCCAGAGGATGAAACACAAGGTTCTCGCGAAATACCATTCTGCAAGGAATTGTACATCGAACGCGAAGACTTCATGGAAAATCCTCCTAAAAAATATTTCCGTCTGTTCCCTGGCGGTGAGGTTCGTCTCAAGGGCGCATATATCATCAAGTGCGAATCTATCGAGAAAGATAATCTTGGCAACATTACTACAATTCACGTATCGTACGACCCAGAGACGAAGAGCGGCTTGCCAGGTGCCGACCGCAAGGTAAAAGGTACTCTGCATTGGGTTTCTGCTCGTCACTGCTTCGATGCTGAAGTTAGGGTATACGACCGACTCTTCAATGACCCTGAACCAGGCGGCCATGAAGCCGAAGGTCACGATTTCAAAGAGTATTTGAATCCAGATTCTCTTCAGATAATATCAAACGCAAAAATGGAGCCAAGCCTAAAGAATGCAAAACCTCTAGACCATTTCCAGTTCCAGCGTATTGGATATTTCAACTTGGACCCACAGTCTACAGCAGACAAAATGGTATTCAACAAGACAGTCGGCTTGAAGGATAGCTGGGCAAAAGAGGTAAAAAAATAACTTAGACGAACCCGAAATATATACTTATGCAGAAACTATTGCACTGCTTTAAACAGATACAGCATAATCTGGCAATTATTGTCATAGCCTCATACGGCTTAGTCGCTGTTCCTAACAATGCCATAGCACAGAACGCCAAAGATGTCAACGTCTCAGAAATGTCTGACGCTCAGATAGACAAAGTGATTGCTGAAATGAGCAAGCGCAACTTGTCTCTCGAACAGGCAAAGGCTCTAGCTCGTACACGAGGCGCTTCTGAGGCTCAAATCGCCGAAATGGAGCAACGCATATTAAGCGCTCAACAAGGTGGCTCAAAAGCTGGCAGCAAGGCACGAGTAGAGGAAATTGCTATTGAGGCAGTATCAGCACGTGCAGTAGAATCTGAAACAGAAGACAAGGAAGAAACTCTAGTTTTCGGTCATTCTCTATTCAACAATAGCAAACTATCGTTCGAACCTAATGTCAATGCGACTGTATCTGATTCGTATGTATTAGGACCAGGTGATGAAATCGCTATAGATATTTTCGGTTTGTCACAGCAAAGTTACTCCTCAGTAGTTGCCCGGACTGGCAATATAGATATTCCACTTGTTGGTCCGATATATGTAGGGGGACAAACATTGTCTTCTGCTCGACAGATTATCCTAACCAAGCTCAAGACAATCTATAGCGACTTAGGCGGCAAAACTTCAGCATCAATAAAATTAGGAAAATTGCGTACCATTAACGTAAGTGTTATGGGAGAGGTTTCTGCCCCTGGTACATACACAGTTTCTGGCGCTACATCATTGTTCAATTTACTGTATTTGAGTGGCGGGCCTACAAGCAATGGCTCTTTCCGCGACGTCCAGTTATTGAGAGATGGCAAAGTCGCAGCTCACCTTGACGTCTACGACTTCCTTATCAAGGGCAACTCTGCTGTCAATGTAGCTCTTCGTGATGGAGATATAGTAATGATTCCTACTTACCAAAAAAGAGTTACTGTTGAAGGCGCTTTTAAACGTACTGGATATTTTGAAGCAAAAGAAGGCGAAACTTCTGATGACATAATTGAATATGCAGGTGGTTTTACTCCTGATGCTTACTCAGACAACATTCAATTTACCCGTATAACAATCAAAGGTAGAGAATTTAAGTCTATTAAGGCTGGAGATGCATTTCCTATCAACAATGGAGACGTATTATCTGTAACATCTATTAGCGAAGATCGCACAAATGGTCAGATAAGTATCGCTGGCGCAGTATTTGCCCCAGGCAAATATGAGTACACAGATGGCATGAAATTATCCAAACTCATTGAACTCGCTGGTGGTTTAGTTGAAAATGCATTTTTGAACCGTGGTATTATTACCAGACTTAAAGAGGACAGATCTCTTTCTTCTATCAATTTCAACGTTGCCGATTTGGTCAATGGCTCATACGACATGGCATTGCAAGATGGAGATGCCGTATTCATAACCACTAACGAAGGTCTTCGTTCTGATAGAAATATACGAATCACAGGCCAGGTACTTAATCCTACGACAATAGAATATAGGGAGAATCTAACACTTGGAGACGCAATTGTACTAGCAGGCGGACTCACAGATATAGCTACGCCTAATAAAGTGGAAATATATCGTCGTTTAACTGACGAGGAATCCGACACTACTACTATTGTTAGCGGCTCACTAAAGACAGTTACTATTACTAAAGATTTGTCTATCGGTTCAAAAGACAATGAATTTATCCTATGTCCTTTCGATATCATCTCCGTTCATTCATATCCGAACTCTAAAATCAGAGGTACTGTAACTGCAACTGGTCAAGTCACGTTTCCTGGTACATACGCGCTTGCATCGGCAGATGAAACAGTAGTTTCTCTCATAAAGAGAGTAGGTGGATTTACCTCTTTAGCCGACATAGAGGGAGCTCGTTTGTATAGAAGAGTTCACATTGATGACAAAATGAAAGCAATTTTAAACGATGCTCAGGCTGCTTTGCAGGATGATGACAAGATGAATATAGATCTTGACCTAGAAGATCATTATGAACTTATCGCAATAGAACTCAGTGAAATCATTTCAAATCCAAAGAAATACGCAGACCTTCACCTTCGTGATAATGATGAATTGGTTGTACCAATGAAGGATGAGACAGTTTCTGTGTCAGGTCAAGTACTCAACTCAGTATCTTTGACATATATAGATGGTCTTAATGCTAAGAAATACGTTCAGTTGGCAGGTGGTTTTTCACCAAGTGCTTACAAAGGCAAGACATATGTAGTATACCCTAATGGCAAAGCCAAAGCGACAAAACGTTTCTTATGGTTCAAGAAATATCCAGACGTTGTCCCTGGCTCTAAGGTAATAGTCCCTGAAAAAGTCAAGAAGGAACGCATAGGAGCTCCTGCTATAATATCAATGTCTTCTTCCGTTGTAGCTATGCTTGCTATCGTTGTCAACCTTCTCAATACTCTTGATAAAGACTAGTTAATTATGACAGAACAGTACAACAATCCTACACCTATACCTCAAGACGAGGAAGAAATAGACATAGTTTGGCTCATCCGCTACGTATGGTCCAAAGGGAAGATTATTATCTATACAACTGTTTTCATGTTTTTGATTTGCATGGTAGTATTTCTTTGCAAACCAAAGCAGTATAATAGCACAGCTTCTATATTACCTATCTCAGGAGGTTCTAGTATATCTGGAGGTATGAGTATGTTGGCATCTATGGCTGGAGTAAATTTAAAGAAGCCTTCCCAGAATGTAATTACGCCTGACCTATACCCTGCGGTTGCCAAAACAACCCCTTTCATGAGGAAACTGATGAGTGTGCCTTTGAGGTGGAAGGACAACGACACCATCATGTCCACTTATGAATATGCAAAGAGACTAAAACCATCAGTTTTGGATTATATCAAGGCGTATACTATAGGATTACCAGCGACAATAGCTAACGCTATCAACCCTCCGATTAACCCTGCCATAGACGCCGCCTTAGCCGCGGAAGACAAAGAACTCAATTATTTGATTCTCTCTTCCACGGAAAGAAAAGCTATAGGCTTGCTTTCAAAAATGGTATCCGTAGAGGAAGATGCTAAAATAGATGCCATCAATGTCTCTGCAACATGTGAAGTTCCTGAACAAGCAGCTGTTTTGGCTTCTTCTGCTCTAGACATCCTCCAAGAGATTATTACAGAATACAAGACCAAGAGTTCTTCTCAAACTCTAGGCTTCCTCGAGGAGAGGTATGAAAGCACAAGACAGGATTACGAAAAGGTTCGTGAGCAGTTCTTCAGCTACAAGGATTCTCACCGAAACATGATTGACGAACGTGTAGATGTCAGATACCAGGAACTTTCTGACCAATACCAGATTTCTTATCAGATACTTAAAAATTTGGCGGGGCAGATTGAGGAGGCAAAACTCGAGGTCATGGAAGAAACTCCTGTTTTTTCAGTTCTACAACCTGCTGTTATGCCTTCCGATAAATCAGGTCCTAAATTCATGATTCACGCGATAGCTGGTATCATGCTTGGTTTGATTTTCTCTATTGGATGGTTCATTGTCCAGATTGGCTATTTCCAGGTCTTTGACGAGAAGAAATATAAAGCCATTAAGGCTCAATATGAAACTAAAGAAGAGGAGGCCGCATAGGCCTCCTCATTATATATTCACATAGTTATTCTATTTATGGCACATTTACACACAACTTTCTTAGCTATTGCTGCCTTGGTCGCTCCTGTATGGGCTTCGGCGCAATCTCAAATTGTTACTACGCCGAATACCGAACTCATCGTGAATGCCACTCCTGGCAATCCTCTGCAGTTCGTGTACTACGGCACTAAGCTTTGTCCTGCCGATGAGCAGACTGTCATTTCTGCTGGTGACGCAAAAATCGAACGTTTCGAGAGTCAGCGGCTTATGAACGCCTACCCCGCTTTCGGGTTGGAGGCTACTAGCGATGTTGCTGTCGCTTGTAAACACATGGATGGCAACCTTACTCTCGACCTCATAGTCAATGGGGCTTCGAAGGAGTCTTCTTCTAACTACACCGTTACCCGAATTTCTCTTAAGGATAGAGTTTATCCTTTCTTCGTCGACGTATGCTACAAAGCATACAACAACGTGGATATCATCGAGACTTGGACCGAAATCCGTCATCAGGAGAAGAAAGCAATAGAACTTACTCAATTTGCTTCTGCTTATATGCCTATCCGCCGCGGTGAGGTTTGGTACACTTCTTTTACAGGCTCTTGGGGCAACGAAGCTAATATGGTTGAGGAGCCTTTGTTGCCAGGTACTAAAGTGGTATCTAATCGCGATGGCGTACGTAATTCTCATACCGCTCATAGCGAGGTTATGTTCTCTCTTGATGGCAAACCTCAAGAGCTTACTGGCCGCGTCATAGGTGCAGCTCTTTGCTACGGAGGCAACTATAAGCTTCGTGTCGAAACTGGTGACACTGAATACCATAAGTTCTTCATCGGCATGAATGAGGATTATTCTCACTATACTTTGGCTCCTAATGAACTGTTCGTCACTCCTTCTGTAGCTTTCTCTTACTCTAATGAGGGCAAAAGTGGCGTGAGCCGCAACTTCCACTCTTGGGGTAGAGAGTATAAAATAGCTCACGGCAAACAGCTTAGAAAAGTGCTCCTGAACTCTTGGGAGGGTGTATACTTCGATATCAACCAGGCTGGTATGGATCAAATGATGAATGATATCGCTTCTATGGGTGGCGAACTCTTCGTTATGGATGATGGTTGGTTTGGCGATAAATACCCAAGAAAGGACGATTGTTCTTCTCTCGGTGATTGGGTAGTAGATAAGAATAAACTGCCTAATGGCATCGAGGGCCTTCTTGCTGATGCTAAGAAACATGGCATCAAGTTCGGCATATGGTTCGAACCTGAAATGGCAAATACTGTATCCGAACTTTATGAGGCACACCCTGATTGGGTAATTAAAGCACCAAAACGCGACTTGGTCCTTGGCCGTGGCGGCACACAGGTTGTTCTTGACTTGTCTAACCCTAAAGTTCAGGATTTTATATTCAAGCTTATCGATGATTTCTTGACTAAATACCCTGAGACCGACTATATCAAATGGGATGCCAATATGAGTATCATGAACTATGGTTCTCAATACCTCCCTATGGATAAGCAGAGCCATCTCTACATCGAATACCATCGTGGCTTCACTAAGGTAATGGAACGTATCCGCGCAAAATATCCAGACATCACAATTCAGGCTTGCGCTAGTGGCGGTGGTCGCGCTAATTATGGCATATTACCTTATTTCGACGAATTCTGGGTTTCCGACGATACCGATGCTTTGCAACGTGTTTATATGCAGTGGGGTACTTCTATGTTCTTCCCTGCCGTGGCTATGGCTTCTCATATCTCAGCATCTCCTAACCATAATACTCATCGCGTAGTGTCTTTGAAATACCGTACGGATGTCGCTATGAGCGGTCGTCTTGGTATGGAGATTCAACCTAAGAATATGACTGATGACGAGAAGGATTTCTGCCGCAAGGCTATCGCTCAGTACAAGGAAATCCGTCCAATTGTACAGCAGGGCGACATCTACCGCCTCCTCTCTCCATACGACAAGAAGGGCGCCGCTTCTCTTATGTATGTAACTCCAGATAAATCTAACGCCGTATTCTATTGGTGGAAGACTGAAACTTTCATGAACCAACACTTGCCTAGGGTATTGATGGCTGGTCTTGATCCCGACAAGCAGTATAAGGTCACTGAGCTTAATCGTATCGATAAGGAGCCTCTTCCTTTCGAGGGTATGTCGTTCTCTGGCAAATACCTTATGGAGGTCGGACTCGAATTGCCTTATACTCACAATGTCGACTGGCAGCTTCAGTCTTCTTGGTCAAGCCGCGTTTTGCTTCTTCAGTAAAATACATTTCAGATTACCATAACAGGAGATCAGACAGCATTGTCTGGTCTCTTTTTTCATCCTGGACAACTTCCATTTTCGTGTGTCTCCATATTCTCTCTAATAAAAAAACTGCGAGCAACCTTATACTTCCCTTATACTAGCGACTATCTACACACTACATAAATAATACTCCGAAAGTCATCTCTAGACCATCACGAACTGCCCTCATCTTTCGTTAATTACGAATTTATCAGTATCTTTGTCTCTCATACTTAAACTGTCAACAAGACGAATTCATTGAACGATATATTCAACAAATATAATTTGGAGTCTAACACTCCTCAGCAGATTATCCCTCTGTTCACATCCGTAGATGATGATTGTGTAGACGAGATTTCTGATGAATCTGTATTGGCTCTCCTCCCTATCCGTGGCAATGTCCTGTTCCCTGGCTGCATCATGCCTATCTCGGTTCGCCGCGAAGCATCCGTGCGTCTCATCCACGACATGGACAAAAATAAGGAGTGCTTCATAGTTTCTACTCAGAAGGAGGAGAATGCCGAATTTCCTTCTCTCGATGATGTCTACCGCGTGGGCACTTTGGCAAGAATCTTGCGCATCCTCGAATTGCCCGATGGCTCTTCGTCTATCATTCTCCAAGGCCGAGCTCGCGTACAGATTAATTCTTTGGTTTCGAATGAACCTTATATGCGCGTTCACGCCAGCCATTTCCCTGACACCCCTATACCGGGCGACAAACAGGAGGAGTTGTCTGCTATCCTTAGCACTGTCAAGGAGGCCGCACAGAAAATAATCCGCGCTTATAGTGCCGCCCCTATGGAACTGGCACAGGCTGTAAGAGACGTAAAAGGGCAGACTCTTACTATCAATTTCATAGCTGCTAATTCTTTTATAGCAGCTTCCGAAAAGCAGAGCATTCTTGAGGCTAGCTCTATATTCGACCGTGGAATGCTTCTCCTCGGCTCTCTCAATCAGCAGCTTCAGCTGATCGAACTTAAGATGCGTATCCAGTCTAAGGTCAAAGGTGACCTCGACCAACAGCAGAAGGAGTTTTTCCTACACCAGGAAATGCGGGCTATTCAGGACGAACTTGGTGGCAACCCTAATGATAAGCGACTCGCTGATTTCAAGGCACGTGCCGAAAAAAAGAAGTGGCCTGCATCTGTCGGAGAAATTTTCAACAAGGAAATTGATATTATTCAACGTATCAACCCTTCTAGTCCCGACTATTCTATCCAAATTACCTACATAGAGACTATTCTCGACTTGCCTTGGAATGAGTATACCGAGGATAATTTCGATATTCAGGCTGCCGAGGAACGTCTTAACAATGACCACTATGGTCTCGACAAGGTAAAGGAACGTATCCTAGAACACCTCGCTGTACTCAAACAGAAGGGGGACATGAAGTCTCCTATCCTTTGCCTCTATGGCCCTCCAGGTGTCGGCAAGACTTCTCTAGGTAAGAGCATCGCTGAGGCTCTTGGTAGAAAGTATATCCGTATATCTTTGGGTGGATTGCACGACGAAGCGGAAATTCGTGGCCACCGTAAGACGTACATAGGTGCTATGATGGGACGTATACTCCAAGGCATTAAAAAAGCTGGTACTTCTAACCCTGTCTTTATGCTCGACGAAATCGATAAGGTTAGCAACGATTTCCATGGCGACCCTGCTTCTGCCCTACTCGAGGTATTGGATCCTGAACAGAATAATACTTTCCACGATAATTACCTCGACATAGATTATGACCTTTCTAAGGTTATGTTTATTGCGACTGCCAACAATATCAACCAGATATCGGCTCCGTTGCTCGACCGTATGGAGCTTATCGAGGTGACTGGCTACGTACAGGAGGAGAAATGTCAGATTGCAAAGCATCATCTCTTGCCTCGACAGGTCGCAGAACATGGCTTGAATATCGAGGATGTCACTATAGACGATAGCACAATGTCTCATATAGTATCTAACTATACCCGCGAAAGTGGCGTGAGACAATTGAGTAAGGTATTGGCAACTATCTGCCGCAAACGCGCTCTCCAGAAAGCTAAGGGCGCCGATACGGCTAACTATCCTGTATCTCTGTCTGAAATCAAGGATATGTTAGGCGCCGAACGATATACTAATGATATCTGGCAGGATAATATGAAGCCTGGCGTCGTTACGGGACTGGCATGGACTGCCGTAGGGGGACAAATATTGTTCGTGGAGGCAAGCGCTACTATAGGTAAGGGTAGTAAACTGACTCTCACTGGCCAACTTGGCGATGTAATGAAGGAGTCTGCCGTACTCGCCCTGGAATATGTCCACGCTAATGCGGACAAATGGGATATAAATTCTTGGGATTTCGATAATCTCAATTTGCATATCCACGTTCCTGAGGGTGCTATACCTAAGGATGGACCGTCCGCAGGTATTACTATGGTGACTGCCATCGTATCTGCTCTTAGCAATAAACCTGTTCGCTCGCGTCTGGCTATGACTGGCGAAATAACTCTACGAGGTAAGGTACTGCCAGTAGGTGGAATAAAAGAAAAGATTCTCGCCGCAAAACGTGCCGGTATTACCGATATTGTTATGTGCGCAGAGAACAAACGTGATGTAGATGAAATAAAAGTTGATTATATTAGCGGCCTCAACTTCCACTTTGTACAATACATAGAGGAGGTCATAAAGGAGGCAATAGATTTCAACTAAACCATATTCAAGAAAACAACTTAAAATAATATGACAGACAACAAACTTGTAAATTCAATTGTTGAAGGTATTAAAGACAAAAAAGGCGAGAACATTACCATTCTTGATCTTCGCGGTATAGACGGTTCTATATGCGATTACTATATCATATGTGACGCTAATAGTACCACTCAGACTGATGCTATCGCAGACTCCGTGTGGGACCGCGTATTCAAGGATTTGCACGAAAAGCCGCTCCACGATGAAGGCCGACAGAATGCTACTTGGATCCTCTTGGACTATCACGAGGTTATCCTCCATATCTTCCACCGCCCATCCCGCGCATTCTACAGCATCGAAACTCTGTGGAATGATGCTAAGCGTACTGATATCCCTAACGAGGATTAATCACTAACTACACTTTGGTAATGGAACAAAAAAACTCAGGCTATCAGCCTAATAATTCTAATAGCAACAAGAAGGCTCCGAAATTCAATCCTTATTGGATTTACGGTATCATCGCTGCCGCTATAATATTCATCAGCACGATGAATATGGGCAACGGCCCGCAGGATATCTCGTATGGCACCTTCGAGAAGGAACTTCTCGGAAGCGATGACATCGAGAAGATTGTTGTTATCCGTAATGAACTGAAAGCAGAGGTCACTCTCAAGGAGGGAACTGCAGACAAATACAATTCTCTCTTCATTATGGAACGTACCCCGACTGTCGTGGGTCCACATTTTTCTGTCAATATTCCTTCCATCGATAGCTTCGACAAAGGACTTAAGGATGCCGAGGAGAAATCAGGCAAGAAAATATCCGTATTCTATGAGCAGCGTAGCAATCTCTTTAGCGAGATTATAGCTATGACTTGGCCTTTGCTTATTTTCGTCGCTTTGTACTATTTCTTATTCCGCAAAATGACTGGCGGTGGAAGTAGCGGCGGTGGAGGCATTTTCTCCGTGGGTAAGTCTCGCGCCCAAATGGTGGACAAGAATGAGAATGTCAACGTCTCGTTTAAGGATGTCGCTGGTCTCGATGGTGCTAAGGATGAATTGGTCGAAATAGTAGAATTCCTTCGCAACCCAAAGAAGTACACCGACCTCGGTGGTAAAATACCTAAGGGAGCCCTCCTCGTAGGCCCTCCTGGCACAGGTAAGACTCTCCTCGCTAAAGCAGTAGCAGGTGAAGCCGATGTCCCTTTCTTTTCTATGTCGGGTTCCGATTTCGTAGAAATGTTTGTCGGCGTAGGCGCTAGCCGCGTTCGAGACTTGTTCAAGAAAGCTAAGGAGAAATCTCCTTGTATAATATTTATTGACGAAATCGATGCTATCGGCCGTGCTCGCGGTCGTAATGGTGGTTTCTCTTCTAACGAGGAACGTGAGAATACTCTGAACCAGCTCCTCACTGAGATGGACGGATTCGGTACGAACTCTGGCGTAATCATACTCGCTGCAACTAATCGCGTGGATATTCTCGACCGAGCTCTTCTTCGAGCTGGTCGTTTCGACCGCCAGATATCTGTCGACCTTCCTGACTTGAATGAGCGCGAGGCTATATTCGATGTACACCTCCGCCCTCTGAAACTTATCAAGGATTTCGACAAGTCGTTCCTTGCTAAGCAGACCCCAGGATTCTCTGGCGCAGATATCGCCAATGTTTGTAACGAGGCTGCCTTGACTGCTGCCCGTAAGAACAAAAAGGCTATTGACAAGCAGGATTTTCTCGATGCTATAGACCGTATCGTAGGTGGTCTGGAAAAGAAGAATAAGATTATTACCGATGACGAACGCCGCGCTATCGCTTTCCACGAGGCAGGCCACGCTTCTATTTCTTGGCTCCTCCGCTATGCTCACCCTCTTGTAAAGGTTACTATTGTACCTAGAGGTCGTGCACTAGGCGCTGCCTGGTATCTCCCTGAGGAACGTCAGATTACGACCCGCGAACAGCTATTGGATGAGATGTGCTCAACTCTGGGTGGTCGTGCTGCTGAGGAGGTGGTATTTGGCAAAATCAGTACCGGCGCTCTTAACGACTTGGAGAAGGTTACTCGCCAGGCTCAGGCAATGGTGGTCTACTATGGTATGTCTGACAAATTACCTAACGTCAGCTACTACGATTCTACAGGTCAAAGTGATATGTCTTTTAATCGTCCTTACTCTGAGTCTCGCGCTCAGGTAATCGATAGCGAGGTGTCAGCTATGATCGAGGAACAGTATGCTCGCGCTAAACAGATTCTTACCGAGCACGCTGAAGAGCATAAAAGGCTCGCAGAACTTCTCCTCGAACGTGAGGTTATATTCGCTGACGACCTCGAACAGATCTATGGCAAACGCCAATGGGATAACCGTGGCGAGGAAGTTGCCAACGATATCATCGCCGAGGAGCCTGAGAATAATGCTGAACTCGAATCAGCTTCCGAGGAATCAACAGAATCAGCTTCGCAAGAGGCTTAACACATAGACGTGATGTTTGTCAACGTCATCTTGCCAGTTCCCATAGCGAAACTGTTTACTTATAACGTACCCACAGAAATGGAGCAATCTGTTTCTGTGGGTTCTCGCGTTGTTGTCCAATTCGGCAAGAAAAAAAGCTACTCTGCTATAATTCACGATTTGAATGTCCCTGAGCCGGTAGAGTATAAAGCGAAAAACATCGACTGCGTCATCGATTCTGCCCCTATTATATCTGAACGGCAACTCCAACTTTGGCATTGGATTGCAGATTACTATGTTTGCTCTCTGGGTGAGGTGTATAAGGCTGCTATGCCGTCTGGCCTTAAGCTGGAAAGCGAAACTCACCTGACTTATAATACTTTATTTGAGGCCGAATCTCCCCTGACTCCCCGTCAGGATATGATCCTGAATTTTATCGAGCAGAATAAGGATTGTACTATCAGCGACCTCATCAATCATATCGGAGGCGCTAACCCTATACCGCAGTTGAAAAAATTGCTTGAGATGGATGCCATTTTTATCTCGGAGCAACTACGCGATGCCTACAAGCCGAAAACGGAGAATGTCTACAAATTGACTGACGCTTGCCGAGCCGATGAGAATCTCTTGATGTCTAAAATGGATTCTCTCGAACGCGCGCCTAAGCAGCAACAGGCACTCTTGCTTTTTATCCAGCTTTGCGGCGGACTTGGACAGGCTCTTCTGGGGAAACCTGTACGCAAGGAGGATTTTACAAAAAAGGAGACTTCTTCTGCCGTTCTGAATGAATTGGTAAAGAAGGAGATATTGGTTTGCGAAAAAAGTGAGGTTAGCCGATTGGATAATAAACTTACAGATCTTGTTCCTCCTCACGACTTGTCCGAAGCCCAAAATACGGCTTTTCAACAGATAAATAATTTCTTCAACGAGGAACAGAAGCCAATCGTCCTATTGAATGGTGTTACTAGCTCCGGAAAGACGGAGATATACATTCACCTCATCAATGAGACTCTCAAACAAGGTAAGCAGGTCTTGTACTTATTGCCTGAAATTGCTCTCACTACCCAGATTACTTCTCGACTTCAAAAGCATTTCGGAGATAATCTAGGCATATATCATTCTAAATTCAACGATTCTCAACGTGTAGAGATCTGGAATAACTTGCTTAGTGACCACCCTTATGGTCTCATCCTGGGTGTTCGCTCTGCTGTTCTCCTCCCTTTCCGCGACCTTGGATTGATTATAGTAGACGAGGAGCACGAGTCATCGTTCAAGCAGTACGACCCAGCCCCCCGCTATAATGCCCGCGATATGGCTGTCGTCATGTCTGGTATTCACAAGTGCAGGGTACTTCTCGGTAGCGCTACTCCTTCTCTCGAGAGCTACAACAATGCCAAGACTGGTCGCTATGGCTACGTGGAACTGACTACACGCTACGCTGATGTCGCTATGCCTCACATGGAGACTATCGATATGTCTCAAGCCCGAAAGCACAAGGAGGTGTCTGGCATCTTTTCTTTCACTTTGCGTGATCGCATTCTTAAGGCTTTGGATAATAAGGAGCAGGTCATCTTATTCCAGAACCGCCGAGGTTTTGCCCCGTACGTGGAGTGCCACCAGTGCGCATGGACTGCTAAATGCGTCAATTGCGATGTCTCTATGACTTATCACAAGAATACTGGTGAGCTGGTCTGTCACTATTGCGGAGCCCACGCAATGCTCCCCCTGACTTGCCCTGCTTGTGGAATGCCGGCTATAGAACTTCAAGGCTATGGCACTGAAAAAATCGAAGAGGAGGTGTCTCAATTGTTTCCTGAGGCTCGCGTAGTGCGTATGGATCTCGATACCGCACGCTCGCGTAAGGCTTTCGAACAGATTATATCTGATTTCGAACAATATAAATATGATATCCTCATCGGTACCCAGATGATTAGTAAGGGCCTCGACTTCGACCGTGTCACTACCGTGGGTATCCTGAATGTGGATAATATGCTTAATCTCCCCGATTTCCGCGCTTATGAACGCGCCTTCGCTATGATTTCTCAGGTAGCAGGACGCGCAGGCCGTCGCGGAACTCGTGGTCATGTCCTCCTCCAGACTAAACAGGTCGACTCTCCCGTTGTCTTGAATAGCATATCTAATGATTTCAAGGCAAATGCCGAACGCGAAATGAATGAGCGGCAACGGTATGGCTACCCTCCTTTCGTCCGTCTTATCCATATTACTATAAAACATGTCGACGAACAGGTGGCTTTGCACTCGGCTACTGTCATCGCTAATGAACTGACTCAACTTTTCGGCCGTCGAATCCTAGGTCCTCAAGCTCCAACCATATCTCGTATGCAGAATATGTTCTTGCAACGTATCATCCTCAAAATGGAGAAAACCGCCAATCCTGCTAAAATGAAACAGGCTCTGATGGACCGAATCAATATAGTTCTGGGCGACCACTCTCTCAAGGGAACATCTGTAGTGGTGGATGTCGACCCATACTAATTCATATACGCATAAAAAAACAAAGCATCGCCGAGAGGATCTCATTGCGATGCTTTTATTAGGATATAAAGGTAAATGCACTTAGTGCTACGCTAGCTTTCTTCAAAAGGTTGCGACTTTATATATACTTTAACCTTTCCAATATTACTTGGTCTCTTATTACCTATCATAATAGGTAGCTGTATACTCTGACATTCCTGCACTAAAAAAACGCTTCCAACCTCTTACTTCTGAGATTGGAAGCGTCTGATTATATTATAAGTCAGTTAGTAAAATGTCTTTTACAAAAGGCCTAACTTAACAGCTAGCATCAATACCGCATAGCCTAATACAATGCCTATCAGACCTATTATGATACCTACCTTGGCCATCTGACCTTGTGTTACTACACCTGTAGCGTGTGCCAGGGCATTTGGAGGAGTAGAAATAGGCAACGCCATTGCTAATGAAGCGGAAATAGCCACACCAACCAACATCGTAACCGTACCGCCTAGGTCTGCTATCGAATCTCCCATACCTGTAGCTATGGCTGCAAGAATCGGTACCAACAATGCAGCAGAGGCTGTATTACTCATAAATGTCGACATCACGCAGCAGAGCAAGCCCGATGACGCAAATACAACCCATGGCTCCCATGAATCAAATGGAATGGACTCTATGAAGTGCTTTGCCAATCCACTGCCGTTCAACCCGACACCAAGTGCAAAACCTCCTGCTACCAGCCAAAGTACATCCCAGTTGATCATCTTTAACTCTTCCTTGCCAATAATACCTGTAACACAGAATACCGTCAATGGAATAAATGCTACTACATTGGCATTCAGGTTTGTCTGCTTGTCAAGCAACCAGAGCAACACTGTTACAGCAAATGTCACATACACTATGATTGACTTTCTGTCTTTTCTGAACTTGCCGTCAATCTTCAAATTGATCTCTTTCTTAGTAAATGGGAAGAACTTCAGGAGCAAGAAATATGATATTGTCAATAGTATAATGACAAATGGAACCATAATCATCATCCACTGACCGAAACCAATCTCATTCTCTGGCATAATCTCATGCAAATAACGCAACGCAATAGCATTTGGAGGTGTACCGATCGGTGTACCAATACCACCAATATTTGCCGCCAAAGGAATTGCCAGTGTAACTGCTATTCTTCCTTTCCCCTCTGGAGGAAGCAGCTTGATTACTGGAGCAATAATGGCAAGCATCATGGCAGCAGTGGCTGTGTTACTCATAAACATCGAAAGTACAGCTGTCACAAGCATAAAGCCGATAAGCACCATCTCCGACTTCTTGCCAAATGGCTTCAAAACTACTCTCGCAATATTTACATCTAGGCCTGTTCTGGTAGCCGCAATAGCCAACGCAAAACCTCCCATAAAGAGCATCACGATAGGGTCAGCCCAAGCTGCCATCACTTCTTTATACGCAATAGGCGTGCCGAATAATGTATCTCCCGCTGCTGCCTTAAATGGAGCAAACATACTGCTGGATACAGTCACAAGCAATAAGCCCATAATCAGCACCGAGGTAGTCCAAATCGGAATAGCCTCAAAGATCCACATCAATGCAGCAAAAATAAATATTGCTATAACTCGCTGTTCAATGACAGTCAACCCGTCAATCCCATAGCATTCAGCAGGTATCAGCCAAGCCACCAACGAAAGCACTATAGCTATAACCAGCTTAATAAGCTTGTTTCTTTCCATTATTATCCCTAATGAATTAATTATTGTTCATCATGAGCATATTACGTGCTCATTTTGTTAGTAGTTGCAAATATTATCATTAAAACGTTAACAAACAAATAATGCAAGCACAAAAAATCTGTCTTTTCTATGAAGATTATCGCTTCTGTCAATAATAGATGGAAAGGCTCTTCAGGTCTCTTTCTTTTCTCCCCCAGAAAACGGAACTCTGTCTTTCTCTACGTCAGCTTACCGCTATTTTATCTTGGCGTAATATAGTTCTAAATAAAAAAAACTGCGAGCAACAAGGGACTTCCCTTATACTAGACCGAGTACAGAAAGGGTCCACATATGTCCTATTTTTATGTCCAACGCCATTTCTTGTGACTGGGTCAAACGAAAAAGGGCTATAGAGTTCTCAACTCTATAGCCTGTATATCAATAATATTGTTTTTTCTAGTTCATCAACACTATTGCCTTCTCGCCGCCGACCTTCAACTTCAATAGTCCTTTCTTCGCCTTGACTTGTGATTTCAAGACTCCTCCGTCTTTCGCGTCGGAGAGCATCTCTACTTTCGCGTCTTTGCCGAATATCTCATCAATATTAATGCTGACTTCTCTGTCTGTCATCTCTCCGTTTGTCACTGCTACATACCACTTGTCTCCATGTCTTCTTGCCATGACTATATACTTCCCAGGATAGCCTTCTATAAGCCTTGTCTCATCCCACTCCGTAGGAACGTTCGTCAAAAACTCTAGGCACTCTTTCGGAGCATCTTCAAGATTGTTTGGCGCAATAGCAAAATTCTGTATGGCGTTCTGGAATAGAATGCACGATGACAACTGGAATACATCACTCGTCTTTCTGTAATTCCCGCTGTTATTGCTCTTGTGCATTCTCTTGTTCAGAAAACAGCCTCCATACTCCATCGAACCTATAACATTTCTTACGAATGGATATAATGTCGTTCTGAATCCCTCTTGATCGCAGTTATTCTGACCGAAAATCATATTCTCTGATGCCAATACTGCCTCTGACCCGACGTAGTTTGGATACATTCTCTCCCAACCTCTAGGAATAGTACACCCGTGGAATATTACCATCAATCCGTTATCGTCTGCATCACTTAATATATCTTCATATAGACGTATCGTTTCTTGCTTGTCTCCTCCAAAGAAGTCTACCTTGATGCCCTTGACTCCAAGCGACTTCATCCACTTCATCTCTTTCTTGCGGACTATGGCTCTGTCCATACAGTTAATAGGTCCTTGAACAATATCGTTCCAATATCCCGATGATGAGTACCATAGGAATACGTCTACTCCCTTTGATTGCGCATACTTGACCAGCTCTGCTATCTTATCTCTGCCTATATTCGTATCCCACCAGTTGTCTACAAGGACATACTGGAATTTCATGGCAGCTGCCAAATCTATGTATTTTACTTGGTCATCATAATTTATCGACTCGTCTTGCCACAATATCCAACTCCATGTGCCTTTACCCATCTTATACTCGTTCTCTGTCTCGTATACTGGATCTACAAGTGCCCAAGTAATGGTCGACTCTACGATTGGCTTTAATGATTTACCTAGCGAGATTGTTCTCCATGGCGTAGCTCCTGGTAATGCGAATGCTGGCTCTACAGTTCCATTGCCATTGTTCTCTCCTGGCATAGGGAACTCTACCATAAATACACCATTGATATTGTTTGAAAGGTGTGAAGCGCAGTATTTTGAGTCTACCCCTGTCTCTGAAACTAATGCCCAACCATCGTTTGGCAAATGGAAAAGACATGGGAAGGTAAATCCATGGTTGAACTTCGAATGGGCATTCAATGGTGCATCTGCTACATATTCTTCTTCATACGATGGCTTTGTACGTTTCCAGCCTACCATCGGATCCGACTGTGGGCACAGAAATGTGGTCGTCTCTTTTGGAAACCTGAATCCTGTAGCTTCATGGAAAATACGTGTAGAGCCTGTCTCTCCGCTCTTTGGCATGATGTATCTGAATGCTACATCTGTATTTGTAACCGCAAATTGTATGTCAAATGGCACCTTCTCCGCATTCTCCGTATGGACTATCATCTCATTGGCGTCATATTTCACCTCTGAATGCTTGATGCGTGTCTGCTTGAACTCTTTCTTTACGGCTTTCGTCTCTGAACTTGTAATAGTCATATTGCTCCTGAAGTCGCCGTTGTTGGCTGTCAAGCCTAAAGGCGAATCTATCAGGAAGTCTGCTCCCTCAACTTTTACACCGTATGTTACAAAACCTTTCTCGTCGGTCTTGACCGTCACTTTTATATTCCCGTCAGGGCTCGCCACTTCAGCGCTCTTCTGTGCCCATGTCTGAGCCGACACCAACGCCAATAGGCAAATGGCAATAATCGCTCTGGAATAAATGTATCGCATAAATACCATTTTTATTTCTTAGGTTTGAATATCAAGGCAAATAGTATGGCAACAACTAAACCGTACGCCGCAAATATAGTCCAGCATGTCTGCCACCCTTCTAACTGTACCAAAGGAGCAACATCACTGCTCGTACATCCATAATAGTTCACTATCTCTTGTGCCGAAAGTGTACCTATCGTGGCTCCAAGTCCATTGGTCATCATCATAAATAGGCCCTGTGCACTGGATCTCATAGATGGGTCTACTTCTCTGTTCACATATAGCGAACCTGATACATTGAAGAAGTCAAATGCTACACCATATACTATCATCGATAGTATAAGGAATGTTACCCCAGGGAATGTAGGTGTGCCTATGGCGAAGAACCCGAATCTGCCAACCCACGCTAACATGGCTATAAGCATTACTGGCTTGATGCCGAATCTCCCAAGGAAGAATGGTATCATTAGTATACACAATGTCTCACTCACTTGCGAAAGTGATATCAATAGATTTGCATGGTCTACAAAAAACGCTCCTGAATACTCTTCTATATTGCCGAACGACGATATGAATGGATTGGCATAGCCGTTGGTTATCTGCAACGATACGCCTAATAACATACAGAATACGAAAAATGTCGCCATTCTCCAATCTTTGAACAGCTTGAAGGCATTTAGCCCGAATGCCTCAACAAGGCTCTTTTGCTTGTCTCCGCCTTTGTTCACCGGACACTTTGGCATAGTCAATGAGTACAATGCCATCGCAACTCCCCACACTGCACAGGCTAGGAATTGCGCTGATGTATGCTGCATTCCCATCAGGTCTACTATCCACATCGCTACAATAAAGCCTACTGTTCCAAATAGTCTTATGGATGGGAAAACTTTTATGGTGTCTAGCTGACACTTAGATAATGCTGAATAGCTGACGGAATATGTCAGCGCAATTGTCGGCATAAAGAACGCTACCGATGCCGCATAATATGGGAATATATCTGCAAAAGTCACATTATCTCCTAGTGTAAGGCCTATGTACCCCACATATATCATAAATGCCGCTGCCATAGCATGGCAGAATGAGAGTAGCCTTTCCGCCCTTACCCACCGGTCGGCTATGATTCCCATCAATGCTGGCATGAAAATAGATACTATACCTTGCACCGAGTAAAACCACCCGATATTCGCTCCTAAGCCGACTTTTGCAAGGTATCCTCCCATAGAGGTTAGGTATGATCCCCAAACAGCGAACTCTAGCCACTGAAGGACTATCAATCGCAACTTTATATTTCCATTCTCTTTCATAACGCCAAAGATAACATATTTTTACTTCAACGAGAACACTCTGCACGCATTCTCGTCGGTAATCTTCTCTACTTTTTCTCTGCTTATCTCATAAATATCCGAAAGCATATCTATTACATGTGTCAGGTACGACGGCTCGTTCCTCTTTCCCCTCAATGGCACTGGTGCTAGGTATGGAGCGTCTGTCTCTATCACTATCCTCTGAATGGGTACGCGCTTTATTATCTCTGGTAATGTCGATTTCTTGTATGTCAGTGTTCCTCCAACGCCTAATACTAGGTGCGGAAACATTCCTAACGCTCTCTCTGCATCTTCTATTGTCCCTGAAAAGCAGTGCAACGAACCGCTCACGTCGTCTTTCTCGAATTTTGATATTATCGGCCAGAATTCATCATACGCATCTCTGATATGCATCGAGACGGGTTTCCCTAAGTCTCTGGCTAGCTCCAATTGCTTCTCAAACGCTACTCTCTGTGCTTCTATCGTCTCGTCTCCATAATGAAGGTCAAGACCGATTTCTCCTACTCCGACTATCTTGTCTGCCCCCATCTGAATGCGAGACAGTATGTTGTCCAACTGTTCTTCCCATCTTTCTGGTTCTATGTCCGTAGGATGTAATCCGTACATTGCCTTGCAGACGTCTGGATATTTTTCTCTCAATGCATCAACGGCATCTATGCTCCCTTCGTTTGTAGCAGGCAATACTATATTCTTGCAGTTTGCTTCTATCGCTCGACGTACTACTAGGTCTATGTCCTGAGCGAATTCTGCACCGTAAATATGCGTATGTGTGTCTATCATCTGTCGTGTGTCTATTTTATTTTTTTGCGAGCAACCTTAATGCTCTCTTATACTAGCCCGAGACTAGCCCGAGTGTTTCCTATACCTTTTTTAGTCTTGTACCGACTCTTGTTTATTCTTATTTTCTGCCGAAATCTGCAGGTATCTCTCCCCATATTTCTGTCGGCCACTTTACTATCGGACTCCTGAAACTGTTGTTTTTCAGCCAATCTTCTGCCCTCTTCACGAGATTCATCAGATCTGCCGTCCTTGGCGTATATTCTAGCTTGGTCTTGCACTTGCCTTGCTTTACCCACGACATGGCAATCTTTGAATCGGAGTATATGGTAATATCTCCTGCATTATTCTGCTGTAGCAATGCCATACAGTGTACTATCGCAAGAAATTCTCCGATATTATTGGTCCCAAGGTCGAATTTCAAATGGAATATCTCTTTGTTGTCCCATAATGACACTCCCCTGTACTCCATCACTCCAGGATTGCCGGAACAGGCAGCATCAACAGCGATGGCTCGTATCAGTGGCTTTTCTGTAGGTGGCTCGCCTTTTTTCTCTTTTTTCGTCGCTAGTATATACGCTGGCACTTTAGGCGGACCGGCCGCATAAGCTTCTTTGGCTTCTGCCTCTGTCGCATAACCCTTAAAACGGGCATCAGAGAAGTTGTCTATCTGTTCCTTCGCTGATGCCCAGTCTTCATATATACCGGGGACTCGTCCCCTCCAAACTACATAATATTTCTTCGTTTTTGCCATCCTTAATTAGCCATATTCAGAAGTATGGCCAGATTTGTTGTAAATAACTTCACTGATATCGCTAGAAGTATTACCCCAAAGAATTTCTTTAGCACATATATGCCGCCGGAACCCATCAGACGCCCAAGGAACTTACTCGAGCGTAATACCGCATAGGCGAATATCATATTGAGCACTACAGCGATGAATATATTCAACACCTCATACTCGGCTCTCAATGTCAACAGTGTCGTAAATGTACCGGGACCTGCCATCAATGGAAAGGCTATAGGCACTATCGAAACGGCCGCAGGAGCGTCTTGCTTGAAGAAGTCTGTACCTAGGACCATCTCTAGCCCAATGATGAATAGTACCACAGCACCTGCTACAGCAAATGAGTTGATGTCTACATTAAAGAGATCTAGTAATCCTTGTCCTAAAAACATAAAGGCTATCAGCAATACAAATGCCACGCTGACACACTTCAATGGATTAACTTCTACTCCTCTTGCCCTGATCGCAACCACAACTGGCAACGACCCTAACATATCTATCACGACAAATAGAATAATGCTCGCCGAAAGTATCTCCAATAATGAACCTTGCAATGATTCCATATTTCAATTTTGTGAAATTAAACTATTAGTTGATGTGTATTGTTATTTTATTAACACCGCAAAATTACACGTTTTCTTGGAAATACAACAAATTATTAGTCTAAATATTGACTACTTTCTCTTAATGCTCTCTATATGTAGACAATACCCAGACCTATTTTTTACATATTCTTATTTTACTAAGCTATATTTATACTCACGCCAATAAGATTTTTCATCTGCCGTTAATTTTTCACAAGCATAACTGAGCATCACAGCTGGCATCTTCCCTATATGTTCTCTCAAAAAAGCTTCTAATGCTTCTTCTCCATTATGCTTATACATCTCTCTCAACATCCACCCGGCTGCTTTATGGAGCAGATTTTGTTTCGAAGTCAATAGTTTTTCTGCTCGCGACATTACTACGTCAAATCGTCCTTCTCGCAATAATATCCATGTAGACACCATCGCAATGCGTCTCTGCCAAAGACAATCATCCCCTAGCCTGATCCATTTTTCCAATAATTCTTCTTCAGGATGATGTTTTTCCCAGTTCCCCACAATCTTTATAGCGGACAAGTCAACCAAATCCCAGTTGTTTATATAGGGATGTAACGACACATATAGCTTGAATATCGCCTCCATCTCTTTCTCGTCTTTTTTCTTGATCGCCTTCAGCATTTTTTCCACAAGAATCAGCAAGCCGCACATCCTTACCTCATGCCACTCGTCTTTTACTAATTTGACCGCCTCGTCAAGTGTCGTACTCTTCCAAGCCTCTTTGACTACACTTCTTATATTGGGATTGTTCACCCCTAGAAACCTATCTCCTTCTCCATACTCTCCCTTGCCGCACTTGAAAAAGCGTAGCAATATCTTAGCCTGCTTCTCGCTACCAAGGTCCACTAATGTCGCTTTTATGTCTTCTGCCGATGTACATGGTACATCTATCGCCTCTTTTTTAGCCATAATTTCAATTATTGAAGTATCATACCCTCAAAATTCCACCTCTGTACGGAAGAACCCCACAAAAAAAACGAGTCCCAAACAAATGTATGTTCAGGACTCGCAAATATTCTTTTTCAGCCTTACTTCTTTACAAAGCCTTGAAGATTACAGTAGCATTGTGACCGCCAAAGCCGAATGTATTCGACAATGCTGCACGTACTTCACGCTTCTGTGCCTTGTTGAATGTAAAGTTGAGCTTGTTATCAATCTCAGGATCGTCCTCGAAGTGGTTGATTGTTGGAGGAATCACACCATCTGTGATCGTCTTAATACAAACCAATGCCTCGAGAGCACCAGTAGCACCAAGCAAGTGACCAGTCATAGACTTTGTAGAACTGATATTGAGCTTGTATGCAGCATCACCAAATACCTTAGCGATAGCCTTGCACTCTCCCTTGTCACCTTGTGGTGTTGAAGTACCGTGAACATTGATATAATCAATATCCTCAGGCTTCAAATTAGCATCCTTCAAAGCTGCAGACATTACTCGAGCAGCACCCTCACCTTCCGGATGTGGAGCAGTCATATGGTGAGCATCAGCTGAATAGCCAGCACCAACCATCTCGCAATAGATCTTAGCACCACGAGCCTTAGCATGCTCATACTCCTCAAGGATCAAGCAAGCACCACCCTCACCCATTACGAAGCCATCACGATTCTTGTCAAATGGACGAGAACCTGTCTTAGGATCGTCATTACGTGTCGAGAGAGCCTTCATTGATGTAAAACCACCAAGACCTGGAATTGTAATAGGAGCCTCTGAACCACCGCTGACAACTACCTCTGCCTTACCAAGACGGATAAGGTCAAATGCATTTGAAAGAGCTGTTGTTGATGAAGCACAAGCCGAAACAGTACCATAGTTAGGACCGCCAAAGCCGTACTTAATCGAAATCATACCTGGAGCGATATCTGCAATCATCTTAGGTATGAAGAATGGGCTGAAGCGTGGTGTACCATCACCAAGAGCAAATTCTGCTGAACCCTCATGGAATGTCTGCAAACCACCAATACCTGCACCCCAGATAACACCTACGCGGTTCTTGTCTATCGACTCTGCATCCAACTTAGCATCAGCAATAGCCTCATCAGCTGCTACCATTGCGTACTGACAGAACAAGTCCATCTTACGGGCCTCCTTGCCAAAACGCGCATTCGAATCAAAGCCTTTAACCTCGCAGGCAAAAGTACATTTGAATTGCGAAGCGTCAAAGCGTGTTATAGTTCCTGCGCCACTTACACCAGCTACAAGATTCTTCCATGTTTCAGGTACATCATTGCCAAGTGGCGTGATAGCTCCAAGACCTGTAACTACTACTCTTTTCAACTCCATAAATTCTATTTGTATATAATTACTTGTACAAAATAAAAAGGGAGTATCCACCTATACTATAGTAAGGGGACACTCCAATGCGATCGAGATATTACTTCTTTGCGTTCTCGATGAACTCGATAGCGCTACCTACTGTCTGAATCTTCTCAGCGTCGCTGTCAGCAATCTTGATATCAAATTGCTTCTCAAACTCCATGATCAACTCAACTGTGTCGAGTGAATCTGCACCAAGATCATTGGTGAAGCTAGCCTCAGGTGTTACCTCGTTCTCTGCAACACCGAGCTTATCAACGATGATTGCGGTTACTTTTTCTGCTACTTCTGACATAGCTTTTCTGAATTTAAATTAGTAAATATTATGTTCGTTTGTTCAAAATATGCTCTAAACGACTGTGCAAAGTAAATAACTTCCTTTGGATTGTTCAAACTTTCAAGCAAAAAAATGACTCCTCCAATACAACTATTTAACCTCATTTTTCATTAACTCATTATATATCAGTAGTTTATATAAATACGTAAAAATACCCATATAAGCATCTTTTAACACCTTAAAACACAAGAAATGTGCACCATACACATAAAGTAGAAGAAAAATGACTAACTTTGAGTCCAGATTAATAGACATAACATTAATTTCTCAAATAAAAGTCATGACTGTAATTGACAATTTCAATTTCAAGGGTCTTAAGGCTATCGTGCGCGTTGACTTCAACGTACCTTTGAACAAGGAGACTGGTAAGGTTTCTGATGACACTCGTATCCGTGGTGCCCTTCCTACAATCAAGAAGATCGTAGAGGACGGCGGCGCAGCTATCCTTATGTCTCACATGGGTAAGGCTAAGGGCGTTGATCCAAAGCTTTCTCTCTCTCAGATCATCTACAAGATCGAGGAGAACCTCGGCGGCAAGAAGGTACTCTTCTGCGACGACTGTATGAAGGCTGATGAGGCTGTTAAGAACCTCAAGATGGGTGAGATCCTTCTCCTCGAGAACCTCCGTTTCTACGCTGAGGAAGAGGGCAAGCCACGTGGCATCGACAAGGAGGATCCTAACTACGATGCAGCTAAGAAGGAAATGAAGGCTAAGCAGAAGGACTTCGCTAAGAAGCTCGCTTCTTACGCTGACGTATATGTAAACGACGCATTCGGTACAGCTCACCGCGCTCATGGTTCTACAGCTGTTATCGCTGATTACTTCACAGAGGACAAGAAGATGTTCGGCTTCCTTATCAACAAGGAGCTCACAGCTATGGATAAGGTCCTCAACGAGGCTCAGCGTCCATTTACAGCTATCATGGGTGGTGCTAAGGTATCTGATAAGATCGCTATCATCACTAACCTCCTCGACCGCGTTGACAACCTCATTATCGGTGGCGGTATGACATACACATTCGTTAAGGCTATGGGTGGTCAGATCGGTAACTCACTCTGCGAGGCTGACAAGCTCGACCTTGCTAAGGAGATCCTCGAGAAGGCTAAGGCTAAGGGCGTAAAGGTATACTTGCCAACTGACGCTGTTAACGCTGATAAGTTCGACAAGGACGCTAACACTAACATCTCCGCTACAGACAAGACTCCTGACGGCTGGATGGGTCTCGATATCGCTGATGAGACAATCAAGACTTACTCAGAGGTTATCGCTTCTTCTAAGACAGTTATCTGGAACGGTCCTATGGGCGTATTCGAGATGGATAAGTTCGCTAAGGGTACTTCAGCAGTTGCACAGGCAGTTGCTAAGGCTACTCAGGAGAACGGTGCATTTACTCTCATCGGTGGTGGTGACTCAGTTGCTGCTATCAACAAGAACAAGCTCGCTGACAAGGTATCTTACGTATCTACAGGTGGTGGTGCTATGCTCGAGTACATGGAGGGTAAGGTTCTTCCAGGTATCAAGGCTATCCGCGGTTGCTAATCCCAATCTCAGATATAAATACCAAGAGAGGCTGAACATCTGTTCAGCCTCTCTCTTTTTTATACCTATTATTATATAGTATAGTGATTTTTCTACTGCTCGTACTGCGTGCAAAATAAAAAAATTGCGAGCAACGACTACTCTCCCTTATACCAGAGACTGACTTCGCACTGAAATAACACTACAATAAAAAGTCGTCTCTCCCCATTACAGGAAGAGACGACAACATAACAATATGAATATGAAATACTAGACTGCTATATTATTTTACCTCCCAGATTTCATTTGTCTCAAGGAGCTCTGCAAAGTTGTGATACTTCTTTGCAGCCTTCACCTCTTCAATCTGAGCCGATACAGCATCGTCGTATGTTGGTGCATCAACGTCACGGATTACACCAAGTGCTACTGGGAAGTCAGGACCCTCCATGAGTGCAAGCTTCAATTGGAGTGTATTGTCCTCACACTTAGCATCGTGTACGAGAATATCCTTCTCTGTAATGCCGTTCTCGCCAAGCTTAACTACCTTGATGCCGAAACCTTCCTGCATGAGACCAAACTCGTTGTTCTCGCCGAAGATCATAGGCTTACCATGCTGGAGGTAGATTGCGTTCTTAGCACGACCTGCCTTATCATATACTGCACTGTGTGTACCATCGTTGAAGATTACACAGTTTTGGAGAATCTCACATACTGCAGCGCCCTTGTGGTTGTATGCAGCCTTAAGGATATCTACTGTACCTGCAGCATCTGTGGCTACGGCACGTGCAAAGAAGTGACCTCTAGCACCGAAGCAGAGCTCTGCTGGACGGAATGGATCCTCTACAGTACCGTAAGGGCTCGACTTAGAAACGAAGCCACGAGGCGATGTAGGAGAATACTGACCCTTTGTCAAACCATAGATACGGTTGTTCAAAAGAATCATATTGAGGTTGATATTACGACGGTTAGCGTGGATGAAGTGGTTACCACCGATAGCGAGACCATCACCATCACCCGAAACCTGCCATACTGTCAAATTAGGATTAGCAACCTTAGCACCTGTAGCGATAGCAGCAGCACGGCCGTGGATTGTGTTCATTCCGTATGTAGCCATATAGTGTGGCAAACGGCTTGAACAACCAATACCAGAGATAACAGCTGTATCCCATGGAGCTACACCTATTTCAGCCATTGCCTTCTGAAGAGAAGCAAGGAAGAAGTGGTCACCACAACCTGGACACCAACGAGGTTGACCTTTTTTGAAATCTTTTATATCGAAAGCCATCTTGATTTTCTTTTAAGAGTTAAACGTTAGTGTAAGGATTACAACTTATTAAATGCCTCTACGAGTTCTGCCACTACGAATGGCTGACCCTTAACCTCATTGAACTGATATGGATTGAAGCCGTCGATCTTCATTCTGAGGAAGCCAGCGAACTGACCCATATTCTGCTCAGCTACAACTACCTTAGGATACTTCTTCAATACCTCTGCAGTATTCTTTGGCAGTGGGTTGATGTACTTGAAGTGAGCAAGGGCTACCTTCTTACCAGCTGCACGCATCTCATCCATTGCTGAATGGAGGTGACCGTATGTACCGCCGAAGCCTACGATAAGAAGTTCAGCATCGTCCTTATCACCAAGTACCTCTACATCTGGAACCTGAATCTTGTCGATCTTCTCCTGACGGAGACGTGTCATCAAGTCGTGGTTCTCAGGATTTGTCGAGATAGCACCTGTCTTGTTATCCTTCTCAAGACCACCAAGGATATGTTGGAAGCCCTCACGACCAGGTACTGCCCAGTAACGGCTACCCTCAGCATTACGCATATATGGTGTCCATGTACCCTTCATATCCTCTGGAACGTAAGGAGGATTGATAGCAGGGAAATCTGCAAGATTTGGCAACTTGAATGCACCCGAACCGTTAGCGATGAATGCATCTGTCATCAAAACTACTGGAGTCATGTGCTCGAGAGCAATCTTACAAGCGTTGTATGCCGCATCGAAGCAATCTGTTGGAGATGTAGCAGCGATCACTGGCATTGGGCTCTCACCGTTACGACCGAACAAGCACTGGAGAAGGTCGGTCTGCTCAGACTTAGTAGGAAGACCTGTAGCAGGACCACCGCGCTGAACGTCGAGAACTACAAGAGGCAACTCCATGATAACTGCCAAGTTCATAGCCTCAGACTTCAAGCAGATACCAGGACCTGATGTTGAAGTAACAGCCAAAGCACCAGCAAATGATGCACCTACTGCTGAAGCACAACCTGCAATCTCGTCCTCGCACTGTACTGTAGTAACACCGAGTGACTTATGCTTTGAGAGCTCATGAAGAACGTCTGTTGCTGGAGTAATAGGATAAGAGCCGAGGTAAAGCTTAAGACCAGCCTTCTCAGCTGCAGCAATAAGACCATAAGCAGTAGCCTTATTACCCATAATATCCATATAACGACCAGGAGTCTTTGACTTAGACTCAATCTTATATGTATGTGCTACGCTAGCATGTGTATTAGCTCCGTAGTCATAACCTGCTTGGATAACCTTGATATTAGCATCAGCTACGCCTGGCTTCTTAGCGAACTTAGTCTGAAGCATCTGAGCGATGATATTCAAGTCGCGGTTGAACAACCAGCAAACCAAACCAAGGGCGAACATATTACGACACTTAAGCATTGCCTTAGGATCCATACCTGAATCAGCCAAGCAATCCTTAACCATTGTTGTGATAGGGCAAGCAATAACATCATTCTTGATACCCATCTCAGCGATAGGATCCTCAGTCTTAAACTCTGCCTTCTCCAAGTCAGCCTTCTTAAACGCATCAGTATCAATAATGATACAAGCAGTAGACTTAGCGTACTTATATTGTGTCTTAAGTGCAGCTGCATTCATTGCAACGAGCACATCGCACTTATCACCAGGAGTATAAACCTTATTAGACCCGATGTGTACCTGGAAACCAGAAACACCAGTAAGCGAACCCTGAGGGGCACGGATATCTGCTGGATAGTCAGGGAAGGTACAAATGTCATTACCTACGGTAGCTGAAACAGTGGAAAACATATTTCCCGCAAGCTGCATACCGTCTCCAGAGTCACCACTGAAGCGAACAGCTACACTGTCTAGCTCCTTAACGATGATTTTGTCTGCCATATTGTTATCGTATTTATATTGTTATTTGACTGCAAAGTTATGCATAAATTCTCAAGATAGACAGCCGTAAAACACGTAAATTGATGCCAAAATCGCGCTATTTGCAAATTTTTATGCACAATTCAAAGTATATCAGTGCATAATTATTCGTATATAGCATCTCAGAAAGGATAATCGACAGAAGAAACACCATTTATAATCGCATCAACTATTGATTTTTCCTTTACTGAACCATCATTTCTGTTAATAGTCTCTCCGCACTCCCACAAGAAAGGCACACAACCATTCTGTTTAGCGTATTTTGCCACGCAACCATCAAAATAAGCAACAGATACTTTATGTCTAGCATACTCATCATCAGTCATGCCAAACTTCGACTTACTCTTTATAGATGCGGCATACTCACCAATAATTACCGGGTAGCCCTTAGAGACATAATTATCAAACATTTTCTTCATCTGCTTCTCAAGATAAGCCTCATCGCCATAATCACCTGTATTGCGTACATGTCCAGCGATTAAATTATCCTTACCCCAGAACAAAAGGACCTTACCCCAAGACGCATCATCATCCATAATGGTAAACTGATAAGGATCATAGTAATGCACCTCCATCAACATATACCCATCACCAGCCGGGTCGGTAGGCAATGTTTGATAATACTCGACCGACGCATTAATATCAGTGCTTGGGCCCTGAACGATAAGTATACGAGACACATTATTCCCTCCAGTATTTCTGACAGCATCTACAAAAGTCTGCTGATAAGTCCTCATTGTATTAGTAGTCTCTAAAGACTGCTCACTCTTACTATGATTAGGCTCATTCATACCTGCGAAGAGCAAGCGAGAATCATAATCCTTAAAGTTGACAGCAATTTGCTTCCAGATATCATGTTGCTTCTTATTGATCTGAGAATTGACAGAAATCGAGATATTATCCTCAAGCCAACCACCATCCCAGTGAGCATTAAGAATGACAAACATATCATTACCTATAGCCATATCAACAACCTGAGTCACACGTTCCATCCAATCGGCCTTAATAGTATTCTCACCATACTCACCTTTACTATCAAGATACTGGTTCCACGAACAAGGGATTCGAACAGCATTAAATCCAGCATCTTTTAGTCCCTTAATATAAGAATCATTAATCTTAGGCTGTCCCCAAGCTGTTTCTCCGCCTATAGCCTCAAGAGTATTACCTATATTGATACCTGCAGACATAAGCTTAACTATGTCAACAGCCTTTACAGCAGAAACAGGCACTGTAGAGCCCGCCTGAGAAACAGCTATAGAAACGACAAGGTCCCCAACGGAAAAAGAGACTGTGGCTGTGCGCTTCGACGGGAAAAAGTTCTCCGATATAGAAACGACATACTTATACAACCTTCCCTCAATAATAGGTTCAGCAACCTCAACCCACATATCAGAACAAGAAACTATAGGCATAGCGTTAGCTTCAATCGTGTAATGATATTCAGCACTACTCTCTTGAGCATCTATTGCCGGGACACCAGAAGCGATACGAATCAAAGGAGAAGGAGCCTGCGAGACTAAAATATTCTGATCAAAAGAAGAGCCGACAGACACATGAACCTCACAAGAACGTACGTCAAAATCAGGATTAGCCTCAACAGATATCAAATAAGTATATCTATACTCCTCTTTAGACTTCAAAGATACCTTACACCAATCGGCAGAAACGCTTACAGCAGGAGACTCATCAGAGACAACATAAAACTCAGTTTCCTGAGCAACCCTAGAAAACTCAAAGAAAGCAGGACGAAGGCTTACTTCCACAGGCATCTGCATTTCAGGCTCTTTAACTCCTGACACACCATCTTCATCCTTACACGAAGCCGTAGCAGACAACAATACAAGGAAAGAAAAGACAGGCAATAGAAGATATTTAATCATATCCATACTAATAAAACATTAAAACTAACATAAATACTACACGTTAATACAAATGTACTATATATTATGTTTATATACACTAAGTATCAATAATAATCTTTTGATGCTGCAAAGATATATCACGAAAAAAGAGCGGTGTCCCGATTTGGCGCGATTAGGCGC
>JAKSLD010000010.1 GCA_024401395.1 Bacteroidales bacterium
TACCTATTGGCATATAGGACAATATATCGTAGAGTTTGAGCAAGGAGGAGAAGCCCGAGCTGCCTATGGCAATGGGTTGATTAAACAGTTGTCTCATGACCTTACAATGCAGTTCGGTAAGGGTTTCGGAATCTCTAACCTAAAGTATATAAGGAAGTTATATCTTGTGTTTCCAAAAGGTGGGACATTGTCCCACTTTTTGAGTTGGGGGCATTATTATGAGATTCTAAAAATAGACGACGAGACGGAGCGCGCTTTCTATATTCGTCAATGCGAACAAGAGAAATGGAAAGTGAGAGAGTTAAAACGTCAGATGCAAAGTATGCTGTTCCACAGAATAGCATTAAGCAAAGAGCCATCTGAAGTGCTCGCATTGGCAAATGAAGGTCATCACATACAAGAAGCTAAGGATTTGCTTCATGATCCCTACGTGCTGGAGTTCGTTGATCTGCCTTCTCCTTATCTTGAGAGCGATTTGGAGAATGAACTGATAGGAAAATTTGCTGATTTTATGCTTGAGATGGGGGATGGGTTCTGCCTGCGTAGACGTCAATATCCAATACCAGTTGCTGGGCGCATTTTCCATTGCGATCTTGTATTCTATCATGCCATTTTGAAGGCATACGTACTTATAGATCTAAAGCGTGGCGAAATTCAGCATGAAGATATTGGTCAGATGAACTTCTATCTGAACTATTTCCGTCATGAAGTATGTCAACCTGATGACAATCCTCCTATTGGTATCGTTCTTGGAGCAAGGAAGGATGACCTTGTTATGCAGTATGCCATGGAAGGTATTTCAAATCAGCTTTTTGCGGCGAAATATCAGCTCTATATGCCTAAAAGAGAGGATTTACAGAAGCGCCTGGATATACTTCTCGAAGAGGCAGACAAACTCAAGAATGAGAAAGAGTCGGAACAATCGGAAAAGTAATTCGTCAGGAGACCAGAATGTACATTCTCTTTGAAGAACATCAATACGACAGCCAGCTTGTTGAGAAAATTCTGAAGGACATATACGTACTCCAGGATATCAATAAGAAGGTTAGTGTGCAGTATGTGGGTTATTTCTATAATCCGCATTTGCATGATTGTGTCTTCATATTGCCAAAGGTACTTCTTGAAGATAGGGATGGAGAAGAAGTGTTGGCTGGAGTTACCATAACGCTAGAAGAAAATGGTGTTTCCAAAATAGTTCCTGTAACACCAGAGCAGGTGTTGACTCCAGAGGGTCAAAAGAAACTGAGTAAGGAGTATCGAAAGTTTATATACGAATTCTCGGTTTGGATATACCGAGCATTATGCAGATACTATAAAACCAATAAAGATAGCAAGGCCATTCTCTACAAACGTCTGCCGCAAGCAGGTAGAGGTAAACGCGCAAAGGCAAATACATATCTTGACATTGTACTATCTCTGATTAACTTCAACAATGAGAATAGAGATTTTGTCCTCTTTACAATCAAGAACCTACATAGAGGCAACAATAAGATAAACTGGACACGAACCATCAATCATTCTGCTTCCATTATTCAAGGTCAGGAGGTTGTCTATCTCAATCCTGTCAACAAAAAACGTGTAGTCAATTATGAGGAGGAACTGTTCGTCATTTTCTATAGTATTTTGAACTATCTGAATGACGAATACGGATTCCGCACCCCAATAGCCATCCAATATGACCTCATAACAGGAAAAACATTTAAGCAATACCTCAAAGGTCTAGGGAAGATTCGCTTAATGCAGATTAAGTACAAGTATTTTTCCGACAAGGCACTACAGCTATGGGATTTGTGCTATGCATTCTTTGAAAATGCCTACAAGATTGCCGTTAATACAAACGCACAGGAGTATATTCTTGCGAAGAGTTTCCATGTCGTTTTTGAGGCAATGATTGATGAGCTTATAGGCACTTCGCACAATCAGATACCTAAAGGACTTGCTGACCAACTAGATGGCAAGCGCGTCGACCATATGTATACCGACCTTGCCTTGACAACAGTAGACAGCCAGACAAATAGAGAAGTGTACTATATTGGAGATAGTAAATACTACAAGCACGGCAACAAGCTAGGAGCAGAGTCGATATACAAGCAGTATACGTATGCGAGAAATGTAGTTCAGTGGAATGTCAATCTATTCTTGGACGGGAAGAATGCCTATAATGAAGACGAAAGGAGAGTGCAGAAGGATGATAAGGAAAGATTTGGGCATATTCGACTTCAGGACAATTCTTTCACTGAAGGATACGATATAATACCTAACTTCTTCATTCGTGCATTTGTCGATTCTGAACGCAAATACAATGCAAAGGAAAATATACGAAAATTCACGGATGATAAGGGGAAGCATTGCACGACCGTTTCATATCAGTTTCCTGACAGGCTCTTCGACCGCGATACACTGTTTTTATCGCAATACGATGTGAACTTCCTATATGTCCTTTACCTCTATGGTCGCAATAAGGCCAATGAAAAGGCGAAATGGAAGGCTGATGTGAGAGACTTGTTTAGAAAAGAAATACGCGAAGTTATTCAAGAAAAATACAACATCTATGCAATGCGAGCTAAACAGGGCGTTGATGGTCAGCTGTATCTTCAGCAACATTTCTATGAATTGAACGGACGAGTATTTCAGCCTTATGGAGAAGAAAGACGAGTATATTTTGCCTTTGCCATGTCGTCGGACCGAAACCCAGATACTGACCCACAATACAAAGAGTTGGAGAAGTATTTCCACATTGAAGAATGCAAAATGGGCAAAGATCCACAAGAGGCATTGAAGATAAAAATCGAAGCTGAAATACAACAACCAATCGCAACTCCTCAATGGCTCACTTTGCATTACTTAGAGAGATATGCAGATAAGGGTGTATTGATAGGTTATTACAAAGACCAGGCACATCTGCAATGGATAATGGGCAATAATGACAAGGGATCATTGATATATAATGTCCGTTTGGCGGTAAAGGGAGAAGAAACTAGACCAGGTGCTCATACCGCAAGTTTCTATGATAATCAGAATGTGCAGTTTGTCATCCTATATACCGATGGCGTAGAAAGCACGAATGAATATAGGGTATTTCACGTCAAAGATACTGCAAAGAAGGTAACGGAAGAGCGAATGAAGGACTCGTGGTACCCATCAACTGCCCAAGGAAGTTACTATTTCTACCGCTTTGACGAAGAGGTGACGGTTGGCAAGCTTCGTGTAGTCGACTTGATTCGTGATTTGAAGGAAAAACAAGAAAACTATGTCGAAGGAGAACCTTTGTTTATCAAGGCAGATGAGCTGCTGAAATATAGAAATAGTTTTCAGCACAATGAAATCGGTTTATAATAGATTTCCGCAACACTGATGTGGAAATCACATTTCACTAAATAATCGTCCCATGCCTGACACCCTCACACCCCAGCAGCGCCATATAAATATGGCGGCCATACGCGGCAAAAACACCAAGCCAGAGATAATAGTGCGGAAATGGCTTTGGAGGGAGGGCTTTCGGTATAGGGTGAATGATAAGCGGCTGCCGGGGAAGCCGGATATAGTGCTGCCGAAGTATAGGGTGGTTATCTTTATAAATGGCTGTTTCTGGCATGGACATGAGGGGTGCAGGTATTACACCGTGCCTAAGTCGAATACTGAGTTCTGGAGGGCCAAAATAGCGCGTAATCAGGCCAGGGATATGAAGAACACTGCCTTGCTGAGAGAGCAGGGGTGGGCCGTATGGACGGTATGGGAGTGCCAGCTGAAGAGCAGGGTACAGTTGGAGACACTGCTGTCGCTGAGCTATCAGCTGTCGCACAGGCTACTGTCGCTGCACTCGAAGCAGTATGGCGAGATGGAGCCAGAGGGGCTCATAGCAGCGGAAGAGTAGGTGCGTCCTATTAGCTATGGTGTCGTTGAGTGTGATAGTGTTTCTTACTCCAAATAATCCTATAATCCAAGCAAATAATTTGGATATATCCGAATTATTTGTACATTTGCAACCAAAATACTCTTGCATGAGGTTTAATATAGTTCAAATAGAAGAGTTGTCTGGAGCCAAGGGAAATGTGTTTTCTATCGAAGGTGAAGATGGTACAGTTATGATTGATCAGTTTTTTGAAGAACAAAAGAATCATGAAAACGCTAAGAAAATAGTTGAGAAAATCAGATCAATGTCTAGAATAACAGGTTTTCAAGATCAATACTTTAAAGATAAAGAAGGAAGTCCTGGAGACGGCATTGGTGTATTGAAAAGTGGTAATTTGCGATTGTATTGTATGCGTTTTAACAATGCAGTTGTAATTTTTGGTTCAGGAGGGGAAAAGAATGTTAGAGCATGGCAAGATGATGAAATTCTAAGTCAGAGAGTTCAAACACTTAAAAAGATATCAAAGGCAATAACAGATGCAATCTTAAACAAAGATTTAATACTAAATGATGACGACACTTTCGAGTGTGATGATGATTTTGAATTAGAGATATGAAAGTTAGAACTAAACATTCAAGCGTAATAGCATCAATTCTTTCTGAGGTTGATGAACTTAGCCAAAGGAAGTCAGATAATCGTATGCTTTTGGCACATAAGATTTACGTTGCAATGAAGAATATGAATCTGACTCAGAAAAAACTTGCCGAAAAGATGTCTAAGTCTGAGTCGGAAGTTTCTGATTGGTTGTCGGGCGACCGCAATTTTACAATTGAATTGCTTACAGAAATAGAGATGGCCCTGAATGTAAAACTTATCGATACGACGATTACATCCGTAATGCCAATTTCAAGTGGTATGTTGCATTACAATAATACCAATAAAACAATTGCTCGCGGGTCGTATACGGGAGGTATAGATTGTGCAAGTAAAGACATATTCTTGAGTTCTAATCAAAAACATATAGCATAGTACATAGTATGGATATCAAATATGCTCTTGCCGATATAAAAGAAACGAAGTTTGCATTTAATTACGACTTCGACTATAATAGTTTCAATATAGGAGACCTTGGGTTTGGATTCTCATACAATTTCAAGGCAGACTTAGGCAAAAATACATTAGTTATCGAATTGACTGTTTTGGTTGTGTATGGGACAACACGGATGGAATTGTCTAGCACTTCAACAGCTAATACGTTTATTATAGATCCAATCGAAGAAGTCGTAAAGTTTGATGAAGATAAGCAAGTAAAGGCGCATCCACTTCTTGATACATTCTTGAACGTGTGTATAGGAACTATCAGGGGAATAATGTTAAAGAACTTCAAGAACACTCCTTTAGACGGTGTTGTATTGCCATTAATTCCAATGCCTTTGCATAAAAAATAGTTTCATAGTATTATTTTCTTATCTTTGTAACAGCGAGATAGAGACAGGCTTACACTCGCGGTCAACCAAAATTACAATAACAATGAAGGATTTCAAGTACTATGCACCTACAGAGGTAGTCTTCGGTAAGAATTCCGAGGATCAGATAGGTAAGATGGCTAAGAAATATGGCGCAAAGCGAGTTCTGCTTCACTATGGCGGACAGAGCGCTGAGCGTTCGGGCTTGCTCAAGAAGGTCAGAGAGCAGCTTACAGCAGAGGGAATAGCATTCGTAGAGTTGGGTGGGGTAGTGCCTAACCCACGAGTCAGCCTTGTACGCAAGGGCGTTGAGATATGCCGCAAGGAGAATATCGACTTCATCCTGGCAGTGGGTGGCGGCAGCGTCATCGATTCGGCAAAGGCGATGAGTGTAGGTGTTCCATATCAGGGAGACGTATGGGATTTCTATATCCGCAAGGCATTTGACAAGGCTTGCCTGCCTATCGGTTGTGTACTTACCATCCCAGCAGCGGGCAGTGAGATGAGTAACGGCAGTGTGATAACCAACGATGAGAACGGCCTCAAGAAAGACTATTGCATCAATGAGTTCCGCTGTAAGTTTGCCATTATGAATCCAGAGCGTACATATACATTGCCAGCCTGGCAGACAGCCTGCGGTGCTGTGGATATGATGATGCATACCATGGAGAGATACTTCTCGAAGGACGACGACATGGATATAACAGACAATATAGCAGAGGCACTTCTCAAGACAGTGATGAACAGTGCTTCGATACTAATGCGAGAGCCAGAGAATTACCGTCACCGGGCACAAATCATGTGGGCTGGATCGGTAGCGCATAATGACCTCACAGGCTGCGGCACGTCGGACGACTGGGCTACGCACAACCTGGAGCACGAGTTGTCTGGTATGTTTGATGTATCGCACGGAGCAGGCCTTGCGGCTATGTGGGGAAGCTGGGCGCGCTATGTGATGCACGAGAACATCACACGATTTGCCCGTTTTGCGGTTAATGTCATGGGAGTGCCAAATGACTTCAACAACCCAGAGGCTACAGCATTGGCCGGCATCAGAGCCACAGAGAAGTTCTTCGCATCACTTGGTATGCCAACAGACATACATACCCTTATCGGCAAGGAGATATCAGATGCCGAGATAGACGAGATGGCAGACAAGTGTTCGAACGGCGGTACGAGCACCATAGGCGGACTGAAAGTTCTCGCGAAGAAAGATATGATAGAGATCTATAAGATGGCCCGATAGGAGCGCTTAGGGGTCATACAAAATACAATAACAATTTAACTCACAACTTATTTTTATTATGGCAAAGACAATTTATTCAGGCACCCAGACAGAGAAGAATCTCGAGGCTGCTTTTGCAGGTGAGTCACAGGCTCGCAACAAGTACACATATTTCGCTTCGAAGGCGAAAAAAGAGGGCTACGAGCAGATTGCGGCAATCTTCCAGCACACTGCAGACAACGAGAAAGAGCATGCCAAGATGTGGTTCAAAGAACTTGCAGGCATTGGCTCGACAGCAGAGAACCTAGCGGCAGCTGCTGACGGTGAGAATTTCGAGTGGACAGATATGTATGAAGGCTTTGCGCAGACAGCAGAGAAAGAAGGCTTCCCTGAGTTGGCAGCAAAATTCAGACTTGTGGGCGCTATAGAGAAGCACCATGAGGAGCGTTACCGTGCATTGCTAAGCAATATAGAAGCTCAAGAGGTATTCAAGAAGAGCGAAGTCAAGGTATGGGAGTGCCGCAACTGCGGGCATATCGTAGTGGGTACAGAGGCGCCAGACGTATGTCCGACCTGCAACCATCCACAGGCATATTTCGAGATCAACGCGAAGAACTATTAAATTCCAGCGGAGATTGGCATAAAGATGCGCAATCAGATTATTCACATAAGCATATAATGAAAAACACAATCTCTCTCCTCTGCGCTGCGCTAGCACTCACGTCATGCGGCACAAAGCAGAACCAAGCGCCAGCATCCAAGTCGTTGGTAGTTTATTACTCACAGACTGGAGCGACCAAGCAAGTGGCCGAGCTTATAGCAGCAAAGACCAATGCCGACATAGATTCCATCCTGTTGGAGAACCCATACACAGGCGATTTCGGACAGACTATCGCCCGTTGTCAGGAAGAGATGCAGAAAGGCGAAGTGCCAGCAGTCAAGACATCTCTCAATGTTGCCAATTATGACACGATCTATGTAGGCTATCCAGTATGGTTCGGCATACCAGCCCAGCCTATGAACGGATGGCTCAAGGCGGCAGACCTCAAAGGCAAGGTAGTCGTTCCATTCTGTACATTCGGAAGCGGCGGCAACACCTCCATTGAGAATGTGAAGGCAGCAGCGGCAGGCGCGACAGTTCTCAATTACTACGGGGTGAGAAACGCACGAGTAGCCAAGGCATCAGTTGAGCTAGACCAGTTCCTGGCTGACATCAAGACAGGCAACTGTTCGGCACCAAAGTTCGGCGAGCAAGAGGCGATTACAGACGAGACAAAGGCAATCTTCGATGCAGCCTGCGGCTCGTACCAGATGCCACTCGGCACACCAGTCAGTGTGGCTGTAAGCGGTACAGACTACCTCTTCGTCACAGAGAGCCAGTCGCCAGACGGCGCTGTTGCGCAGGCAAAGATCTACGTCACAGCACCAGCAGGCGCAGAGCCAGAGTTTACGCGCGTAGACCGCTAGGCATACGAGCGCATACAATAACAATTCAGGCAAGGACGACCAATGATGATGGTTATCCTTGCCTGATTTATTTTACGGAGCAATGCTTTTTGTCGTGATTAAGGTCTGTTTTACTGATGCTTTTGGCTGGTGGACATCTTTATTGGAAAAAATATAGTGTTTTGCCGCAACCTTTTATTCAAGTTTCTCGTTAAAGTTATCATATAAAATGCGGAATAGCCAAATGGTGGTGTAAGCACACTATCATTTTCACAAATATAATCAAATATTTCAATCCGCAAAAAATATGCCCTGCTTAAGAGCAGATTCCCCGTATTGGGTTCGGGGGAGCCAGTAGGCGGTCGAGATGCAGCTGTGTTGCAAACCTCAAAATAAAGGTTAAGTCGCAGATGCAAAACAAGACGATGGCGGTCTTATTTTTTCAGGCACGAGTTGCTAAAAGATTGGCGATAAAAATATTATTCAGGTCATAACGGATGGGACCTGTAATTCTCGATGGTATGGCGCATATTTCGGATATGCAATTCCCAATTTTTACCCTCTCGACATAGAATCATAGTAGTATTACGAAGAGTGCATAGGATAGCTATGTTCCGAAACCAGTGTGCCTTGAAGTGAGGTTGAGACTGATACTATGAAAATGCAGCCGGTCGATAAATCGTTAAAGTATAAATTGAGAAAAATGAAAAAACCAGAGTTTACTATTGCAAAGAGTTGGATGGAGAAAGTGGATATTGATTCGAACGCTATCCTTACGCCAGATTATACATTTGACCAAATTGCTTTCCCTATTGTGGCACAGCGTCAGCCAGACAATCCAGAGCTGTATCTGGTCAGTGTTAACATATCTACAGAACTGTACAATATCAAGAACAGTACCGACCGAGTCCATGCCTCGCTGATCTACAAGGCACTTGTCTCTGTATGCGATGAGAAAGATCCCAAGAAGCTGTCGTATATATTCGATGTCCCAGTTGCAGAAAAGCTGTATGAAGAGATACGAAGACAATTCTACAATTTCACCTCCTTAATGGGATATGGCATCATGTTCAACGATGTTGATTTCGAGGAAAAGTATAAGGAGGCGACGGAAGCACATTCGGAAATGTGTTTGAGGAATTATCACAAGCTGTCAGACGACATACCTGCAATGGTTGAAACCATAGGCTATATATCAGAACCCATATCACTGCAACATTATCTGTCGTATATGATAGAGTTCGATTTCTCCTTTATAGGAGACTTTATAAAAAAAATAAGATACATTCCGTTTGAACAGACCGACATATACAAGGTTCACTACAAGTACCTTATCCCTGTCGACTTCGACTATCCAGAAGACACATTTACCCGTTCATTCTGGAGAATGATCTATACGCTTGCGCGAGGCAGTGCTGCACTGATACAGAGAGTCGTCATGACAGAATCAGGCAAGCTGGATCTCGAATTCAAATACGAAGGGAAGCATATCACCTTCAAGGATATGGACAGAGAACAGCGTATCAATCGTGCCCTAGGGCTTGTATTCGAGTTCCTCTCCCTTTATTGTATAGTAGATATAGATCGCGTGACCCCTTTCACTTCCGGCACTTCGCTTCCATCAGAGGATGACTACCTCGGTCAGTATGATGCCGTCTTACCAGACAAAGACAAAGAAGTATTGAAAGGGTTTTATCGCGCTCTTTCTCTTGATACACTCCAAGTGCTTATGCTCAACTAGCCTATTATAAATCAGTCCTAATATCACAGCGTAACCGTACTCTCCTACGGTTGCGCTTTTTTCCTATATCCCCACACGTACTCTTATAGGGCCGTCTTATTTCTCTATGTATAAATACATATTCCTAAGGTTGAGTATTACCCTTTCAAACGACAGCAAGAAATCATTGCCCAGCTGCCCGCAGTCGAAATCGTACTTAATCTTTCTACCCGGATTGACACGCATTGTCTTCCTTCGGTATTCGCCTCCACACGACTTAAGAGAGATATCCTTCAGCTCGTAGACGGTAGCTGTTTTACTTCCACCAATGCCTCCGTAGGATGACGTTTTGACAGTTCCATTACTCAAGATCATCTCCTTGTGTTTGTCAAAATAATTCTTGTTCAAGTTGGTTGAGACTGTACCAAGATCGAAATGCATCTGCATCGTATCCTCCCCAATCACAACTTCCACTAAGTGACGGCCATTACCTTGCATAGTAAGGTTAGATTCCCTACAATCCTGATTCCAAGGGAGAGAGAGAGTTTTGTCTCTATTATCAAACACCATTTCCCCCATCATATAGAAAATGTTAGACCCCAGAACGGCTTTTCTAGGAATCTCCTTACCGTAAGCGTCATCTGGCGAAACGTTGAAGAGAACATTTTTGAAGACCAAGTCGCCAATGACGATAGAATCAGCTATGCCAATCCAGGTAGTCAAGTCGGTTGTGATACTGGCAATCTCAATATTGGCGCCAATAGGTCGTATATTATGTTCCCTGGCGAAAGTATTAGATGAGGTGCACATCAGCGTGCAGCCATTATCGAAAATCATACGCTCTTCTTTACCATTGATAACAGTCGGAAGAGTTATAAGCTTGCCCCTATACTCATTATCGGAGAAGACAGAGTCGGTGTCGAACGGTATCACGACATCCCTTTCTGGTCTTTTGAGATACGGTACAGGCTGCATAGCCAAAGATTTAATCATTTCGTTTTTGTCGGCGCGTCTTTTTCCGGCAGACTTCACCATAAGGTTGTAGCAACCCTTGTAGTCCATCCCTCTGAACATACTCTCGATATACAGATTTTCGACCATTGCTTTGCTTTTCCTTCTCAACTTACAGTCGTTAAGGAGCGAGTTGAAGTCGGCGTTGCTCTCCGTGAATCTGCCATGGATAGAATGTTCGACGGCAGCCTGTAAAAGAGAATCGACATTAACCTTTTTGTGTACGGAGCGAGCCTTGGCAGGAGTCAGAACCAGCAAAGCCAAGACGATGAATAAAGGAAAAAACGTTTTCATTGTGTAATATTAAAGTCTTATTTATTGTGCAAATGTAATCAAACAGACACAATGCAACAATATTTTGACATCAGAAGCAATGCTTTTTTCCTATATCCCCACACGTACTACCCATCCGCCAGACGTACGGCACTTCTTGACATCCACAGCCGCTCCGCTTCCAGAGTCAGACAGCACCAACTGCTCCTCATCGGCAATCAGAAGATAAGAAGAGCCGCCCAGTTCAATCTCACCCTCATAACAGCCATTCACATCCAGCTGGATATATCCATTACGGTCCTCGACGAACAGACCCTGATATACAGCCTCGTGAATCCTTATACTGTAGTTGTCGCCCACGATAGAGTCAGTCACCTCACCACCCGAAATCCAAGGGTCGACCTTCATGAAAGGCAAAGCCGAAGCCATCTGCATCCAGCACCCCATATTTATGAATATCAGCATCATTGCCAAAGTCATTAATGATGCAAATGTGTACGATATATATTTCATAATCCTATAATTTATTACATAATTAAACTTAAACCCAATCTTATTGCCTCCAAGACACTGCCACCTATGAGAGTCACCATAAGAGTATAGGCAGGGTAGAGGAAGAGAAGGCGAGCCGTCGTAATCTTACTACCCACAGGAGTTCCCTTGATATGGAACTGCATAGCACCAGTAGGGCATTCATCCACACATTTGCCACATTTAGCGCAGTTTATCAAAGGCTTGTTATCCTTACCTATAGCGAGAAGAGGGCACGCCTTCTGACATTTGCCACAGCCAATACACTTGCTCTCGTTATTCTTTACCTGGAATAAGCTCACCTTATTGAAGAGCGACTCAAAGGCACCCATAGGGCAGAAAGTGGCGCACTGTATTCTCTTTTTAGTCAGGACAGGCAACACCACAACCAGAGCGACAAAGAGCGAAAACATCACAATATTCTTCATCAGCGACTCGATATCTACTATGGCATCACGCTCAGTGACCAGTTTGAACGGACAAAGCCAGTTGCAATACTGAGGCATTATGGTAGCGGCAGACCACAGAGCCATGACGATGAGCATAGCAAAGGCGAACCATCTGTAGGCAGAATTTACGGCCTTAATGAATGGCTTGCGTGCAGTACGACTAAATCCGTCGTCCCATCCACCATAGAAGCAACCCCATGAGCAAAAGCCCCTGCCCAGAATTACAGACGAGCCAAAGACAATGATAAGCATAGACGATATCGAAGCGAAGCCAGACATGATGCTGCCCGGGAAGATGATAGTCTGTTTGATGGCTGCCGGTATCAGTACCATAGTAGTAACAATATGGCAGAACGGGATCTCGCACATCATAGTCTCCTCATCAGAGTAAGTCACCGAACCACGTAAATCAACGAGATTGTGCATGAACGATACCGAGAAGAGGACAGCAGAGACGATGAAAGCTATGGCTCTCCATTTGTCAGTCGCCCCCTTGTAGAGCATCATGAAGAACATAGAGCAGTAGAACATAATCGTGATGAGGTAAGCTAAGCTCTCGGTCTGCGACGTCAGCACAGCGCCACCTCTGCTCAGCATCAGCATACTGATAAATAACATTGGCAGAGTAAGCAAGATGCTTTTCCATATACTGCCAGTTGAATAAAGCTTGTTTTTCATATATCCATATTTTATTATTTACAACTAATAGTCGAAGCCAAGAAGTCCTTTTGCCACCATTACAATTCCCACGATTACCGAGGCAAATTTCCCGATGCTTTGCAATGCCTCCTTGTCTCTGGCGGCCGAAATAAGCGGCAGAGGGAGCATATAGACAGAAGAGCCGATGAAGAACATAATGAACGTCATGATAGCCTCTACAGCGCTCTCTGCCACTGCTGCCGATGTGGCTGCCGCTATGATGGGAGGACAGGCGTTGATGGCCGAAAAGAACCCTAGAGTAGGCACATATACCTGTGGAGCATATTGGCGGACAAGGCTCTTGAAGCCCCTTCCTTTGACGCAATATGACGGCAACTTGATAAACGCATTAGCTATCATCATTAAGCCAGCTATCAGATTTGTCGCACCGACAAAGTTCCGTGTCTGCCACTCAGTGCCATGTGCCATACTTACCATAAAAGCTATAATGATATAAGCAAGGAGTCGGCCACTAAGGAACTTACCCAGGTAGGCGTATGCGCCAAATGTCGTGGGAGTATTCTTCATGATGACCGATATTACAAGCGGTCCGCAAGAAGCCAGGCACGAAGCACCGACACTCAATCCGATAAGTAATCCTTCAATCATTTGTTTCCTGTTCTAAATCACATCGGCAAAGGAAAGGCATAATCATATTGCCGCCAAAAAAGAGGGACGCATAGCGCTGTTTCAAGCCTTTTTGTGCCGGAAAGTAGATTTTGGGACGAATGGCAAGGCGGTTTTGGGACGAATAGCGGACAAAAAAAGCCTTCTCATAGACTGTTTCATCTATGAGAAGGCTTTTATATCTATTCGGCTTAGCAAGAAACTTATTGCAAAGCCAGCATATCCTTCACGTATTGTCTTGATACAGGAATGGTGAGCATTCCACCTTTCATAATCAGTTTATAGCCCGATGTGCTATTGCCATCCATCGTTACTATATTATTCGTATTCACCAGGTAGGCCCTGTGGCATTTCTTCATCTCCTTAAACTCCGCCAAAGCCTCCTCTATGGCTATCATAGTAGAGCGAATCTGCGTCTCGCTATCTGTTGTCACTATATTACAGTTGTTACGCGACGACTCCACGTACAGCAGCTTGTCGAGCTGGACAGTTATCTCCTCATCCTTTCCGGCGCCCCTCAGTACGACCTCCTGTACCTTCTCCTGCGGTTTCTCCTCACGTCTCTTCTTTTCTGGAAGGAAAAGAACCAAGCCGAAAATCAGGATCCCGATAGCAACAGTTTGCCATAGAGCTATCCATGCTACCTCCAGGTTGACAGGTGCTCCGAGGACCACGACGAAGACAATCATATTGCCAATCGCAATGATAGACATGATCATCAGAGTCAGGACGGCAAACCGTCCGCGAGTCCAGTCCTTTACATAGAAGAAATCCTTTTTGAAAAGAGGTATGATATACCAAGGAGCTACAAAACCTATCAATGTTACAAAGGGAAACGGCAGCATCTTGATGAATCTTTCATCGCCATGCATAGATATGCCAAATGGTTGCAATATGACAAGGATAAGGTAAACAGCTAATCCGTATGCCACGCCTGATGTCCACATATTCACGTCGCGGAATGCTATATGCTTATCCAGAAACTCTTTTATAGACATGACACTGTATATATCAACTCTTCGTGATCATCTTCATCGCTATATCAACCTTCTCGTCCATCCCCTTCAGAGCGTCGATCCACTCAATATGCGTTCCTCTCTTCTCCATACCCCTGAACCACGTCATCTGCCTCTTGGCAAACTGATGTATCGCAATCTCAAGTTGCTCTATCATCTCATCGAAAGACAACTCGCCGATTACGTGCTGGGTTACAAATTTATATTCCAAGCCATAGTAGATGAGGTCCTCAGCCTTTACGCCACTGTCGAGCAGGCTTTTAATCTCGGCTATCATTCCCTCCCTGACACGAGCCTCGAGTCTTGATGAAATCTTCTCTCTTCTCGCGTTTCTCTCAATGTCAAGGCCTATTACAAGCGGCCTAAGCTCGGGTAGGGGAGTGTCCTCTATCTCTCCGTGGTTTCTGTAGTATTCCTCTATCTCTATGGCTCTGATAGCACGCTGACAGGTGTCGGTGTCGGTCGAATTGTGCAACTGCCTGTATCCCTTGAGTATCTCTTCAAGCTCAGACAGACTCTTACCCTCAAGACAAGCCCTCAGATCATGGTCAGGTGGTACATTTATCATTCTGTACCCCTTAAGCACAGATTCGATATACAGTCCTGTACCGCCGCACATAATCGGCATCTTACCTCGCGACTGAATCTCTTCAAAAGCCTTGAAGAAGTCGTTCTGGTACCTGTATACGTTGTACTTCTCACCGGCATCGCAGATATCTATCAGGTGGTAAGGTATCTGTATGCCGTCAACCTCATAATCTACCAGGTCCTTACCTGTACCGATAGACATTCCACGGTACACCTGTCTGGAGTCGGCCGATATAATCTCAGCATTCCCCATAACTTTAGCCAAATGAGCCGCAAATGTAGTCTTCCCACAAGCAGTAGGACCTAGTATAACTATAAGATTGTACATGCCGTATCTCAGTTAAAGATTAGCCTTCAGCATCTCAGCCATCTCTTCATACTCCTCGTCGGTCAGATAAACAGCCTTAGGGTTCATCTGGAATGTAGAGCCGTAATCAGGACCGCCCTTATACTTAGGTGCCAAATGGAAATGGAGATGCGATAGGGTATCGCTGTAAGCGCCATAGTTTATCTTCTCAGGGTTGAAAGCCTTCTGCATAGCGCGGGTAGCACGTGTCACGTCGGCCATGAAAGCATTGCGCTCCTCGTCCGACAGTTCGTTCAAGTCATTGACGTGCTTGTCATACGAAACAAGGCAACGACCTCTGTATGTCTGCTCCTTGAAAATGAAAAGGCGCGAAACACTCAAATGGCAAACCTCGATCATGAGGCTCTTCAATGTCTCATTGTTAGTACAATAAAGACAATCTTTTGGATCTGAATACATAGACTCTAATTGTTTAGGAAAATATTGTTTGTCCGATAATCTAATAAAAAAGGCACCCCGTTTAGGAGCGCCTTATATCTAAACGATATGCAAAATTACTTCTTTTTCCACAATTTTGTCATATCCTCAAGTGTTTTACCCTTTGTCTCAGGAACCAACTTCCATACGAAGAGGGCTGCAACGATACAGATAACACCGTAGAGACCGTATGTGAACCAGTAGCCAAGGCTGTTTGCCATAGGTACGAAAGATGTCGATACGATCCAGTTGAAGATCCACTGGAATGCAACGGCAATAGCAACTGCGCCGCCACGGATTGTGTTAGGGAATACCTCAGCGATGAGTACCCAGCAGATTGGACCCCAAGAGAACATGAAGCTAGCTGAGTAAATCATTATTGAAATCATACAGAGCAACTGAAGGTCGGCATTGCCGAATGTGCAAGCTACACCGATAGCTCCAAGAGCCATACCGAGAGAACCGGTAATGAGAAGAGGCTTTCGGCCAAGTTTCTCTACTGTGAAGATTGCCACGCAAGTGAAGCCGAGGTTAACGATGCCGTTGAATACGGTAAGTACCATTGGGTTGTCGAAGCCCATTGCCTCGTAGATACGTGGAGCGTAGTAGAGAACAGCATTGATGCCTACTGCCTGCTGGAATACAGAGAGCATGATACCAACGAAGATACAGAGAAGACCGTATGTCAAGAGAGGCTCTGTCTTTACTGTCATTGTCTCCTTAATCTCAGCAAGGATGCTCTTTGCCTTTGCAGCGCCGTTGATCTTAGCCAAGATAGCCTCTGCCTTGCTGTCCTCACCGATAGAGGCAAGGTAACGAGGTGTCTCAGGTACGAAGCAGATCAGGATAGCAAAAAGACCTGCAGGAACCATCTCCGAACCAAACATATAGCGCCAGCCCTCGTTGATGCTCCATTGTGCATCGTTGATGTTGAGAATCTGGTTTACGCCTTCGCCTACACTCTGAATGAGAGGAGCAATATGGTCGCCAAGGATGAAGAAGTTAACGAAATAAACTACGAGCTGACCGAAGATGATGGCGAACTGGTTCCAGCTTACAAGCATACCGCGGATGTTGCTTGGTGCAACCTCACCGATATACATAGGGCAAACTGCCGATGCCAGACCTACGCCGACACCACCGATGACACGATAGATGTTGAATACTATGAGAAGTGTCATGTCTGGCTGACCCTCTGGGAGGATCATTGTCTCAGGGCACATAGAACCCCATGCCGAGATGAAGAACATAACACCTGCAAAAATCAATGATTTCTTACGGCCCCAGTTCGATGCGAGAATACCTGAAATAGCACTACCGATAATACAACCGATAAGTGCGCTCGAACTTGTAAATCCATGCCAGAAGTCTGTATATACAAAGTCTTTTGCACCCATGAAGAATGCCTGCAGACCCTTTTCAGCTCCCGAGATAACTGCTGTATCGTAGCCGAACAGAAGTCCGCCCAATACCGCAACAACAACTATACCAGTCAGATAAGCCGTGCTGCCTTTTTCATTAACTGTACTCATTGTATAAGCTATGTGAAAATATGTTTGTGTTTCTAACTAAATGCAAATATATACTATTTCCTAACACCAACAAAAAAGCTCACCAATTATCGGTGAGCTTATTGTCTGTCTGTTCTTTTGCTTTTTTCAGTATTATGCCTACATTTGTATTGGGAACAATGACGTGTTCATTACAAACTTGGTATTAACCTAAATAACATATTTATGAAACTATTATTTCCTTTGTTGTTAGTCTCTTTGCTTGCTGTCTTTACGACAGCTAAAGCTGCCGACGTGGTTAGTTTGACATCAGGTGGAACTACCACAAATTATGCTTCGCTCGCTGACGCTTTTAAAGCTGTCTCAGGTACTGGTGAGAATACTATCAAGATGCTTGCCGACATTAGCCTTGATGAAGATGAATATTTCACTGTAAAAACAGGGAATGTAACGTTAGACCTCAATGGGAAGACGCTTGCCGGAAATATATACATATTCAAGGGACTTGGTGCTAACAAGTTCTATTCTGGCTTCCTGAATGTTGATGGAGGCAAGCTGACCGTGGTTGACTCTAGTTCGGACAAAACAGGAACATTAACTAATGTTCATAATAGTGGTGGCGCATTAGTAGTTTACAGCGGATCTCTCACAATAAACAATTCGAACATAACTTGCCCACAATATGCAGTTGTCGCATATGGTGGAACTGCAACGATAAATGGCGGTTCTTTTTCTTCAACCAAATCCTCTACTCTTCAAGTGTACGGAACAACCTTAACAATCAATGGAGGACGATTTGATAGAGTATATAAAAGTAGTGACTTCTTCGGCATCTCTAACGGTGGTAAAATTGTCATAGGCGACGCATATTATTATCAGTCAGATCCTGATAGGGGATATTGTAGCATTTACGAAGGTACAATAACAAGTGGTAGCACGATATACGGAAGTGGTTCTATACACGCTAAATACCCACAAAGTTCAGTGAATCTTGCTGAGGTGTCGGTTACAGTAGATGGTGTTACGACCAAGACGAACTATAAGAACCTACGTCAGGCTTTTGACGAGGCTCAAAAGGCTACTAGTGCCACGGTGAAGCTTCTTGCAAATTGCAGCCTTGAAGAAGATGCCATAGCGTGCATCAGTGCAGGTAAAATTACATTTAACCTCAATGGCAAGACCATTACTGCCAACACCAGCCCTCAGGCACCAATATATGGAGCAAATACTTCGTCGAAAGCGCTTATCAATATCTCTGGTGGTGCGCTGACAATTTCAGGTAATAATAATGGCACTATTAAGAACACACACGCAAAAGGTGTGATACTCGAGATAAAACAAGGTAGTGGTTCGGCTACCATCAAGGCAGGCACATACGAGGCATACAATGTTTGTCATGTCAATGGAAAACTTACCGTCAGTGGTGGTGTGTTTAACGCGACAAATAATACTTTCGATGTTGCTGGTGTACAAGACTTGACTGCGAATAAAACATATAAGGCTAATTTGTATCTTAATGGTGGTACTTTTACGGCTGGTCAGAGGGTAATATCAGTAGGACAGGATGCTACAGCTACGCTCAGTGGCGGTACGTATACAAGTGATAATTACACAATTTTTGCTGCTGGTGGTCAGATCCTTGTTAAGGATGGCTTTGTTTATCATGCAGATGGTCATGAAGACAGAGAGGGCGATGTTACAGAGCGATTCACATATAATGGCAGTGTAGTAGCGAAGTCGAGCCTTTCAACTCCTATTGTATCTATCACAGAAGACGTTAAACCGTCAAAGGCAATAAAGACACTCGAGAACGGACGCATTGTCATCATCCGCGATGGCATCAAATTCGACCTGTCCGGTCGCAGACTATAATACGCAAAAACTAATCCCCCGCAATTCCTTCAGTCCAGTTGCGGGGGATTATTGTCTGTCCGCCATAATAATTATCAATATATCTTCCCTTCCCACAATTGCTTAAGAAAATACATCGCTGGCATCACTTCCACTCCGTTGAATATCCTTGGTCGTTCATCGTGTGATACTATTATCAGACGGGCTTGCTCATGTTCTTCCTTGAATGCTTTGAGCCCCTTTAGGTGTCTGGACATAACCTCAGCGCTCGACTTGAACTCTATGGCAACTTCTGCGTCTCCTAGTACGATGTCTACTTCTATCTCTGTATATGTATGCCAGTATGATATGCAGTCTTTTTTGCCATGATAACCAAGATAGGCAACAATCTCTTGGATGAGTAGATGCTCAAAGGCATGACCATACTCTGCCGTGCCTCGCGATAGCGAATTGCGCTTTAGTAACGAATTGACAACCCCAATGTCAAAGAAGTAAAACTTTGGTGATTGCCTTAACTTTCGTTTTATAGTCTTGCTGAATGCTGGTATGTAGTACCCCAAAAGTGTCTCTTCTATTATCGAGAAGTACTCTTTCACTGTCTTGGAGTCTACTCCGCAGTCTTGGGCTATGTTGGTATAATTTACCATTTCCCCGTCAGTAAGTGCCGCCACTTCTAGGAATCTATTGAAACTGGCTAGATTTCTGACCAAACTCTCTGCCTTGACCTCTTCCTTGAGGTATACAGATATGTACGACTCTAATCTTTTGGTTGCTAATCCTGATGGAGCATCGTAATGTCGTGGTAACATCCCACTTACAACAGCTTTATCAAAGTCAAACTCTGGTATCTCAGCACTTACTAGAGGATACATTTCGCACCAGAGTGCTCTGCCTCCTAGCGTGTTGTATCCTTTGCGCCTTAATTTTCTCGCACTAGATCCACTTAGTATGAATCTCAGATTTTTACGACTTATCAGCCAGTGTACTTCATTCAGTAGTTCTGGTAGAAGCTGTATTTCGTCTATTATTATAGGTAGCTCTCCATCGTAACTTTCCAATTCTTGACGCAATAGGGATGGATTGCGTTGTAATCTCGCAAGGGTGTTGCTTTCAAGAAGGTCATAGAATATTGCGTCCTTGAAATTCTCTAATAAAACAGTTGTTTTTCCTGTTTGTCGTGCTCCAAATAGGAAAATACTGTCTGTTTCTGAATGTTCAAATGTTACAATTCTTTTATACATAGCTATTTGCAATGCTGTTTCTATTGCAAATATAGAGTGTTTTTTGGAATTCTACTCCGAATTTTCATTGAATTTTCGGAGTACTACTCCATATTTTCAATCAAAATTCGGAGTAGTACTCCATATTTTCTATCTTTTTGATTGCTCAAATGCAACTTCTGCGTCTACTTCTTCTTACTCTTCTTTCTTCTTCCCCTTGAAGATCTTCGCAATAACACCGCCTATAGCACCGAGCGCAAGCACGATAACCTTCCAGAACTTGGCAAAGAATCCTGCCTTGGCTAGCATCTTGCCCGCTACAAGTCCACCAACAGTCCAGCCTGCTACGTTGTCTGTCGCTTCGTCAAAGTCCTCGTATCTGTACCCTTCGTCATATTTGACGTGGCTTATGATATGCTTCGTACATTCCTTCAACTCGGCCAACTGGTCTTCTGTGCCTACAGCCTCTAATTTGATGTACCCGTCTTTGCCAAGAATATAAATGTCGTAATTGATAGTGTTGTCGTCGCTACCTTCAAATTTCAACTTCTTAGCCCAGTGAAGGGTCTTTGTCTGCTCATCGTAATATGGCTTCTCTGCCCAGCCTAGCAACTCTCTCTTCATTAGCCCCTTCTCTTCTATCTCTGACTCTCTCTCCTTCATATCTTTTTTCCATCCGTCCATGAGGTCGTCATAGTCAACGTCCTTGGCATCGTCGTCTGAGATATATCCGCTTTTGTCACTGTAAATAAAGAATGCGTAAGGCACATTGTAGTAGATGTCTGTCTTTGGAATAATGCAGCCGATCATATTGTCTTCTTCTTCATTGTCCCAATAATCCGCCAGCAGGTGATTAGCTTCTTCATTGTTCAGGAATGTGTATTCTCCCAAATCCTCAACAGTGGCATTGGCAACTCCAATGTGGAATGATTGATTGATTCCCTGGATGCTGTCTGTCTGTACATAAATTATGTACTCTTTCTCCTCGTCTGTCAAGTCGTCCCACTCGTCGGCGTACGTAGCTGTGGTCAGGAGCGCAACTGCAATAAATGATAAAAACTTTTTCATATAAATGGTATTGTTGTATACGGGGGCAAAAGTAATATTTAATTCCCCATCTTGTCTGCTCCAAAATAAAAAAATTACGATGAACACCTATTCCCATGCCTAGCACAAGCTAAGCACAAGCCTACTCCGAGTCTAGCCCGACTCTATTCCTAATCTAGCCTATCTACCAAATCTAGTCCATCTACCCCATCTAGCCCATCTGCCAAATATAGCCCATCTCTCCCCTCTATCCCCCGCCACTAGGAATTAGGAATTACTAATTAGGAATTACTCATTATTTTTCCTTTCTTTGTACCGCGTATCACGCAAAGTTTTCATCAATCACAATTTTAACGCACAATGATTAGATCTTTCTTTTCTCTGCTGTCTGTTGTCGCTTTCTCTTGCGCAACTTTCGCAGAATCAGTTACTACTGTTAAGAGCCCTAATGGTAATATCGTCGTGACGGTTTCCGAGGATAATGGTCAACTCTCATACAGTGTCTCAAATAATGGTGTCTCTTTCATCGAGAAATCAGCCCTCGGTTTGGTGATGGATTATGCCGATTGTTCTCAGAATCTGTCTCTCGGCGAGGTCTCTTATGCTAATTTGTCGGATTCTTATACTGTCCCTACTATCAAGCAGCGTACCGTGACCTACGAGGCTAATGGTATGACTGTTCCTGTAAAGGGTAAGTTCAAGTCTCGTGAGCGTGGTCAGGAGGTTGAGCGAGATGTGGTGTTGTTCAATGTCGAGTTCAGTGTCTCAAATAGCGATGTGGCTTTCCGTTATAATATCCAGCGCCCAAATCACGACCAACTTCTGGCTGCTCGTGTTATGGAGGAGAAGACTGAGTTTGTCATCGCTCAGGGTAGTACTACTTTCCTCTGCCCTCAGATGATTCCTATGACTGGCTTCGCTGGTACTGCTCCTAGCTATGAGACTGGCTATACTCCCGATGATGAAATGGGTAAGAATGGCTGGGGCGATGGCTATGTGTTCCCTTGTCTCTTCCGTAACGCTGATAAGGGTTGGCTCCTCATCTCCGAGACTGGTACTAATGGCTCTTACTGTGGTTGCCACATGAAGAATATCAATGCTAATAAGTATGCTGTGGCTTTCCCTAATGATAAGGAGTGTAATGGTAATGGTAAACCAGAGCCTGGCGTGACTCTTCCTTGCGCTACTCCTTGGCGTACCATTACTTTGGGCGCTACTCTTAAGCCTATCGTGGAGACAACCGTAGCTTGGGACCTCGTAAAGCCTGTCTATAAGGCTTCGCAGGAGTATAAGGCTAGCCGTGGCTCTTGGAGCTGGATCATAGGTATGGACCCTAGCTGTAACTATGATGAGCAGAAGCGTTATATCGATTTTTCTGCTGCTATGGGTTACGAGACTCTCCTTATCGATGCTCTCTGGGATGTCCAGATTGGTCGCGACCGTATGAAGGAGCTGGTGGCTTATGCTAAGTCTAAGGGCGTGGGTATCTTCTTGTGGTATAATTCTAATGGCTACTGGAACCATGCTCCTCAGTCGCCTCGCCTCTGTATGGATCGCTCTCTCGTGCGCCGTCAGGAGATGAAGTGGCTCAATGAGATTGGTGTTCGTGGTCTTAAGATCGACTTCTTCGGTGGTGATAAGCAGCTTTCTATGCAGCTCTATGAGGATATCCTCGCTGATGCTAATGACTTTGGCTTGGAGATTATCTTCCACGGTTGTACTCTCCCTCGTGGTTGGGAGCGTATGTATCCTAATTTCGTGGCTGCTGAGGCGGTACGTGCTTCGGAGAACCTCCACTTTGGTCAGTATGATTGCGATATCGAGGCTTTCTGTGCTGCTATCCACCCGTTCGTCCGTAATACCGTAGGTTCTATGGATTTCGGCGGTAGCACTCTTAATAAGTATTGGAATGCTGATAATAAGACTGGTAATATCCGCCGTACTACTGATGCCTTCGCTCTCGCAACGGCTGTTCTCTTCCAGAGTTCAGTGCAGCATTTCGCTCTTGCTCCTAATAACCTTACTGATGCTCCTGCCGAGGCTATGGAGTATATGAAGAGGGTTAATACGGTGTGGGACGAGGTGCGTTTCATCGATGGTTACCCTGGTAAGTATGTTATCCTCGCTCGTCGCGCTGGGGATAAGTGGACCGTCGTAGGTATCAATGCCGAGAAGGAGACTAAGAAGGTCAGCATCGATTTGTCTGGGTTTGACTTCGGCGATAAGGTCTCTCTCTATTGCGACGATGTCAAGACTGGCGCTTTCGCAAAGAAGGAGCTTAAGGTCAAGAAGAATATCGCTAAGGTTGAGATGCTCTGTGGCGGTGGTTTCGTAATCGAATAATCAATCCTAAAATATTAACACAACATGAAAAGATTTTTTTTGTCGGCTGTCTTGGCTCTCTCTGCAGTTTTTGCACTGGCGCAGGATGGTGAGTGGGTAAGTGCCGCTACAAATGTGCGTGGCGCTCAGTTTCCAAAGGTTCGTCAGGATGGCTCTGCTATGTTCAGCCTTAAGGCTCCAGAGGCTAATGATGTTAAGGTGGATATCGGTGGCGTTAAGTACGATATGAAGAAGGATGCCGATGGCGTATGGACTGCTACTGTTCCTCCTCAGCTCCGCGGTATCAACTACTATTTCCTCATCGTCGATGGGGTGTCTGTAAATGACCCGGGTTCTGAGGCCTACTATGGCTGTAGCCGTGTCTCTTCTTGTATCGAGATCCCTTACGAGGCTGGCGTGGATAAATTTGAACCTTCTGATGCTGTGCCTCATGGCGAGGTGACTATGCGTCGCTACTACTCTAAGACTGAGCAGGCTTGGCGCCGTATGTATGTCTATCTCCCTGCTGGCTACTGGACGTCTGGTAAGAGCTATCCTGTTCTCTACCTCCAGCATGGTGGCGGCGAGGATGAGCGTGGCTGGTCTTCTCAGGGCCGTACTGATATCATCATGGATAAGCTCATCGCTGCTGGTCAGGCTGAGCCTATGATTATCGCTATGTGCGATGGCAACTGCCGCGATTTCTCCGCAGAGCTCATCAATGAGTGTATTCCTGTAGTGGAGTCTAACTATCGCGTAATAGCTGATGCCGACCATCGCGGTATGTCTGGCCTCTCAATGGGTGGTATCCATACTCTTAACCTCGCTGTCGAGCACCGCGAACTCTTCTCGTATATCGGCGTGTTCTCTTCTGGCTGGTGGGCTGGCAATAATCCTTTCTTCAAGAGTAATACGGATGAGTATTATAAGAAGCTGGCCGATGAGAAGGATGCCTATAATAAGCAGTTCAAGGTCTTCTACCTCACAATGGGTGGCAAGGAGGATATCGCATACAACAACTGCCAGATCATGATGAAGAAATTCGATGAGATCGGTATCAAGTATGAGTATTTCGAGACTCCTGGCGGTCACACTTGGCCTGTATGGCGCGAGTCTATCTTCCAGTTCGCCCAGAAGATCTTTAAGTAAATCGTTCTCCTTTGGTCTATATAGAGGCATATCTCCCGATAGATATGCCTCTTTTTTCTCGCCCTCCAAATCATAACTTTTCTATAGTGTTATATCTTTAACACTCCCTTAATGCTCCCTTAACCCTCCGACTACCCACGCACTACCCACAGCCCTCTCAAATATAATTATTTGTCTTATATTTTTCCTATCCATCCCCTCTATCCTGTCTAGCCCGTCTACTTGTCTAGTCCATCTATCCTATCTATCTTGTCTATCCCCTCTAGTCTATCTATTCCGTCTATCCTATCAAATCCCCTCTCCTAGGAATTAGTAATTAGGAATTATATTCGTAATTAGGAATTATTTTCCTACCTTTGCACTCTCAAATTTGAAAAAACTGGCAAATATGCTTACAGGAATACTAGCAATCAGCGGTCAGGGCGGCATCTTCAAGATGATTTCGCAGGGCCACAACAGCATCATCGTGGAGAGCCTCGTTGATGGTAAGAAGTCTAACGTAACAAGCGCTCAGCGTATCAGCGCGCTTCAGGATATCTCGATGTATACAACAGAGGGCGACGTGAAGCTCTCGACTGTAATGTCTAATATCTTCAAGTACACAAAGGGCGAGCAGTGCATCGACGCTAAGAAGGCATCGGCTCAGGAACTTAAGGACTATATGGATAAGGTCCTCCCAACTTGGGATAAGGAGCATATCTATAATTCCGACCTCAAGCGTCTCTTCTCTTGGTACAATATCCTCCAAAAGCACGGCATCGTTCGTGAGGAGACAGCCGAGGAGGCTCAGGCAGCAGAATAATTTTCCCTTCCTGATAATCACAAAGCCATCGTCAGTACCCCTGCCGATGGCTTTTTCCACTAAAAAAGAATCTATTGTTGTATATTGATACAACTTTAATTAACTTTGCTCAGTATGAAGCGAGAGATTATTGCTTTCAAAAACTATTACCTAGATTTCATGAAAAAGCTTGCAGAAGAAGAGAGAAGAAAGATTCTTAGAGCCTTAATGCTTTTTCAGACAGAAGATAAAATTCCGTATCACTACATAAAACATCTCGAAGATGGTATATATGAATTTAGAGTTACTCACAAGAATATTGAATACAGACTATTATTTATTTACGATGGAGATAAGATAGTAGTATTATTTAATTGTTTTAAGAAGAAAACGCAGAAAACGCCCAAGGCAGAAATTGATAAGGCTAAACGTTTAAGAAAGGAGTATTTCGATGAAAAAGAATAATGTTTTCAGTATAAGCGCCCAACTAGATGAAGAGTTTGGTCCTGAGGGTTCTGCTACACGAGCGGCTGCTCTTAATCAGGCTTGGGAAGAGTACAATGCACAGGTACTTCTTGATGCCAGAAAGAAGGCGGGTTTAACCCAGCAACAGCTGGCAGAGCGTATCGGTGCAGATAAATCGTATATTTCTCGAGTAGAGCGGGGACTTACAATTCCAACTGTTCCTATATTCTACAGAATAGCAGCGGCGATGGGGCTAAGAGTGATACTTCACGACTGATTTTTCGCAGTTTCCCCCCTGATACCCACTATTTTATAATAATCATAAAGAGAGCAGTCTCGAGTTTTCCCCTCTTGGCTGCTCTCTTTTCCTTCCACTCCCCAAACATTTTTTCTCTCAAAACCCTAATATCTCCTAGAAAATTATTGTCGTTTGGCATAAACTTTGTAAATTTGTTGTTCGTATAGTAGCTTAAGTGCAGACTATATCTACACACTATTATTGGTAATGATTAGATAATAATATATTATGAAGAATAATATCAAAATATTCGCAATCGCAGCGCTATTTGCATTACTAGGCTTACTATGGCCTAATAACGCTTCTGCTCAGACCCCTTATGAAATTGTTGAGCCAGTTTCTAAGACATATCACATTATGGAAGAAGGTCTGTCTAAGCAGGGATTTAATAATGACGTTTCAAGACCTATATCAAATCTACGTGGTAGGACTGTTTATAAAGTAAATAGCTCGGATTTGTCTGATTTGACAGAAATTGAGTGTCCGTCAGATTTCATTACAGTGGAAAGAGATAATCTTCCAGAGAATAAGAAGTATGGTGTTTCAAAAGTGTCCTTGCATCCAGATGCGTTGGATATGTCGTATAATGGAACAACGCTTGTTGTGGATATAGCATATTCCACTACGATTGTTGAAAGATATGTTTTTGATGTGCTCATAGCACCGGCTACTGTTGACTTGACGGGTAGAACATTAGATGAGGAGTTTCAAAACTACCCTTTGGTAGTTTGTGAAAATTCTGCTTTCTCTGCAAATATTGAATTGACATTCGACTTGATTTCTGGTCCCTCACAATTGGGACACACGTACGATATATCGTATAAGTGGAAATATTTGCTTTATGATGATTCTTATGGAATTTCTAGTGGATATATTGATTATCCTGTTTCAGACCCTTCAAAAATGTCTGGTTTAATGAGCGATTTTTTGCAGGATCCAAATGTAGTTGATAGGTTCGGACAGTTGAGTTTCATTTCGGAGTTCATTCCTTGTATCGTATATACTAATGAATCTGGAGATGAGTTTGATATTCCAATGTATCCATCATATTATTTCCACTATGACTCAGAGATTTCTGTTAAGAAATGTGTCGTAAACGGAAATGAGATAGGTGTAGGTTCTGTAGTTAATGTATGTCAGGGCTCTTCAATTTCTCTGACTGCAACTTTTTTGAAAGATGGTTGGAATAAGGATGATTTGTCTGTTAAATTGCAACGAAATCATGGAACGACAGCATTGCCTGATTGGCAAGATATTGATGGATCAGAGTACGATTTGACAGTTACACCTTCTTTTACAATTGTCGAAGAGAATCTGAATGTTGTTGACAAAAAGAATACGACATATGAGTACCGTCTTGTTATGACAGATTTGGGACATCGGTCATTTATGGAAGATGACGGTTACGCAGGTTCTTATTGTGATTCCTATTTCCCATTTAAAGTAAGAGTTGTTGAAACTTCTTCAACAGCTGAGTTGACAACAACTCCTGATGTAATTTGTGAAGCGACTTCATTTAATGTGGCTTCTACTTTCTCAGGAACTAGTGGTCCTGCTTACACTTTCTTCAAGAGAATCGATGATCAAGCTGAAACTGTTGCAGATGGTTATTATAATCCCGATATTAGTGTAGCAGGTTTGACCCCTGGTTCGCATAAGTTCTATCTCATTGCTGATAATGAAGGTTGTCGTGCTGAGTTCGAAAAAGAATTCCATATCGCTGAGTCTCCTAAGTTGGATTTGCAGGCAGATCCAACATGTAAGGGTGAGGATGGCAGTATAGTCGCTACAATTAATAATATAGCATCGCAAGGTTCGTCAGACAAATATACATACTTGCTTGCTGAGCCATACACTAGTGCGACTGGCAAGGGAGATTCTTATACATTCGAGTTGAATGGATTTAAGAAGCCAGCTGCAACAAAGGTATACTCTGTAAAGGTAACTAATGAGACAACTCATTGTTACTCTGATGCTTCTGTTGAGTTGATAGTATATGATGCACCTAATATTAAAGAGGTAAATGGTCCGACAGCGCAATGTGCAGGTACAGAAGTAGAATTGTCGCCAGTTCTTTCAGATGCTTATATGCTTAATCCAGCAAGCAATGTAACTTTTACATGGACTATCACTCCTAAGCCTTCAGGTACTGCAATAGTAAAGACAACTGCAAATCTAGAGAAAGTTAAGTTTACTCTAGAGGCAGGCAAGACAACTTATGAAGTTAAGGTTGTTGCTGAAGATGACAGAAGTTGTGTTACAGAAGATGGACAGGGTGGCTCAAAGGTTGTTGCAGTTAACCCTGCTCCAACATTCTCTATCGCAGATGTAGATGGTTGTTCAAATGGTTCAACTGAAGTTATTATCACTAATACGTCTAGCCGTACTCTCACATATACTTTCGTAGGAAAGACTCCTGGCGCTCCTGCTATTTCAGGTACAACAGCTGAGTCTTATACTGTTTCATTGCCAGAAGTGTCGACAGCTACAGATTATACTTACGAAGTAACTGGTGAAGATGCCTCGGGTTGTCAGTCAACCGAAGAGTTTAAGATTACTGTAAACCCATTGCCAAAGGTATCTGCAGTTTCTGATGATTATGAAATCTGTCTCGGAGACGAGATTACCCTTACAGCTACCGCTTCAAATGTAGATTTTGAATGGGTTGGAAACGGTCTTACTGGCGATAAAACGAAGGCTAGTGCGAAGGCGACTCCTACAGCGTCAGGAAATCAAGTTTATTATGTTAAGGTGAAGGACAAAACTACTAGTTGCGAGAATAAATCTGCTAATGTTACCGTAACAGTTAATGCCCTCCCTAAAGTAACTCTCGCTGCCGATAAGACTACAATATGTGAAGGCCTTGAGGTAAATCTCACTGCTACAGCTACTTCTGGTGTGGGTAACTCTGGCGCTACTTATACTTACACTTGGGCTGATCCAATAAACAAGACTAATGCAAGTAACACCGAGAAATTTAAGATAACAGAAGATAAGACATTTAGTGTCACTGTTAAGGAGAGTGGTACGGACTGTACTTCAGCTGCATCAAATGATGTTACTGTAACCATGTCGAAAGCTCCTACAATTTCTCATAATATCGATACTTACGCTTGCGAAGGTACAACTGATGCTCGCACTCTTACTATAAATGTAACGAATGGCGTAGCTTCTACATTCTCTGTTACTGGTGCATCTAAGATAAGTGATGCATCTTCAACTCCTTCTACATCAGCTACTTTCACACTTACTCCTTCAGCAGGAACTAAGTGGAGCACTGATGTGACTTATACAATCACAGCTACTTCTGGTGATGGTTGCGAAATCTTGGCTAGCGAAGATGATGTTCTTACTGTTAACCCACAGCCTAAGATCTCTGAGGCTAAGTCGGATAAGGATTCTCAGTGCCTTGGTCAGAATGTTAAGTTGTCAGCTGAGGCTTCTACAACTACCTCAGGTGATAAGACTCTGACTTATACTTGGTATGAGGGCTCTTCTGTAATCGGTACAGGTAAGTCTATCGATCACACTGAGTCATCAGCAGGTACTCATACTTATCATGTAGTAGTTACTGATAAGAAAGATTGCTCTACTACTTCTGAGGATATCGTAGTGGAGTTCTATAAGATGGGTGAGGTAACAATCTCTGCATCAAAGACTTCTATATGTAATGGCGAAACTGTAACTCTTACAGCTAACCTTTCTTCTGGTTCTATTTCAGATTACAATATTCTCTGGTCTGATGGTAGTACAACAGAGTCTATTGATGTAAAACCAACTGTTTCAACTAATTACACTGTTACATTGTCTCACAAAGCTACTAAGTGCGAGACAACAGATGACATAGATATCACTGTTAATCAGTTGCCAAAGTTCACTATGGCTCTTGATGAAGACCAGGTTTGTGATGGTAAGAAAACTGAAGTTACTCTGACTATGACTCCTACAGTAGCATCAGAAACTGTTGGTGCTGTAGATCATTACGAATATGTCTCAGGTGGTTCATCAACTGATTTCGTTAAGCAATCTGATAATGTCTATAAGGCTAATAAGGCTTGGACTGCTAATACAACTTATGTATATAAGGCTGTAACAGCAGTTGGCTGTGAATCAGTGACTCAGTCGGTTACTATCAATGTTAACCCTATCCCTGCAGCTCCTGTTGTTAGCGTTTCTCCTGCTCAGATTTGTAAGGGCGCCAATGATCCGGTTACTCTTACTGTAACTAACGCTGAGTCAGGTGTCGACTACTTCTGGTACTCTGACGCTGAATGTACAGTTGCTCTTAATGATGGAAAAGCAGCCAATATTTTCAAGCCTGCTGTATCAAGCACCTCTGCATTGTCAGGAAATGGAGTTTATTATGTTAAGGCAGTCAATCATACAACTGAGTGTGATAACGAGACAATAGGTAGCGCAACATTGATTGTTAATGCAATCCCTGCTGCTGAACTCTCTGTTGATAACCCTGAGTTCTGTGTAGGTACAGCTACAGCTACTATCACAGCAACAATGAGTGATGCCGCTACTTATACTTATGAGTGGAAGTCTGTGCCAGCTGGCTATACAGCAACATCAAAGGATATTCTTGTTTCTCCTGATGTTACTACAACTTATACTCTCGTAGCTACTAATACCTCTACAACTTGTAAGACTGAAGCAGCTTCTAAGACTATAACTGTTCATCAGAAGCCTGTATTTACTGTATCTTTCGATAAGGATGTATGCTCTGGTGAGGAAGCTACAGTCACGATGACTATGTCTACTTCTGATAATAATATTTCAGATTATACCATCACATCGGGTACTCCTGCTTTCTCTAAAGTCTCTACAGGTAAATATACAGCAACAGATACATGGACTAGTGATACAGAGTACACAATATCAGCTACTTCTGATAAGACTTGTGAATCTCTCCCTGTTAAGGCAACTCTCAAGGTGAATGCTCATCCTGCAGCACCTGAGTTCACTATGACTCCTGCTATCATCTGCGTAAGTGATGCAACTCCTTCTGTCGTGCTCGAGGTCGTATCGCCTGTAGCAACTTCTACCTACGAGTGGTTCCAAGGTTCAACAAGTCTTGGTTATGGTACTTCATATACAATTACTGAAAACCCAGGCGTAGATACTGAGTATGGTGTTCGTGAAATCTCTATTGCAACATGTACTGGTGATTTGGCAACTAAGACTCTCAAGGTTAATGCATTGCCTACTGTAACTATCACAGGCGACATCAATCCTTGTGCTGGTGAGTCGATTACTCTTACAGCTGTCCCAGTTGCAAGCGCTGGCGGTACATTCGCTGCAGACGCTTACACTTGGTATGCTGATGACGTAGTAATTGTTGGTGAGACTTCTAAAACTCTCACTGTTACTCCAACTAAGGATACTAAGTACTCTGTATCAGTTAAGGAGTCTAATGCTCCTGCTGTATGCGAGAGTGCTAAGTTTGATGTCAATGTCACAATTCGTCATCGTCCTGATTTCACTATCTCTCTCAGTCCTGCGTTTGTATGTGAGAATCTAGAGACTACTGTCACAATGACAATGACTGAGGCTGATGGTTCTCCAGCTATCGCTTCTTATACTCTCGCTTCTGGTCCTAGCGATTTCACTGAGGTATCTCTCGGTAAGTATACCGCAACAAAGACTTGGTCAACTAATACTGATTACGCTTTCACAGCTGTAGCTGCTAATGGTTGCGACCTCACTGTTCCTGTTCCTGTTACTCTCGAGGTTAATGCTCAGCCTGAAACTCCTGTCCTCAGCTTCCAAGGCGTAACTAATAATACTATCTGTCGTGGTATCACTGGTCCAATCACTGCTGAAATCACAAACTTTAAGAAGGGTATGAAGTACACTGTTACAGATGGTACAAATAATATCGTAAAAGATCATGAATCTAGTACATTCGAAATACCTGTTCCTTCTATAGCAACAACATATCATATTACTGGTGTTGCAGGCGACAACTGCTACACTGAAGAGGGTAAAGCTACTCTCTCTATCGCTGAGTTGCCAACTGTATCTATTTCAGGTAGCTCTTCAATATGTGAGGGTACTTATACTACTCTTACAGCTAACGCAACAGCTGGTGCTGCAGGTACCCTCACTTATGTATGGACTGCTGCTGGCGAGGACGGCGATCTTGGCTATGATAAAGATTTAATGCATAGTCCTACAGAGACTACTACTTATACAGTTACCGTAACAGAGGCTGGTTTGGTTTCTTGTCAGGCTGTTGATACTTATAAGGTCACTGTCGAGAAGAAGCCTGTTATTAAGGTAACTTCTGATAAGACTGATTTCTGCGCCGGCATTGATCAAACAGTTGAGCTTTCTGCTTCTGCTGAGGGCTCTCCTGCTCCTGTAGAATCTTATGAGTGGTACGATGCTATGGATGTTTCTCAAGGCACTGGTTCTACTTTGTCTATCAGCAAGACTTGGGCTAAGGGTAACTATAAGTTCTATGCTATCGCTACTTCTTCTGAGTCTAACCATTGTCTGTCTGATAAGACTGATATAACAATCAATGTTAACCCTATCCCTACTAAGCCAGCTGCTACATTAAGCGCAACTGAAATCTGCTTCGGTAATGGTTCCGAGACTGTAGTCGCTACAATTACAGAGGAGACTCTTCGTGAGAAATATATATACACTTGGTATGATAAGGACGGTGTAGAACTTGGTACTGGTGCCTCATTCGAACTTAATGTGAAGAATGATGTTGCTGGTGATGTCAACTTCAGCGTAATTGCTACTGATGCTAACTTCACTACAAATTGTCAAAGCCTTCCATACGAGTTCTCTGTAAGTGTTCAGGCTCTCCCTCTCGCTCCGGTTATCCTCGGTTCTGCTGAGTATTGCTTGAACGATGCTTCTCACGAGACTGTTATCAGCGTAGATGCTCCTCTTGCAACTCTCTCTTATGAGTGGTACAAGGTTGATGGTGTCAATGGTGACGTTAAGGTTGCTGATGGTACTACATTTACTTCTCCAGCTCACCTCGATGAAACTACAACTTACTACGCTGTAGGTGTAAGCGCTCTCGGTTGCGTTTCTCCTGCTTCTGTAGCTCAGACAGTAACTATCATCAATAACCCAGTCCTCACTAGTGTTGATGGTGCTAAGGTTCAGGTTTGTCCTGCTGATCCTTCTCAACGTGATGTGACTGTTACTAGTGCTAATGGTGAGAATCTGATATTCGAATGGTCTCTTGATGGTACTCCTGTAGATGCTGCTTTGGTAGAATCTACTGCTACATCATCTACATTCCACTTCTCAACTCCTGCACAGACTGGTACTTTCCATGCTGTAGTAAATGCTTGGATTGATAACTCTGGTGTTAAGGGTTGTCAGGCTGATGCTCTCGAGTTCGACCTTGTTGTTAAGGACTTCGAGGAACTTCAGTTCAAGATTAATAATATCGATTATGTAGAGGGTAAGAAGTTCGACCTCTGCCAGGGTACAGATGCTAACATCGTATTCTCTAACCTTGATGGCGTAAGCTACAGAATCAAGGATAAGGAAGGCGTTGTTGTCGTTGACTCTTCGGCTGATAACTGCTCGTTCCCTATTACTTCTGATAATGAATATACTCTCGTTAAGTATACTGGCGACTGCGTGAGCCCTGCTGAACAGCACTTCTCAATCGTCGCTAAGAAGCAGGTTCTCTTCGAGCTTAGCGCTCCTCTGAGTGCTTGTCTCGGTACTGAACTCTCTCTTGGTATCGTTGATGTCGACCTCCAGGGTGCCGCATCTGTAGATTACCAGTGGTACTTCAACGGAGTAGCTATCTCAGGTGCTACATCTGAAACATATTTTGTCGCTAGTGTGGCAAATGAGTCAGCTGGTACATATTCTGTAACTGCTACCAACGAGTTTGGTTGCGAGACTACAAGGTCGGTTTCTCTCGATGTTCACTCTATCCCAACTATCGTTTGGGATGAGGAGATCTCTACTAATATCCTTTGCCTCGATGGTGAGGAGAGATATCTCGCTATTAAGCCAGCTGAGGGTAACGAGGCTGCTATCACAAATTCTCTCTGGGATATCAATACTCTCCATTTCGGTTCGGTAAATACTGAGGATAAGATTACTGTTAAGGCAGTATCTCCTGATCAGGTTGATGGTGAGTCTCTCGTCGTTAGAGTTTATGCTGTTGATGAGAATGGTTGCCAGAGCCTTGGTATCGAAAGAACTCTTACCGCAGTAGCTACTCCAGTTATTACTAGCGTATCTGATGCCGAGGGTAATGTCGATGCATTCCACCTCTGCGCAGGTAATGCTCTTACATTGACTGTAAATTCTACTCCTGCTACAGGTAATTTCGTATATCACTTCACTAAGGATGGCGCTGATATCGATTGGGCTACTCCAACTTTGACTTTCGACGCTATTACTGCTGATATGGCTGGTACTTATACTGTACAGATTGAGGACCTCACTTCTGGTTGCTCAAGTACAGAGTTTACCTTCACAATCGAATTCCCTGTTCCTGAGGCTACATTGTCTATCGTTCCTGAGTCTAAGCTCGTGATAGCTAATACTGAGGTTGTGGCTACAGTAACTCCAGGCTTCTTCAAGTATGAATTCTTCTTGGGTTCTGACTTGCAGTACGAGGGTACAGAGAATGTATTTAAGTTCAATCCTGCTGAATCAGCAACAGTAGTTGTTAATGTATATAACGAGTATGGTTGCTTCATCACTCTCCAGGAGGATATTGAGGTTCTCCCTGGTGTCCTCCCTTCTGAGGTCGTTATAACTCCTGCAACTTACTGCTCTAGTGAGCGCGCTTCAGGTGCTACAATCTCTGTCGCTACTCCACAGTATGGCGTAACATATATCCTTACACGTAATGAGGATAATGTCGAGATTGGACGTCTCAAGGTTGAAACTGATGGTCAGTCAATAGAGTGGACAGGTCTCCAGACTGTTGAGGCTACTTCGGTATCTCTCGCTGAGGCTTCTAATACTTATTCTGTAATCGGATTCCATGAGTCTTTGCCTGATGAGTCTGTCGCAATGAAGAACGTTGTTGTCCTCACTGAGGTATTCAACGAGATTGTTGAGTCTGCTACTCCAACAGGTACAGCTCAGAAGTGTGGCGATAAGTTCACTCTGACTAACGCTATCGAGGGTTACCTCTATCAGGTTTACTTGGATAACGCTCCAATATATGATGCTCCAGTCGTAGCTGATGCATCGGGTGTAATCGTATTCCCTGCAGAAATCGATAGAATTGGCGTATACGAGATTCGTCGTACTAACCCAGTAAATGAGTTCTGCGGTGATCAGATCGTTAATGTCTACACAATCGAGGGTTACCCAACAAGCAAGGTGACAATCTCTGCTGATGGTAATCCACAATATGCATACTACTGTAAGAACGAGAAGTCAGGTGTAACTCTTACAACAGAGACTTCTGATGCTGAGATTCTCTACAACTTGTACTTCAAGGCAACTCCTGCTTCTGCTTCTGAAATCGTTAAGCAAATCCAGGGCTCTGGTGCTGCTCTCGTTCTCGGTAATACTGCTGATGACGATATGAAGGGTGATGGTCAGTACTTCCTCGGTATCGATCTCGATGGTTGTATCCAACCTCTCTCTACTAATTTTGTAAATGTTGCAGGTTACTCTGCTCCTGATGCTGATAAGTTCACTGTAAATGCTCCAGCTTACTTCTGCGAGGGCTCTACAGTAGCTGTCTCAGTTACTGCTGAGCATGAGAATTACTATGAGTACCGTCTCTTCCGTGAGGAGCCTACTTATAATGATTACACTTCTTACAACGTGATTTCTGGTGCTACTGCTGCAACAGATAACTTCAATGTAACTGAGGGCGGTATCTACCATATCTTGGTAGTTAATACTAACCTCGAGAAGATGGGTCTCGACTGTGCTAATACTCAGTTGCCATCATTCGAGATTAGAACTCTCATCACTCCTCAGCCTATCGAGGCTAAGTTCAATAAGAACGACTTCTGTCTCGAGTCTGATGGTACTGCTTCTGCAGTCCTCACAATTAATGCTCTCGCTACAGATCCATTCTACACAATCTATGAGAATGATGCTGTAGTTAGCGATAAGCTAAGCAACGAACTTAAGGATCTTCGTTCTCCAGCTAATGGTTCTCTCGCTATCGAGATCGACCTTACTGAGGGTGAACATACATTTACAGTTAAGGCTTACCAGAGTGTAGATGGTGTTGTATGTGACGAAGTGGTTGTTGCTACTGCTACAGTAAATGTTCGTCCTCGTCCTGGTAAGGCTGGTGAGGTTGTCGCTGTAGTTGATAACGCTGAGCGCAAGGCAATCGATTCTTGCTATGGTAAGGATATCACAGTGACAAATACTCGTGAGGGTTATGTTTATACTCTCTACGCTGTAGGTGCTGCTTCTCCATTCATCGATGGCGGCTTCGCAGCTGAGGGCGTAGAACCTAAGTCTTCAGCTCTTGGTAATGGAGGCGAGATTAGATTTAATAATATCGCAGTCGATGGTGACTTCTACGTTACTGTCAACTATGCTGATGCCGTTACTTCTTGTGCTGATGAGTTCGACCCTGTGACAATCGCTGAGGACTTCATCAAGATGGTAGTTCCTGAGTTCACTAACCCAACAATGTGTCAGGGTAGTGGTGCAACTCAAGTTCGCCTCCAGTCTCATCAGGTTAACGTTGTCTACAAGGTTTACGATGTTAATGGTAACCTCATTATGACATCTAAGACTGATGCTGTTGAAGATGGCGACGCTCTTATCTTTAACCGTCAGTTCACAAGCAGCACAATGCTCACTGTAACTGCTGCTCGTCTCGAGGTAATCGATGGCGAAGAGGTTGAGACTTGCCCTGTAACTCTCGGCCAGATCCAGTTCACTGTTAATCCTCTTCCTAAGTCATTCGAACTTACAGGTAGAAATATCTTCTGCGGTGACTTGTCTGATATCCAGCTCACTCTCCCTGAGTCTGAGGCTGACGTAGAGTATGTCCTCTATGTATTCGACGAGAACTTGCAGCAGATGATTGAGTACACTGATAAGGATGGTAACCTTGTCAAGGTAATGGGTCGTGATGATAATGGCGAATTGATGTTCCCTAGAACAAGTTCTACTGATCCTCGATTCCTCGATCCTGACTTGTACACTGTAATTGCTCGTAACATTATCACAGGCTGTACTTCTGCAATGAAGAATGAGGTTAAGGTCGTTAAGCGTGGTGACATTAATAAGGACTACGTTACACTCTCTGGCTCATTCAAGTCTTGCAATGGTAAGTCTGAGAAGATTGAGATCGGTGTAACTAAACTTGAAGATAATACTGATCCATTCGAGGGCGTTACTTTCTATATCTATCGTTCTGATAATGCTGAGGAGCTCGCTAACTTCGAGAAGGGTGTAACAACTGATATGCTCGCAAGCATTGTCGAGGATCAGGATAAGGCTGATGATCTCATCATCCGTAAGTATATGGGTAAGAAACTTCCAGTTGCCCTTTCTGTAGCTGGTGACTACATTGTGATGGCTTCTTACGATGAGTTCGCTTGTCCTGCATTCATTGATAAGTTCACATACGAGGTACACAATATCAATACTTACCAATTGACCGCAGCTGCAATCTGTGGCGGTAAGATTGAGTATACTCTCATCGGTTCTCAGGAGGGTGTCGACTATAAGGTATTCCTCTCTGCTGATGGCGTCGAGACTGAGTTGTTCAGCGCTGCTGGTACAGGTGACCCAATCGTTGTTGAACTTGAAAACAATGTAACAGATCCTAATGCTAAGGCTTATGCCGTAGCTTACCAAGGTTCTTGTGATCTATTGATGGATGGTGAGATTGCTCCTGCAACTTTGAGCACTCCTATTATTACTCCATTGACAATCACTGATACAGGCCTCATCTGTCAGTCGGGTGACGATAAGTCTATTGTCTACGCATACGACTCTTACGCATACCAGCCAGGTATCACATACCACTTCATGCTTGAGGATTCTGAATCTTCACCTGTGGAGAAGGCTGCTATGGTAACTCGTAAGGCTGATGAGAATGGTAATATTAAGGCTGATTTCCCTGCGGGTGTTTATACCGTTTGGGCATCATTCGATGAATATCGTCCATTTGACTGTCTCCAGAAGATGGATGGCGTACTCGATATTAAGTCTGTTGAGACAATTCAGTATAGCCTCACATCTGAGATGACATGTACTGAGGGTGTTGCTAATATTCTCCTCAATGGTTCTCAGCCTGGTTACTTCTATACTATTTCTGATAAGGATGGTAATGTAGTTGAAACTCAGACTGGTCTCGGTAGTGCTTTGACTTGGACAGTTCTTGGTACAGATACAGTATCTTACTCTTTGACTGTTACTAATGGTGATGGTGCTTGTCCTGTACATTACGATCCAATCGATGTAGACTTTACTAAGTTCTCTACACCTACTGGTTCTCTCGATCTTCTCATCGTTGGTAATAAGTGGTCTTCTGCTGATACAGCAACATTCTGCCACGAGTTGCCTGTTACATTCATCCCTACAATTCAGGGTATGTCTTCTGTAACAACCTACGAGTACAAGTTCGAGCAGTTCAATGCAGTAGATAGTACATATTCTGAGGTTGACGCTGACACAGTCTCTACAAATATCCTTTCTAAGGAATTTGACTTGGCTAAGTTCGCTCCAAATAACCTCTATAAGGTTACTCTCTCTATTAGCAATAATGAGTGTGGTCCTTATGAACTTGATCCATATTTGTTCAGACTCACTGCTGTAGATACTTTGGATGTTACTGATACTTTGAATATCTGTGATGCTGAGACTACAGTTTATAAGTCTAATATCTATAAGAGTGGTTATACATACTACTTCATGGCTAATGATGATATCTCATCTCCACGTGAGGTCGCTCCACTCTTCACTAAGCAGGTTGATGCTGAGGGTTACATTACTCTTGATCTTGCTGAGGGTTCATATAGCGTATGGGCTTCAAATGATACTTATCGTAACTACGATTGCCTCACACAGATGTATGGCGCTATCAAGGTTAACAGAACTGTCATAGATAAGTTCTTGTTGACTGCTGAGATGAGCTGTAACCATGGTGATGGTTCTCTCGTCCTCGATGGCTCTCAGTCTGGTTACCAGTATATCTTCACAACTGTTGATTTGGCTGATACTACAGTGGTAGTCGATACAATCATCGGTACAGGCGATAAGCTTAAGTACTTTATCTCTGGTTCTGATAAGATGGAGTATAAGTTGACTGTCGTAACAAATGACACAACTTGCTACTACGAGTATCCAACTCAGGTTGTCGACTTCAACTCATTCGTTGAGCCATTCGGTTCATTCGATATGTTCATCGAGGGTAAGAAGTGGGAGAAGAATGATACTATCGTACCTCAGATCTGTAGCAGCAGTAGCGTTTCTTTGATTGCTGATGTGAAGGGTATGGCTGATATCTCGACATTCTCTTACGAGTTCTTCAAGCTTGTTGAGGTTGTTGATACTGTAACTTCTACAACTAAGATTGTAACAGATACAGCTGAATACGCTCATAGTACATCATCTGTAAATATTGCTCCTCAATACTTCGGCAACTTTGATCAGAGTCAGATGTATCGAGTATTCTTGAAGGTATCTAATAACGAGTGTGGTCCTTACATGATTGATTCTCTCGATTTCAACATTAAGGGTTCTGCAGCATTGGCTAATAGATTTATGCCAGATCCAATGCACGCTCACAATGTTGATACTGTATCGTGCCTCGTTCCTAACCACAGCCTCGAGCTCCATGGTGAGTATTGTGCTGATGAGTCGGGTGTCGGCCTATTCTTCAAGAATGCTGAGCCAGGCAATATCTATCGTCTCTTCCAGAGAACAACTGAGGTTGTTGACTCTGCTACAACTATAGAGCGTGTAGAGATGCTTGATATGCAGGAGATACCTGATTACTCATCATTTATCCCTGGTTATGTTTCACAGCCTGTTGATACTCTCTGGTTCACTGGTTGGGGTGCTAACGCTGGCGATAATGCTTATGGTGCTACTGGTGATGTTGCAGGTACAAGTTACTTCGTATCGATCGAGGAGACTGATGGATGTATCATTAATACAGCGGACCTCGTTATCTATGAGAATCCATTGCCTATTGATACTGTGTCAACTTCTCCTACATATAATCAAGTTTACTATGCTCTCTTGAAGCAGGTAGAAGTTGGTGGCGAGATCGTTGAAGTACCTAACAGAGATGTAATGAGTACTGATTACGGTATCGTTGATGCAGGCTTTGTAATTCTCGAGAACCCAATAAGTGGTATGTTCTATGACTTGCGTCACGTAGATAGCCCACTTGGTCCGGATTACTTGGTAAGCCATATCTTCTGTGACGATGCTTCACAGGAGAAGGGCTGGGTATCATTCGGTAAGGTAGGCAGCGGTGAAGAAGATATATCTCAGGGCTGGGGTTCTGGTATCTACGAGGTAATCGCTACTAACCCATTGACTGGTTGTTCGGCTTCTGTTGGTTCTATTGAGTTCATTGATGAGGAGCTTGTTGCTTACAACGTTTACCTCTACTTGAACAAGAAGCACAACTCAACAAGTCAGGTTCTCTATCCTTCTTATGAGAAGTTCGGTAACCATAGATATATCGATTGGAGCCGCAAGGTTGATGTAGTTTGGTCTCCTGCTCTTGTTACTGATACTATTACTGGTGTTCAGTATATTGATCCTCAGGCTGAGGATTACGAGAAACGATCAGGTTACTCTATCTACGAAAAGAATGCTAACATCCACTTCGAGATGGTACAGGCAATGAAGGATACTGTAACATTCCATGACGTAGATATCAATGAATATCAGTATGCTGATTTGGTAGAGTCGGATCCTAAGAATACATTCAAGCAGATTCAGACTCGTCTTGAGAAGTACTTCCTCTACCAGATAGAGGAGTTGACTGATACACTTACTGGTGAGACTACAATACTTAAGGATTCTGTATCTACTGGTGATATCTTGATTACTTATAAGAATGGTAAGGAGGATACTAGAACATATATCAATACTGCGGATGAGAATACTAAGCCAACAAATGATCTTGGTGCAGTAATCGAAACCTATAAGTACTGGCATACTGTTTTTGACACTATCCAAGTTCCTGATTATTCTAAGAAGTATGGTGATTATGGTTTCGATGCTGATTACGATGCTATTGAGACTCCAGAGCTTGCAATGGATTCTAAGAGCGGTCTCTTCAGATATACCAAGATGCCAAGCTTCTTCGGTAAGGTTGAACTGACATACCGTATCTATAATGATCTGTTGCCAACAGTTCGATTCTCGAATAACGCACAGATTGTTATCCTCTGCGGTAATAATACTATCCCTGGTTCAGATGTTTCATTCCTCGTTCCTAATGCATTCTCTCCAAATGGTGATGGATTGAATGATGATTTCAAGATCCTATTGCCTCATGGCTATGAAAACTCTCAGGTTATTCTTGAGGTATTCAACCGTTGGGGTACACGAGTCTACAAGTCAAGTGGAATCAGATATGGTATTGATTGTCCATACTGGGATGGTACTTCTACAACTTCGAATATGGTAACGGTAGGTGAAAAACTACCAAGCGGTACATATTACTACGTATTAACAATTAAAGTCAATAACCCAAGTACGGGAGAGACGCAAGATCTTGACCTTAAGGGCTTCATTGAGTTAAGGAGATAATGTGTATGAAGAGAAGTAGAGTTACCAAAGCAGTAAAAGTTATGAGAACAATGAATGCAATGAAGTTATATATCGTATTGGCCTTCATCTTGGGTGTATCTGCTATAGGATACGCTCAGGATCAGGCGGTCTACAATGAGTACATCAAGACTCAAGGTATCTTGAATCCTGGTTATAATGGTGCTCGTGGTAACATGTCAGGCCTTATGGTATTCAGGTCTCAGTGGACAGGTTTTGAAGGTGCTCCTTACACCTTAGGTCTTAATTTCTCTTCTCCTTTGGAGAATTTCTCTCGAAAGTTGAAGAAGATTGGTGCTGGTGTTGTACTTCAAAACGATAGAGAGGGTCTTACTAACCATCTTGAGTTCTCAGTTGCTGGTTCGTATCGAGTATTGGATCAGAGAAAACTGAAACTTCAGTTGGGTCTCTCAATGGGTGTTAATAATATGCAGATTAGAGGTACAGAAGCTCATCCGGTCGACTATGGAGATCCAATGTTCCTTGGTAATATCTCAAAGTTCGGCTTTAACTTTGGTTTCGGTGGTTTCCTCTGGTCGGAAAAGAACGATAACAACTTCTTTGTAGGTTTGGCTATTCCTAAGTTCTTCGCTACAAAGTACGATACTGACAAGCAGATGATACGTCACACAGTATCTATGCGTGACCTTCATACATATCTTTATGGTGGTTATCTCTTTGAAATCAGTAATAATGGTACGTTGTTGCGTCCTACAGCTTTGTTCAGAATAGTACCTGGTGCTCCTATGGAAATTGATATCTCTGGATCTGTATTCTTGATGGATAAGCTTTGGGCTGGTCTCTCTTATCGTACAGTATCTGAGGTTGTCGTTTTTGCTGAGTATCAGATTACGAAGATGTTCTCAGTACATTATTCATTCGACTATTCTATATCGCCAATTCGTCAGTACGCTAAGTTCGGTTCTCATGAACTTTCTGTCAAGTATGACTTCGTTGGTGGTAAGGGTAAATCGAAGCCAGGAACACGATCTAAGTCTATTAGATACTTCTAAGGTTGATTTTTTAACATAGCATTTGATATAACTTCTATCTTAAGAGACAATTATTCAACTCATTTTTGTAAAATTCTAGTAAAATCTTGCTAGGATTAAGTTAAAAGTTGTATTTTTGTCTTTATAACTAGAGAAATTGTGTGATATGAAATATATATTTACACTTGTTTTTATTGCTTTTGCGTTCATTTTCAGTCCAGATGCCTCTGGACAGCGTAAGGAACTCAAGAAGGCACGTACTTCTTATGAGGATGGGGACTATTATATTGCTTCACAGAATTTCAAGGCTGCTGTTGATTTAGGTGCTGAACTTGGTCTTGATGATAAGTTGAAGTTGGGTCACTGTTATTATGAGTTGAACCAGATTTCACTTGTGTACGAGCTTTATAATCCTATTGAAAATGATTTGACAGGTGATTATATTTTCTATTATGCTTCTGCTATTCACAACCTGCCTTGGTATGAAGAGGCTATAAAGTGGTATCAGAAGGCTAAGTTGTCGCACGTTACTAGGACAACTACTGAGATTAATCAGTTGATAGAATCTTGTAAATGGGCTGACAATAACAACCGTCAGAATATGAACTGGCTTGTTAACCCATGTTTCCCATTGGCTACTCAGGGTCAGTCTTTCGGCGTTCAGTACTACAATCAACAGCTTGTGTATTCATCTGCAGCTGATGAAGATTCAGATCAAAGAGACCAATTCGGTAACCCATTCCTTAATCTCTATTGTATTGACATAGATGAAAAGGGTGATGTAAAGGATGGTACTCAACGAGTTTTTTCTGAAAATCTTCTCTCTCCATATCACGTAGGCGCTATTTCGTTTACTCAGGATTTGAAGCACATGTACTATACAAAGACTGAGAACGAGGATGGTGAGAGTCATGTAAGAATCTTTGTTGCTGATTTTGATGGCAAGGATTGGGAGAATGACCGTTGCGTCTCATTCATTAAGGATGATGCGGACTATGCTCACCCTGCAGTTTCTCCTGACGGCAAGTATCTTTTCTTTGTATCTAACCGTTCGGGTGGTTTCGGCGGTAAGGATATCTGGTATGTAGAAATCCTTGGAAACAATAAGTATAGTGCGATTAAAAACTGCGGTAAGAATGTAAATACATTCGATGATGAAGTTTATCCTGTTATTAATCAAGATGGCAAGCTTTACTTCAGTAGCCGTGGTCATTATGGTTTTGGCGGTTTGGATATTTTCTCTGCAGAGCTTGTTTCAGGGAAATGGCAGAATGTTCAGAATCTCGGTATTCCATTTAACTCGGTAAGTGATGACTTCTGTTATGTTCAGATGCCTAATCAGCCACTTAGAGGCTTCCTTTCGTCTAATCGTTATGACAAAGGTTTGGCTGACGTTATCTTTACTGTAATGGACCGTTCGTTGAAGCCAGAAGAGCCTAAGAAGGAAGAATCTGAGGAACTTCTCTTCTTCGATGATGATATGATGATGGCAGAGACTACTCCAGAACCAGTTGTTATCCCAGAACCAGAACCTGTTGTTCCTGAGCCAGAGCCTGTAATAATTGTTGAAGAAGTTAAGCCATATATTTTCAGCGCTGATGTTATCAGTACATACAACAACGAAAAGATAGGTGGCGCTACTGTAACGATTATTGATCAGACAACAGGTAAAAATATCGGCATGGGATCATCTGATTCAGAAGGCCACGTTATTATTACTGTTGATGGTAATGTGTTCAAGCAGAATCCTGATGTTGCTGTCTCAGTCAAGAAAGACGGTTATAATCCTAAGTCGTACGATTCGACATGTAAAGAGTTGGATCAGTTGGCTCGAGAGGGCTTGAGAATGACTCCAATATTCAACGATCAGGTACTTGATGATATTTCAGGTATGGAGATTGTTTATGGTAAGGATCTTGATGACAATGTTAAGAGAATGCTTGATAAGCTTGCTGCTTACCTGATTCAGAATCCTAATATTGTAGTTAAGGTTAATGCTCATACAGAGGCTAAGGGTAACAGATACGGTAACCTCTCGGTATCTCAGAATATGGCTGATAAGGCTGTTGAGTATATGGTTAGCAAGGGTGTTAACAAGGATCAGTTGATTCCACGTGGTTATGGTGAGAGATACCTTAAGAACCGTTGTCATCGTGGTGTATATTGTGACAAGTCTCAGCATGCTGAGAACCGCCGTATTGAGATTGTAGTTTGGAATGTAAGACACTAGATTAAGATATAGAAAAATGAAGAATCTAATAGTCATACTTGTTTTAGCGCTGTTTTCGCTTACTGCGGGTGCTCAAGATAAACTTGCGCATCTAAGAACTGCTAAACGTGTAATAACGATTGACCAGCCAACAGCTCCTTATTATTCGGTTCAGATATTGGCTCTCAAGAATCCTCCTTCGGATGCAGCATTCTTTGAGAAGTTGGATGAAGTGAAGGAGTATCCTGGTCAAGATGGATATATCCGCTATTGTGTTGGTAGTTTTGCGTCTTATTCCGAAGCTAACGCATATATTGAGACTGTTAAGTCGAAAGGTTATGATGAGGCTTTTGTGGTAAATACTCAGCGTTTCAAGCTACAGGTTAATTCAGGTACTAATGCTAAAGAGATTAATCCTAACAAAGATTATGTGGTTCAATTGGCAGCGTTCCGTTACCCTGTTTATCTTACATTCTTCGAGAATGTCAAGGATGTGTATGAGTACAGATTGAATGACAAGATTTTCCGCTATACAACTGCTCCGGTTAAGGGTTCGCAAGTTCGTGAGCTTCTTTCTGAAATGAAGGGGTTGGGGTATAATAAGGCATTCATTGTGGAGTATGACAAGTATGCTCCATTCAGAATCGAGTAAAGATTTACTCAGTAGGACAGTCTATCGCTGGCGTGAAAGCGCGAGAGGAAAGTCCGGGCAACGTAAGGCACTATGCTTCCTAACGGGAAGAACTTCGTGAGGGGATAGTAGCGTAACAGAAAATAACCGCCAGCTTGCTGGTAAGGGTGAAAAGGTGAGGTAAGAGCTCACCGGAGCTGTGGTGACATAGCTGCCGTACGCCTCATAGGTTGAAAGAACGTGTATATTTCGAATCTGCTTGCAGAACATGGTTGCCTGCTGTGTAATGTATCTTCGGATACATATTCGGAAGGGGTAGTTCGATTGAGATCATGGGTGACCATGACCCTAGATAAATGATAGACGCTCATTTCGGTGAGTACAGAACTCGGCTTATCGGCCTACTGATAATTGTAGGAGGGTGTGTCAAATTACTGACACGCCCTCTTTTTTCTTTCATTATTTGAAAAATTTACGATGAACAAGGGTGCTCTATAGGTCTAGTGTAGGTCTAGTATAGGTCTCGTATGGGATTAGTATAGGTCTAGTATAGGGTTAGTATAGGTCTTGAAAGAGGGTGTTTCAGGTTTTGATACACACTCTTTTTTGTTTTATATTCTTTGATATTTACTTCCTGTGTTATGCAGTTTCATTCTATGTCGTGTCTATATTGAGCCTATATAGTGTCTATATAGATTCTATTGTGTTTCTGTTGTGAGTTCATTCTGTGTCTATTCTGTGTATGTTCTGCTTATATAGATCTTCCTTGTTCATCGTAATTTTTTATTTTGTACACTAATGAGAGTATATTATCATGTGTACGCTTTAACGCTTTTTGGCTTTGAATTTATTACGAATATGCTTATGTTTGCGTACGGATAATAAATAACAAAGCACGCAATTATGAAGAACGATGCTAATAAGAAACAGAAGGCTGTACTGAAGGATCGCCGTGATATGATTCAGTACATTAACCTTCAGCTTGCTTCACTAGGTCAACCAATATATCTGGATAATGAAGATGCTACTACTAAGCTTAGTAATAGCAAGTTCTTGAATCTTACAGGCGATTTCATCAATTCATTCAGGGAGAAGACAAGACTGCTAGGTAAGCATTTGTCGCCAGTAGATCAGCGTATACAGTCTTTCATTGACTCGTATCTTGCTGATGTGAAGAAGCCAGAAGAGTGTCAGTTGCCAACAGATACTTTCGTCCTCAATCAGAAAGGTTTGGCGCGTGAGGTTTCTCTTCCACCAGATTCGAATTCTTTCTTTGGTAAGTATGTTTCCACATATAGAGTTGCGCAGGGTATTCTGAATAATCCTGCAAATGATAAGCGTACAACAAAGGGTACTTTCCATATTGTTGAAGGTGGTCTGCCTATTCCTTTGGACAAGAAGGCTGTGCCAGTAGCTGTTTTTGCAAAGCTTCTTGAGGCTGCACTTCACCCATCTCCAGAGTTGACGCTATTGCCTTTTACTAGCACTCAGAAAGATAAGGCACACGTGATGGTCAGCCTTTTGGTTCGTCCTATGGTAGTGCCAGAGGTTAAAGGTGTGATGCCTCAGAAGAGTATGGAGTGTCACTTGTTCGCTCCAGGTTCTTTGGTGTCGAGCCTTGATTTTGTAGAGACAATTTTTGGCAATGCAGGTGACCATAATCTAGCTATAAACGATTCAGCACTTGATATTGACCATTGGACAGGTCACACAGGATGTATCATTTTTGCTCCACAGCTTACACAGCTCAAGAAGCGTGACTTAGGCTTGCCACACTATGATCAGGCAACAGAGCGTCAGCGAGCAGAGGGTATGTGTTGGAGAGATGACTCTGAGATATACAACGATGGTGGCTCTTTTAAGGTTACTTGTCGTGACGAAAGAGGTGTAGTAGTTACAATTATTGCGGATAACTACTTCGGCTATGCTAAGAAGGAGATCAAGACACAGATAAACTATTCTGCAAACCTCTTCGGTTTGGCAGAGGAAGAGCATGCTGGTGGTGCTATTGCATTCCCACAGGCGATTATGTCTGACGATATCTATGCAGAGGCATATTCGAAGAAGATGGATGGTATCTATACCTTTGAGGAAGCGATGTCGCTTTTGGAAGGAAAGGTCGATGTTATGCCAGAGGGATATGCAGTAGATAAGAAGTATCCTAATGTGATCTATATCTCTGAGATGGCAAATATTGAGATAGAGAAGACACGTATTTCATGGTCATACAATGGTCAGGAAAAGACGATACCTCTCTCGCCTGAGAAGATATATATTCACCCATCGGGAAATAAGTTCCGTTTGGCGAAGCACCCACAGCAGCCATTGTGGCGTATTATCAATACCCGTCCTGAAGGTATTCTCTGTCACAAGCCATGTACGGTATCTGGTGGCGGTAAGTCAGAGATTTCTAAGTCGATGCAGAATGCCATTATCTATGGTCCATTTAACATTGTAGATTTGGAAGAAGACTTCAAGAAGGCCGACGAGATTATTAACTACGACTATACTCACAGATGGAAAGTGGTTCAAGATGATGCTGTGCCATCGCGTTCATTCCTCAGTCCGAGACGTGCATTGGGTTCGGCAGTTAAGCTTCTTACGCCATCCGACCAGTATAATGATGAGTACAACGAGTTCCTTCGTTCAATTCCACCACATATACGTTCATTGGTATTGTTCGTGAAGCGACTTTACCGCAATGACAGCGGCAAGAGCGACTGGAAGAAGTATATGTCTGTAGAGATTATCAATGGACGTAGAGGCACGACACTTCTATACAAGAACAAACGAGTAATAGGTACATATGTACGTATCGGTTTCGATCCACAAGGAGGAAACTGGATGCTTCATAAGTTACGTTCGGACTTTGTACCTTCACTCAAGATACAGGTTGAGGATGATATCACTGCATCAGTGACATTGCCATCAAGCAACTTCAAGAAGTTGAATCCTATTTTCAAGAATCCTTCAGTGAAGATAGTAGACAACTGTGAGATGCGATTGTTCCAGCGTCCTGATGAGGCAATCAACCGTGGTTATGATCATGAGGCAGAGCGAGATATCTGTAAGCCAGATACATTTATCACGAACTACGAGCCATTGACACATGAAGATGGTCAGAAGCTCATTGATGATGCTGTAAACTTTGATCTTTATACTCAGCCAGTAAAGGATTTGGTACATGACTTTATGGAGAGTGATGACAATGAGTATTTCGTCGTTCCTAGTCATCCACGCTTAGTAAAGGGCAAGCCAACAAAGAATCCACGTTACCTACAGTTCAACGAGAACTCAGTAGAGAATGTACATACATACGTTGCGGAGGTAGGTATGCGACTCCATCGTAAGATTTTGCCATCGGAGCCAGTGGTAAACGTTGTGAATGCGGTTATGCCAGGTCGTAGAAACAATCCGGCAGACAAGATGAACCATATACGTCCGCTTTCGGTTTATAATCCTATTCACTATCAAGAGTTGCCAGAGTTGTTCATGGATTTTGTCTGCTCATTGACAGGAAAGTCGCCATCGACGACAGGTGCTGGTTCAGAAGGTGCGCTTACAAAGGGTCCATTCAATATGCTGGAAGCTACAACAGACTTGAACAATGCATTGTTGAGCTGGATACTTACAGAATACCAAGGATTTACTACTGCAGCTGGTTATGTAGGTAACAGTAGATTTGATCATGATATTTCGATCCTTATCCCTGAGATTTGGGCGAGAATGGTTCCAGAAGACAGAGATGCCAACCTTCTTATCAGAGAAGGCTGTCTTGAGAAACTGGAAGACTTTGAGTATGAAGGCAAGCCAGTATTGGCAAGCAGACTTGGTTACCGTATCACAGAGCGTTTTGCGTTCCGTTGTATGAACCGACTCTTTGACGAGCCGCAGGCAGTATTCAACGAGCAGATGCTCAAGCCAGAGCTTCAAGATATGGAGTCGTATGTAGACGGTATCAACAATATTGTTGAGGCACAGCAGAAGGTAGCTCTCAGATATTTTGAGGAGGGTGCAGTCGGCAGTGCTATTCCACCATTGCAAGTATTGCTCCACATAATGGCGTATGGCAATTATGAGGGTAAGAATATTGATGATCCTGAATTGAGAGCTATGTTCACACGAGAGAATGTGCTCAAGTCGGATTGGTACAAGGCACGTCTTGTACTCAAGCAAGAGCGTGACTTGAAGTTGGCTAACGAGCAGTTGGCATATATTACAGCATTCCGTGCTCGTCCAGAGAATGCTAATTCGCTACAAGATTTGCGCATTGACTACAAGTTGGCCAAGTTGAGAGAGCGTATTGCATACATTGAGAGCGAGGAGTACATAAACAGCCTTGTTGGTACAATCGGTGCTGATCCTCTTTTCAAAGCGTGATTAATGCTGTAAAATAGCATATCATAAAACATTTCCCCTGTCAATTCCGTACAATGGTTTTGATAGGGGATTTTATTTACCTCACCTATCCACATATTCCTATGAGTAGACGAATTCGTGTACATTACAACACACAACCAGGACAGAAGGTAGTATTGCTAGAGCGCAATGCTAAGGGCGAGATTATCGTTCGCGAGACAGAGCAAGATGCGAATGGCTATAATATCTATACAGATAACGGCACCCAGACTATTACATATAGATGGGGAGTAATGCTAAATGATAATGTTCAAGATATCGAGAGGGAGCGTCACGACAGGGTAGTTCCTGCAGTTAAGTCGGACTTCCTGATTACAGATGAGTGGCGAGCTACGACTTCATATTCGGATGTACTGAAGTCGGAAGCATTTGCAAACGCTGTATTTCATCAGAATGAAGGGGTAAAGTCGGCACCAACGCCAAAATCAGGTACTTTAGTAATCAGATTACAAGAGCCTAGAATTGGCACAAATCAAGCGTTCTGTATAGTTTCGAAACAGATAATAAACTGGAACACAGACAAGGCGATGGTTATGAAAGAATATGAGCATAACTGTTGGCAAGTAGAGATACCAGTTACGCCTCTGTTCCACGAGTTAGAATTCAAATTCGGTATCTGGAATACAGAAGACAACTACTTCGTAGAATTTGAACAAGGAGAGAACAGGCAGTTGAATTGGTCTCCAGAGGTAGACAATATTTATGTATACAACTCATATAACTATTCATCGGCTTGGCGTACAGCAGGAGTAGCGGTACCAGTATTCTCGCTCAGGACTACCAAGAGCCGAGGTTGTGGAGAGTTCCTTGACCTCAAGGCATTAGCAGACTGGTGTAAGGCAAGCGGGTTGAAAGTTATCCAGTTGTTACCTATCAATGATACTACCGCTACATTCCAGTGGAGAGACAGTTATCCATATAACTCAATTTCCTGTCAGGCTCTGCACCCAAGTTATATCAGTGTAGATACTGTATATGAGTATTATGGTGAGAGGATGTCGTCGATAGACAAAGAGACAGGTCTTTTCATCAATGATCTTACGCAATTGGACTATATTCGAGTAAGAGAGTGGAAAGACAAGACACTGAGGACGATCTTTGATAAGAAATTTGATGAAATAGTTGCAGACAAGCAACTTCAGGCATATCTCAAGGATAACGAGTGGTGGGTAAAAGATTATGCGCTCTTTGCATCATTGCGTAACGAGTTTGAGACGCCAAACTTCAGGCAGTGGGGAGATTTTGCGACATACGACAAGAAGTTCGTAGATGAGGCTTTCAAGGCGAAGAGCAAGAGATACCATGATGTGGTGTATCGTGTATTCATACAATATCACCTTGAGAAGCAAATCAGAGAGTCGATAGAGTATGTACATAGTCTTGATATAGCACTTAAGGGAGATTTACCTATTGGAATTAACCCTAACAGTGTTGAGGCGTGGGTATCTCCAGATTACTTTGATTTCCATCTGCAAGCAGGAGCTCCACCAGATTTCTTCTCTCGTGATGGTCAGAACTGGGGATTCCCTATCTACAATTGGGAAAAGATGGCAGAAGACGGCTATCTATGGTGGCAGCAGAGATTTGGTCGTATGCAGCAATTCTTTGATGCATTCCGTATTGACCATATCCTAGGTTTCTTCCGTATATGGGCTATTCCATTCCCATTCAAGAGCGGTTTGATGGGTATGTTTGCGCCAGCGTTGCCATTCTCGAAGTACGAGTTGGAGCAGAGAGGATTCTTTGCTGATCCAGAAGTGCTTTCGCATCCTATTGTGACAGAAGAGTATCTTCGTTCGCAGTTGGCGGAGGAGTCGGACAAGGCTATGGCAGATATGTTTGACCGTATAGAAGGTGGGGTATATCGTTTGAAAGACGAGTATTTCGATCCAAATACAATCAACCAGTGGCTTGATGCTAAGGTAGTTAGACCAGGCGAGCGAGATCGTATCCGTCAGGGCTTCAACAATATTCTTCACGAAGTACTGTTTGTAAGTACGAAGAAAGGAGAATGGCATCCACGAATTATGCTGACAGAGACAGCTAGATTCGGTATGCTTTCAGAGTCGGATCAGAATACATTGAGAGGTATTCACGACTATTTCTTCTATGACAGACACAATGAATTCTGGAGATCAAATGCGATAGAGCACCTAGAGGCACTTCTTTCGCACTGCAAGATGCTAGTTTGTGGCGAAGATCTAGGAATGATACCAGCTTCGGTACCAGAAGTAATGCGCAGAATGCAGATACTAGCCCTAGAGATACAGCGAATGCCTAAGCTCAACTGGGAGCGATATGGCAATCCAGCTTGTTATGACTATATGACAGTCTGTGCGACATCGTCACATGATATATCATCCATCCGTGGCTGGTGGGAAGAGAATCCAGATGAGACGCAGTGGTTCTATAACAATATACTCCATCAAGGTGGGGTAGCGCCTCGAGTTGCCACCCAAGAGATGGTTCGTAAGGTAGTCAATAATCATCTTAATTCTCCATCTATGCTCTGTATCAATCCATTGCAGGATTATGCCGGCATGATAGACCAGATGCCACACTTGCTACCACACGAAGAGCGTATCAATGATCCTGCCAATGCTAACCATTTGTGGCGTTATCGCATACCATTTGCTATAGACAAGCTAGCAGAGCGTACTCCACAACTACAAGAACTTGTACGTTCGATGGTAGTAGCATCAGGTCGTGTAGTAGATTAACAAATTATCCTCTCCTATGAATATTCTCGATGAAATAGTAGATTACTTCAGAGATAATTATTATATCAATAAAGATAATGATCTCCCGAAGAACATATCAGAGCAACTGAATCAGCTTGACCGTGCCCAACGAGGCGAACTTAAGGCTCGCCTCGCAAATGAGGCTAAGAAGTTGGCTACCAGTAATGCTGATGCTGTGGGAGCTATCCGATGGCTGGATAGTTCATATCTACTTATTGAGAAAAATTCGTTCCGTCTGCACGAGGTATTGTTCAGTCCAGGGCAAGATATACCAGAAAATCTAGCATTCTATCTTTCGCAGGCCAAAGCGACTATTGATATCTGTGTATATACTATTTCAGACGAGAAATTAGCCAAATGTCTTATAGCGATGCACAAGAAAGGCATCAAGGTGCGAATAATTACAGATAATCACAAGATGCACGATGCTGGATCGCAGATAAAGGCTATGGCAAGAGAAGGAATCAGTGTCAAGATAGACAACTCAAAGTACCATATGCACAATAAGTTCGGTATAATTGACGGTCGTATATCATTTACGGGTAGTTATAATTGGACTTATACTGCTCAGCAATATAATCAGGAAAATCTTATAATAACTACCAATTATACGATTGTCCATAAGTTTATGGATGAGTTTTCCCAATTATGGGAGTCGATGTATTGGTTGAGAGTTCAGATAAACAAAAAGGCAGACAGGTCGGCCAAGAGGAGAGAAACGAAGAAATTCCTCAAGAATATTGGGGAAGAGATAAGTGCAGAAGAAGAGGCAAAAGCAGTAGTTAGAGATGAGAACGAAGATTTTCCGAATGTAGATCCTTTTGATCCAGAAGACTATTTAGTTCCAGACGCTGACCCACACTTGAATCTGCCAAAGCCGACATATGAGAAATAGGGTAGCGCAAGGGTTAGAATCGCGTATGCCATTTACGCCTACGCCCTCCCAGAGAGAAGCGTTGCTACACATATCAGATTTTCTGCTCTCTACAGAAGCGAATAATACACTGGTAATCAATGGTTATGCTGGTACGGGTAAGACAGCTATACTAAAAGCGCTATGCGATATAGCGTCGGAGGGAGGCTATAAGCTAATATTGATGGCGCCCACTGGCAGGGCAGCGAAGGTACTCTCCAATGCTACGGGGAGGCCAGCTATGACCATACACCGTACTATATACAGGCAAGAATCAAATTCGTTCGATGCGCATTTCGGGTTAGGATTCAATGGATTCCAACATTCGTTATTCATTGTGGATGAGGCATCGATGATAGGCGACAACTATTCAGGAGAGACAGAATTTGGCAGCGGTCGGCTATTGACAGATTTAGTCGGGTATGTTTTTTCGCACGAAGCATCGAGACTTTTACTTGTTGGGGATCCGGCCCAGTTGCCACCAGTTGGGGCAGACAAATCGCCCGCCCTTGATGAAGGATTACTTAAGTCGTTGGGTCTCAACGTAGATTCAGTTTGGCTGACAGACGTAGTGAGACAAGAGCAAGACAGTCTTATTCTATCCAATGCGCTCAGTATCAGAAATATAATAGAAAGAGACGAGCCGGTGCTGCCACAATATCCAAAATTGGTAGAAAACAAGAAACTAGACGTAGAGAGAGTGTCCGGGGCAGAACTGATAGAGACACTTACGTCGGCATACGACTATTACGGTACAGAAAATGTGCTAGTAGTGACACGTTCCAATAAGAGAGCTACAAGATTCAATCAAGGCATAAGAGGCCAGGTGCTGATGTCGGACGAGCAGATTTCCCGTGGAGATATGCTCCTAGTAGCGAAGAACAACTATATGTGGCTATCGCGTATGGCAGCGGCAGACAATCCCGACCAGCCATTGACATATAAGAAAGGAGACGACTTCATAGCCAATGGCGATATAGCACAAGTGGTGCGAGTGAGGGGGTACAAAGAGATGTACGGACTCAAATTTGCAGATGTGCTGTTGAGGTTTGCAGACCATGATGGGGTAGATATAGATCTGAGGATACTTATGGACTGTCTTTCGTCCGAGTTGCCCAAGTTGACTACCGAAGATGAGAGGCAGCTATTTTCGATGGTAGAAGAAGATTATTCAGATATCAGAGACCAGAGAAAGAGGTATAATGCGATACGCAATGACGAGTGGTTCAATGCGTTGCAAGTAAAGTTTGCATACGCTGTTACCTGTCATAAGGCACAAGGCGGTCAGTGGGACTGCGTATTCATAGATATAGGCTATGTGCCAGAAGAGACAGTAGACAAGTCGTTTCTGCAGTGGTTGTATACCGCATTGACAAGAGCAACGCAAAAAGTGTATCTGGTGAATTTTCCAGATGCGTTCTTTGATTAAAAGGTATCAGGATAAAAGTAATATAGATAATATATGGCGAATAAAGGGTATTTTTTATTCAAAACCTAGATATGAGATATTAGACGGGTTGCGAGGAGTTGCTGCTATGATGGTGGTAGCCTTTCACCTGTTTGAGACATATAATGCCCAGATAGGCACACAGATAATCAATCACGGCTATCTGGCTGTTGATTTTTTCTTTCTGCTTTCAGGATTTGTGATAGGGTATGCCTACGATGAGAGGTGGAAAGAGAATAAGTTGACCATATGGGGATTCTTCAAAAGACGATTAGTGAGACTACATCCAATGGTAATAGCCGGTACGGTTGTCGGGATGATGCTATTCTATTTTGGAGATTGCGAGTTGTTCAGCCTTGTGCATCAGACAAAATGGTACACACTACTAGGCATGGCATTATTAGGGATGCTGATGATACCTGTATTGCCAAGTATGGATATCAGAGGATGGGAAGAAAATTATCCTATAAACGGTCCACAGTGGTCGCTGATGTTTGAGTATATGGCCAATATAATATATGCTTTTGTGTTAAGGTACCTTCCGAAAGCAGCTATTATGGTGCTGGTGGCTATTGCGGCAGTATTTACTATAGATTTAGGCTTAGGACTAAATCTGCTAGGAGATTTTCCGGTGATAACATCTCCTGATGGATCGACCAGTATAGATTACCAGGGCAATTTCATAGGCGGTTGGGGTATTCAAGGCTGGCAATGGCATGTGGGATTAGTAAGGCTCTCATTCCCATTCCTTGCCGGGTATCTATTGTCCAAATATAGGAATCACATAAATATCAGTGGAGGATTCTGGTGGTGTACGCTGCTATTGGTAATACTCATGTCGTTACCACAATTCGGAAGAGGAGAAACCGCTATATATAATGGTATATATGAAACAATAGTTGTTATATTGATATTCCCATTGATTGTTTCTATGGGAGCGGGAAGCGTCATAAAAGGCAAGAAATCGCGAGCTATATGTACATTTTTAGGAGAGATATCATATCCTCTGTATATTACTCATTATGGATTAGCTTATATGCAGATAGCGTGGGCGGAAGCACATCCAGACGTGCCAGCCGGGACACACGCGATTCTAGGAGTGCTATTGTTCTTCCTTGCGATAGGAATAGCTTATGGTATATTGAAGCTATATGATTTGCCATTGAGAAAGTGGCTGACAGATAATTGGCTGAAGAAAAACTAAAGATAAGGTAGTATTGATAGACGACGCGAAGGTAGTCTCTGTATTAAGAGAGCGTTAAGAGAGCGTAGTAAGAGTGTTAAGAGAAAGTAAGGCGGGTTTGGGGTTATGATTTTTATAAGAGGGGAAGCACACTAAAAGCGACGTGACAAGTTGAGATGAAATAGATAGGAGCTATCCGAGAAGTATCGGGTAGCTCCTTAAGTATATCTATCGAAACAAATCCGTGATTAGTATTTGGTGAAATTGTATTTGTCGCGGAGGGCTTGCTTGTCGGCCTCTGGGAGAGAGGTAAAGTAGCCTTTCCAGCCTGGGCAGAAGTTGATATGCCATCGCCAGAAGCGGCCGAGAAGTGATTTAGGGTTCTTTTCAAAATTTGCGCGAAGCTTACAGTTTGCGCATGGCTTTGTGTTTTCCATAACTTGTTGTTGTTTTTGGCAAAATGAGTCGTGATTGCCTTTTTATTGTTATTTGAACTTGTTTTTCAAGCGTTTGATACCTTCTACACCCAGGATAGTCAACCCTCCGTACTGGCAAGTCTTAGCCAATCCGAAGAGGATTACCCATAAGACACCTTTGACAGATGTGCTGATGGGGAGTGCCAGTTGCGCAAAAGAGAGAATATAAAAAGGTATGCAACAGAGCAACACTATCATTCCTGTGCGGAAAGACAGAGTGCTGAGCCATTGTTTTACTTTTTGGAATAATTGCTTCATTACAAGAGAGCCTCGATAGCAGGTGCAAGAACTTCCTTAGTAGCTGTCGGCTCAAAACGAGCTACGACATTACCCTCTCTGTCGATGAGGAACTTAGTGAAATTCCACTTGATGTCAGGTTTACTTGTGTAGTTCGCATCAGCCTTACTGAACATATCGTGGAGGATATTAGTCAGAGGGTGATTAGGGTCGAAGCCAGCGAAGCCCTTCTGAGACTTGAGGTAGGTGTAGAGAGGCTGTTCGTTTTCTCCGTTTACCTCAATTTTCTTGAAGCGAGGGAACTGAGTATTGAAGCGAAGAGTGCAGAACTCGTGGATCTCCTCATCGGTACCTGGAGCCTGAGCGCCGAACTGGTTGCAAGGGAAATCGAGAATCTCGAGACCCTTAGCAGCGTAAGAATCATAGAGCGAGTCAAGGTCGTTGTATTGAGGAGTGAATCCGCAAGCTGTAGCGGTATTCACGATGAGCATCACCTTGCCCTTGTACTGAGCAAGCTGGATGTCGTTGCCCTTGTTGTCCTTCACTGTGAAGTCGTAGATGGAATTCTGTGCCATAACGTTAATTGATAGGTATGTAAATAATATTATTAGTAAATGTCTCATTTAGATCAGATTATTGAGTTATAGAACCATATTGATGTCGCTTGGAGTATATCCCAAGCAATAGAGGATTGCTACTAGGGCGAACATCCGAAGATATCAGGCATCAGCCAGTTCCACAAGAGCTTTACCAGCCAACCGAACAGAGCGGCGAAAGCTACGAAGCAGACAGGTACGAAGACCAAGTGTTTCTGAAATAACGTCATAAATGTAAGTTTGTTTTCAACCTTCTACGTGTATAGACAATTAAGGGAGAAAAATATTTTATGGGAGAACAAAAAAAGATGTATTATTTTTGCGGAATATATGAATAGTGCTGATTATACGCACTATGGAGTTTAAATAAATCATCAAATTATGATCAAATATCTATTTTTTATAGCTGCATTGGCTGTTGGTATTCTTTCTTTTACATCATGTTCAAAAGAAGAAGAATTGCCAAATTACGAAGAGATGTTGAAGGAAGGGTTGACGTATTTATCAGAGAATGCGGAACGCGAAGGCATTGTGGTCACAGAAACAGGGCTTCAGTATGAGGTATTGAGAGAAGGGAAAGAAGATGGAAAGACACCTAAGATTTATGATAAAGTACGTTGTCATTATACAGGTACGTTTATAGACGGAAAGGTTTTTGATTCCAGTTATGAATCGGGAAATCCTATAGTTTTTTCGGTAAGTGGTGTAATCTCAGGATGGACAGAGGGGCTACAGTATATGAAAGAAGGTGCCAAGTACAAATTTTACATACCATATTATTTAGGGTATGGACCGATGGGTTATGCTTCTATTCCTCCATATTCTACATTGATTTTTGAAGTAGAGTTGCTAGAGGTATTGTAATCGAAAAAAAAATATTTTTGAGAAATAAGAAAGCGCATATCCTTGGTCGGGAGTAGTATATTCGCGATATAAATATCATTAAAAATGAAACATTCGTACACCTTTTTCCTATTGTTCACACTATTGTCGGTTTCAATCTATGGACAAGAAATCGGGTTGTTAGGCAATATTTATGGTCGACAACACGTTACTTCGCTCAATGGCAAGTGGCGTTATATTGTTGATGTTCAAGAGCGAGGTTTCTATGATTACAGAATGAATGAGACTCCATGGGGATTCTTTCAAGATGCGCACCAGAAGTCGCCTATTGAGCTTGTGGAGTATAATTTCGATACCAGCAAGCAGATGGATATACCTGGAGACTGGAATACACAAGATAATCAGCTGTTTTTCTATGAGGGGACTGTATGGTTCCGCAGGCTGTTTGATATGAAGCCAGAGGCAGGTAAGCGATACGTACTCTATTTCGGTGCTGTCAACTATGAGGCTGTGGTGTATGTGAATGGGAAGAAGATGGGGACACATAGAGGAGGCTTTACCCCATTCAACTACGATATTACTGAGGCATTGAAAGATGGTCAGAATAATGTGATAGTAAAGGTAGACAATAAGCGTCACAAGAGTGATATACCTACCAATATATACGACTGGTGGAATTACGGAGGAATAACGCGAGACGTGATGATAGCTGAAGTAGGGGAGACCTATGTGAACGACTACAGTCTGCAACTAGACAAGAAAGACTGGCAGAGGCTGACAGGTTGGGTAAAATTGAATGAGAAAGAGGCAGGAAGAGAGATAAGGGTTAGCATCCCAGAGTTGAAGGTAGAGCAAAAGCTGACTACCGATGCTGAGGGTAGGGTAAATATCAACATTAAGGCAAAGCCTGCATTATGGTCGCCTGAGAATCCAAAGCTATATGACATAAGTATTGTATGTGGAGATGAGGAGATAACAGACCAGATAGGCTTCCGTTGTATCAGCACTGAAGGCAAGAAGATAATGCTCAATGGTAAGCAGCTATTCCTTAGGGGAGTGAGCATACATGAGGAGGCTCCATATACACAAGGTCGCGCACATACAGCAGAACAGGCTCATATTCTGCTCTCATGGGCTAAAGAGATGGGCTGTAACTATGTGAGACTTGCGCATTATCCACATAACGAACTCGCTGTCAGAGAGGCAGAGAAGATGGGCATAATGGTATGGAGCGAGATACCTGTCTATTGGACTATCGACTGGACAAATGAGGATACATACAACAATGTTCAGCGCCAGCTTAATGATATGATTTGCAGAGACAAGAATCGTGCTGCGGTAATAATATGGAGTATAGCAAATGAGACACCCCATAGTGAAGCGCGAGATAAATTCCTTGGAAATCTGGCTACGTATGCACGAACGCAAGATGATAGTAGATTGATTTCTATGGCTATGGAGGTTACTTCTGCCAGCAATTTCCATAATGTGCTGCGTGACAATATGAACAAATATGTGGATGTGGTTAGTTTCAATCAGTATGTCGGCTGGTACAGAGATACCCAAGATGCCGAGAAGATGACTTGGGAAATACCATATGAGAAGCCAGTCATAATCAGTGAATTTGGCGGTGGCGCACTAGCTGGTTGGCATGCAGATAAATGGACAAGATTCAGTGAGGAGTTCCAAGAGAACCTATATGTTGAGAACCTGAAGATGCTAGACAAGATAGAAGGGTTGTCGGGATTGTCGCCTTGGATATTGGTTGATTTCCATTCGCCTGCCCGATATCTGCCCGATGTGCAGGACTACTACAACAGAAAGGGACTTATTTCTAGCAGTGGAGAGAAGAAAAAGGCATATTTCGTGATGAAGAGATATTATGATGAAAAGAAAAAATTACGATGAACAAGGGTGCTGTGTAGGTATAGCGTAGGTATAGTATAGGAGTAGTATAGGAGTAGGCGTGGCCTCTGAAGAAAAGGGCATTGGGCACTACTATTTTATATAAAAAATGTATCTTTGCCCTTGTAACACAATAAAATTTTAGCAAATGAACGTAAAAGTCATCGCGTTAGGGCTATTAATGATGGCTCCGATGCAGTTAAATGCACAATTTCTCGATAATATTTACAATTACATTGAGAATCTGAATGTGTATGAGGTCAATCAGGAGGAAGGCCATGCCTATTACCTTGCTGACAATCATATTTCACTCAATGGCTCATGGAAATTCTTCTTTGCAGATACACCAGAGGATGTGCCATCAAATTTCTATCAGTCATCATTCAAAGACAGCAAATGGAGTAATATTGATGTGCCAAGTAACTGGGAGATGCAAGGTTTTGGTGACCCGATATTCCGAAATGTAGCGGCACCATTCAAGGCAAATCCTCCGTATGTTCCTCGTGAGTATAATCCAACAGGAGCATATCGTCGTACATTCAATGTTCCATCCAACTGGAAAGGACAGCAAGTATTTCTCCGCCTTGAGAAAGCTCAGAGTGCCTCTTTCGTATGGATAAATGGAGAGGAGGTCGGCTATAATGAAGGAGGTCAGGAGCCTGCTGAATATGATGTAACGAAGTTCGTCAAGCCAGGCAAGAATACCATAGCAGTATGTGTCACGAAATATAGTGATGGTTATTATCTGGAGGGACAAGACTATTGGCGACTCGCAGGTATATTTGACGACGTGACGCTTTATGCTACTCCCAAGACTCGTCTTTTTGACTGGTATGTGACTACAGACTTGGACGACCAGTATAAGGATGCCAATCTCAATATATCTGTTGACATTAAGAGCTACGATACAGCATCTGGCACATATTCAGTACGTGCCACATTATCTGATTCAAAAGGTATTCAGGTTAAGCAGCTAAGCACAGACAAGTTTGATGTTACAGGGCCGGGCAAACAAACATTCAACATGTCGGCTCTGATATCAAATCCAGACAAATGGACTTGCGAGACCCCTACACTTTACAACCTGAACCTTGAGCTACTAGATGCACAAGGCAAGACAATACAGAATATTCCAAGTCGTATGGGATTCAAGGAGACAGAAATACGTCATCAAGTATTCTATCTCAATGGGCAGCCAATCAAAGTCAATGCGACAAACACACATATGCAGCACCCAGAGTGGGGGCACATGATGAAAGAAGAAGTCATACGCAAGGATATGGAGATTCTAAAACAGCACAACTTCAATGCTGTACGTATCTCCCACTATCCTCCAGTGAATAAATATCTGGAACTTGCCGATGAGTATGGCCTATATATCATAGACGAGGCAGGAGTAGAGGCTCACGCCACTGAGCAGGTATCTTCAATGCCGGAGTTTCTCCCTATGTATCTGGAACGTGTTCGACAAATGGTACTCAGAGATCGTAATCATCCTTGTATTCTCTTCTGGAGTGCCGGTAATGAAAGCGGTGAGGGGAATAATATTACAGAAGTAGTAAAGGAGGGTAAGAAATATGACCCTACACGCTACTTTATGTATGGTGGTAATGCCTATTCACATCCTGGAGAAGAGATTATAGGTCCAAGATATCCTACTCCATACGAACTTGAGGTAAATACAGCGATGATACCAGAAGAGGAAGATCCACGACCATCATTCATGGACGAGTACATCTCCGTGGCAGGCAATGCATGTGGAGCTTTGGATGAATATTGGGATGTAATACGCAGACATCCACGTGTCATGGGTGGTGCTATATGGGATTTTGTAAGTCCAGGCTTAACAGACCATATCCGCACGCTTACAGACAGTTCGCCATATAATACCCCTGCGCAACTTATGGGATATTCAAAGGTAGATAAAGGTACGCTCAAGTTGAACGGACACGAAGAGTGGGTAGAGGTATACCGTCAAGACCAGTTGGAACTTAATGGGGAGGCATTAACCATCAGTTTCGATGTCAAGCCAGGTAAGTTGTGCGGAGCACATGAAGGAGCCCCATACGTCACGAAGGGTATAGCGCAATTTGGTGTAGTGCAAAGAGGAGAAGAAAAACTCTGCTTCTATCTGCATGCAGGCAAGCAATACAGCATAGAGGGGAAACTTCCTGATAATTGGAAGAATAATTGGCATCATGTGACAGCGTCATGGAATGGCAAAGAGATGAAGTTGTACATAGATGGAGTCCAGGTATCACAGGGGACTACAGAACTGGCTGCTGGGGATAGGATTAAGAAGGTAATAATGGACAATTACCCATACTCAGTGAATATCGGTCGCATAGAGGCATCACACGGTTCAGAGACCCATACCATATACACAGCAGATGCAGAAATGGACAATGTTGCCATCTACGGCAAGTGCCTTGCAGATGGAGAAGGGAAAGCAGAAGACGCACTGTTGTACCTTACCTTTGATGGTGTTAAAGACGAAGGCAAATACTTTACATACGGTATTACCACCAGAACATACGGAAGTATCTGGCCAGACAGAACGGTACAACCCGAGATGCGACAGATGAAATGGACAACACAACCTGTAAGCTTCAGACTCATTGATGCAGAGACAGGCGAAGTAGAAGTTACCAATAGACTTCATTTCGCCGATTTGTCGCAATATGCCTTCAGTTGGGTATTACAGGCAGACGGAGATGAGCTAGCCAAAGGTACATTTGACCTAGCCACCAAGCCACAGCAGAAGCAAATAATACGTATTCCATTAGTCAAGCCTACCATTATTGCAGGCAAAGAGTACAGAGTAACAATATCAGCGACTCTACGCAAAGATGAGATTTGGGCGAAAGCCGGACATGAAGTTGCATGGAATCAGTTAGAACTCAAGTCATGGAATCAGCAAGAAGTCAAGAAAGCTATCCGTTCAACAAATCTCAAAGCAGAAGAAGACAGTCAGCAAGTAAGAATAGCAGGAGAAGGATTTGAGTATATAATCAGCAAATCGACAGGCAATTTAGAGAAAGTAATAGTTGGCGGTAAAGAAGTGCTAAGCAATCCGCTTACCTTTAACCTCTGGAGAGCGCCACTTGCCAATGAATCAGACAACTGGACCTCATACCGTATGAGCGGTGCCAGAGCAGAAGGATACGGCGCTCAAGTCGCTACGCTCTTCTATACCAGCGGATTAAATGACGTAATGGTAACACCATCATTTATTGAGCTGACACAGGAGAATGGAGAGACCAAGGTTAGAATCAGGCAGATAGTACAAGTAGGAGAGACACGATTGGGTAATCTTGATGCCTATATACGAGGAATAATGCGTTCAGGCTTTACCCTTGACTACACCTACAGCTTCGGAGATGATGGTACAGTAGAGATAGAGAACCATGTCAGTCCACAAGGCAGACTACCAGAGATACTTCCACGTATAGGTTTTACAACAGAAGTATCAAAAGAATTTGACAATATAACCTGGTACGGTCGCGGTCCGGAAGAGAACTACCCAGACAGAAAGACCGGTTACCCTGTCGGCGTATGGAGTCGTACTGTAGATCAGATGTACGAGCCCTACCTTATGCCACAAGACCATGCTTTACGAACAGATATACGTTACCTACAGCTAAAGAATAAGGAAGGCAAAGGCATACAGATATCAATGGACGAGCTGTTCAACTTCAATGCGTACCACTTTACGACAGACAACTTGACGAAGAGTATGTATACCTATCAGCTTCAGCCATTGAAGGACAGGTACACGTTAAACATAGACTACAATACCACGGGAGTAGGATGTACAGCAGTTTATGTAACCGATGATTACAAAGTCAAGCCTATACCATACAATAGGAAAATAACCATCAAAGTGCTTTAGTCCTACTAGGAGAAGTGCCAGACTAAGATATTAAGGTACTGATAATTCTGTTATTTCAGAATTATCAGTACCTTTGTGTATTATAGAAAGCTACATATTAATTTAAACGCACATTATTATGGCAAAAAAGAGATACATCATATCAGACGAAGAGCAACAGAAGGTTTCAGAACCTGTTGCAGATTATGCAAGCGCAATGACTACACCTATTCCAGCGCAGATTACGGTCAACATTGAAGATGCCTCGATGCTGAAAGAGATAAAGCGTGCCATTAGTATGATACGAGGAGTCGTGAGCGTCGAAAAGAGTCCAGCCATGAAGTCGTATGAACGAGCCCGTGCCGATGTGAAGGCAGGGAGAGTGGTAGAGTGTATGGATAAAGAAGATTTCTTTGCAAAACTAGGACTCTAATGGCGTATAAAGTCAGCTATACCAAAAATTTCAATAAAGATGTTGAGAAATGCCGCAAGCGTGGCTACAATATGTCACGGTTGAAAACGGTTCTCGATACATTGATTGAAACAGGAACTGTCCCTCCCTCATGTCGTCCGCATAAGTTGTCTGGGAATCATGAAGGCGAGTGGGAATGCCATATCGGTCCAGACTGGTTACTCATTTGGGAGCAGAACGACACAGAACTTACACTTCTGATGCTCAGTACCGGCACTCATAGTGATTTATTTTGATGATAGCGCAGTGAGAATCAGTGTAGAATGTCATTGAGATAAGAGAGAGTAATAATGTTATGTCAAAAAAAGTAACTTAGCATATTTACTGCATATTCTGTTTCAACGTCACCCAGGCATTTCGGGCATTGTCACCCACCCTTGACTGTTGATTGTTTCTTTTTGCATAATGCCGATTCTTATATATAGATAGCAGCGAAGGCACGGAAAATTATGCTTGTGCGTATGATGTGCGTATGATGAGCGTATGATGTGCGTATGATGAGCGTATGACGTGCGTATGACGTGCGTATGACGTGCGTATGTGTTTGGAGGGAGATAGGCGTTGGTATTACTAGGGAAAGTATGGTCGCAAACATTCCAGAATTGTTGAATGGATATGTTTGATGTTGTATTATCGTGGGGGATGTAGAAGAGTATCATGCGGCAATTCTAGGGATTGCGGCGTAGCAGATGCTCAGTATTTCATAAAACGCAAAAAGGCATCCAGAAGGATGCCCTTTTGTGGTCTATACATAAATCTTTGTCTATGTCAATTACAAGATGATTTTTGATGTAGAATTGCCTACCTTGACGAAGAATATACCATTACCCAATGCAGGGAGGTCAATTCTATCAGATGTTATTTCAGAAGCATAAACCTGAGCGCCGTTCAAGCTATAGATACGAACCATATTACCCTCGGCACCGAAGATGCGAAGCTGACCATCTACCACCATTACATTAACCTTATCAGGAGTTGCAGACACCAGACCGGTAGCAGAACCATTCTTGAAGTTAATATCCACTACCACGTCAGCCTCAGAAGTCACAGGGACAGTCACCTTATAGTTACGATCAGAAACCATTGTAGCATTGACACCATTAACCTTTACCGAAGCGACATCCTCAGAGAAAATGAGATTCAGTTCATTGCCACTGTTAGCATAAGCTTTAGTACCAGTAACGGTTGCCTCCCCATTATTCTTATTATAGCGGATACGGTGGAGAGCATTACTGCCATCGGCATTAGCCAGTACAGGAGTGAGGAGACCCTGGCTATATTTACAAGTATAATTACCAGTATAGCCATAATCACCATCAATGTCATTACCCTCGAAATTCAACCAATAAGCAACCACGCCACTAGCGAACTCAGCATTAGAGAAGAGACGTTCAGCCTTTTTAAGTTCATCCTCATCAGGAGTATAATAAGAATCATCGTCGACAGAATAGTTAGAAGATGTATTAGCAGCCACCTTCTTAGACTGTCCAGCGCCACTACGACCGATACCGGCATTACCTTTAACAAGTATAGCAGCCTTATTAAGTTCCTTCACCCTGTCGATATCAGTAAAATATGCGAAACAATGGCTTACAGTGCCATAATTGACACCCACCAGGCAGCGCATAGCATTAGCAACCTTGCTATCAGGCACCTCAAGAGCTCCGACAAACGAGCAATTCTCCAGCACGCCATAATTGACATTAGCGAGAGCCGCTGCGAAGATAGTCTCCTCACCAGTCTGAGCATCCACCTCCTTTTCAGAAGATTCGAGATTAGAGAACACTACGCCATTAGCGATAGAAAAATCCTTGATTTCGATCTTTTGATTATCCTCGGAACTCCATTTCGCCTCAGGGTCATCAGATTCAGGCTTACCTATCTGACCAAACAAAGCATTCTGTTTGAAAGCGAAGTTGACAATCTCCATACCCTTACCATCCATTGTACCGATAAACGGTTTTTCAGTGGTACCGATAGACGCCTTGGCAGGGAGAGACTCCTCGAGTATAGCGACATTCTCAGTTGAGAGATCATCATAGATTTCGTCATCGTATGTGATATTATTCTCGATGGTAATCTCCACAGGAATCTGCAAATCGGTGAGAGCAGAGACATTATCGACCAAATTAGTCAGATCTTCCTGTTCCTCTACTGCGACCTCCTTGTTGTTCTCCCAATATTCCTTATCCGGGAGACCGCAGAATATACACACGTGGTAAGGACCATCATCGTACTGATGGTTGAATACGCCTGTTTCCGACCATTGCTGCTGATAACCCACATTATCCTCCCATAGATTTTCGTTAGTGAATATCCTATCGTTACAAGTCTTGAAAACTATGAAATTAGTACTAGAATAACCCTTCTCTATCAGTACGACAGGATACTTATCCGCATTCTCGCCAGAAAGATTCTGTCGGTAATAGAAGTTGCCGATTTGACCAACCGTAATTCCTGCCAAGCGTTCAGCCTCGTTAGTTATCAATCCAGACACGAAAGGATGTTTGTCATCCTCGGACGAGACACCCTCTATATACGTATGGCAACCCTTTAGAACATCCTCAGACAATTCCAGTCCACCTACATACGAGATAATATTATCTGGAACATTGAGTTCGTTATCACCCTCAAAATAAGCATAACAGTTCTCAAAAGATTTCAATTCTTTCCCTACCTTGCCGATAACAGAACCATAAGAACCAGCCCCATAAGCCGATATGCCACCAGTGTTGCCACAACTTCTAAGTTCCAGATTTCTCATTAGATTATCACTAACGTTTCCGATCAAGCCACCGATAAAGCCATTACTTCCCTCTGCAAGACTCAAGTTTCCTCTATTGGCAGACTCTTTGAAATACAAATCAGAAGAAATTGAGGTCTTATTCTCGATATTTCCTATCAAGCCACCAACGTAGGTACCTCCAGTGATGTCAATATCAGAAACGACGCCATTAATATCAAGCTCCATACCAATGTAAGAACCGAACAAGCCACCTACAGAAGTAGCGCAAGGAACATCTATTGTACCTTTAAGGAATACTTTATAAAAATTCACTTTATGACTACTGCTCGTTACGACACCCGATACGCCAGAAACTGCACCGACATTATCTATTGATCCTGAGAATCCATCTGCGACTCTAATATCTACATCAAAGATAGTATTTGATAAATTTGCGCAATCGGATACAGACTTAAAGAAACCCACAGGAGTATTTTCAGAATTGATTATCTGTTTAAACTTCACAGTATGCCCCACGCCATTCCAAGAACCACCAAAATCGATATTAGGCACCCACTCGTAAGGAGTCAAGTCAAGGTCTACATTAAGATTCACCTTAGAATCTGTATGATAAATATCAGTACCCCAATTCTCATTCAGGAACAAGAACTGACCAATATTTTTCACATAAAAATAGCCAAGGTTACTGTATACAGTCTCGTAGCAATGAGAACCCTCTGAGCAAAAACCATTCTTATCAAAGCTATGCTTTACGTTATTATATATATCGCCATGCTTGAAATTGACAACGGAGCAATCCTCGCCCAAGGCAAGGACAGGATAGTCCGGACCTTGGAACCAAGAAGGGTCTTTTGGAGAGTCTACTTCGCCATTCAAGATATAAACCAATTTTCCAGTAGTCAGCATAGGGTACGCGTCAGAAGAGATATCGTAGATAGAATACAAAGCATATTCTGGGCTGTCAGATACACCCTCCAGGTTAGTCGCGTCGCGATACAAAGGAGCCTGAACACTCTCAGGCTGGCCATCTGGGGTATTAGCCTGGTAAATAAATGAATGGTCGATCAGATTAGCGAAACAATTTAATACAGACACATTACGATTAGAGAAACCCAGAATTGTAGAATAATAGTAACCATCCTTCCCAGATCTATTAGTTGCCTGGATTTGGGCTACATTGAAGCAATCGTGGATAGAAAAACTCATCACGGTACTCTCCTCCGCCAGCGGGTCATCAACAATACCTACAATGCCACCAACAGCGCTGTAGTCGGAAGAACAAACATGAGACAGGAAACCCAAATTAGAGCATTTCATTATTTCGCCCTCATTATTGGGAAAATCATTACTGATCATTACGTGGCCGACTATACCACCCACGTATTGAGAAGTGTTGGCAGACACCTCAGCCTTGTTAGAACAGCCGACAAACGAATAAGAGCCCATTACTCTACCCACCAAACCAGCAACAGCACTACGAGAAGACGTCAGTTTACCATTAGTTACCACATTAGTTATGACAGGCGCATTCAAAGGCTCCTCTTCATTTGCTACGAAACCATCCAAATAATTAGCCAGAATACCAATGTTGTCTTCCAACCCTAATGACGCTTCGATTTGGGCATTAAGGGTCAGATTATCTACGCTACCATTATTTTTTATAATACGGAACAGACCCGTAGCTAGCTGAGAATCATTTTCATCCTTACTACAAAAAGAAATATAGTGATTATTACCATGGAATGGGACATCCAAGTCGATATTAGAAACCCAGTTGAAATACACAGGCAACTCCACATCGGCATCAAGAGAAATGCCAGATATCTCAATCTCGTCCCAATTCCAATTGAGCCATTGCAAATTATCCGCATTAGTGATATGGCATACACCACTATCATCAATCTCGGCACCAACAAAATCATCAACCTCTTCTGCAGAAGCGAAAGCAGTCATAGAGAAAGCAATAACCGCTGTTAATAGTGTTTTTAATTTCATTGTAATCATTTATCATTAGTTGTTGGGAGCAAAGGTAATGCTAAAATTTGCAAACAGCAAAAAATTAATAACCCGTAGCATATATGGTCGAGCCATAATAAAAAATAGAGCCTCAGCCTCGGCACAGGTGAACAAATAATGCTATTTTTGACACTCAAATTCTATCCTAAAATGTTCACAGACGAATGGAATAATAGCAGCGAGTATGTGGAAGTCCAGACATCAGGCTCCACCGGAACTCCCAAAGTGATGCGTGTTAAGAAGAGCAGGATGGAGGCCTCTGCGCGCATGACCATTGATTTTCTGCGGCTTAAGCCAACCGATAAAGCCCTGCTATGCCTTCCAGATAAGTATATAGCAGGGAAGATGATGATAGTGAGGAGCATAGTAGGAAAGTTGAATCTGGTATCAGTAGAGCCAAGTGGCAATCCATTGCTAGAGGTAGAAGAGCATATACACTTTGCGGCTTTTACCCCTATGCAAGTATACAATATGTTGCAGAACGAGCAGACAAGGTTGCGTTTTGAGGCAATAGACAAAATTATTATCGGCGGAGGGGCTATTTCACCATCAATGGCACAAGAATTGAGGGGGATGAAAAACGAGATATGGTCGACCTACGGCATGACAGAGACACTATCCCATATAGCCATGAGAAGATTATCGGGAGAAAGTGCATCTGAATGGTATGAACCATTAAGAGGAGTGAAGGTATGTGCGAATGAAGAGGGATGTCTGGTTATAGAGGCCTTACACGTGGCAGAAGAAGTGCTGACGACCAATGACATAGCAGAAATAAGAGAAGACGGGAAGTTCAAGATACTAGGGAGAAAAGACAATGTGGTATGTTCTGGAGGAATAAAACTTCAGATAGAACAGATGGAAGTCAGGATAGCCAGTCATTATGATAGAGAGTTTGCACTATCCTGGCTGCCAGATGAAAAACTCGGTCAGGCCCTTGCTTTAGTATATACAACCAAAGGCGATGGAGAAAAGATAAAAACAGTATGTGAAGAAGTGCTAGATAGGGTAGAGAGGCCAAAGAGCTACATCTATTTATCGGAAATACCTCATACAGAAACAAATAAAATAGCCAGGAACAGGCTAAATATGGCGATTAGAGCATTATGAGATACCTATATACAATATTATTGTCAATTTTAACATTGACTATCAAGGCACAAGTTTCCAGCAGTGTCGAGACCTCGCAGTCGGCAGTAGTGATAGATTTAGAGAGCGGAGAGATAGTGGCATCATACAATCCCTATATGATGCTTACCCCTGCATCTCTCACGAAGCTAGTCACTACGGCAGCAGGTTTAGAATATCTAGGGGCAGATTATACATTCAAGACCATATTCGGGCTAGAAGGAGACAAGCTATATATAGAAAGTCAAGGAGATCCGACGATAGAGTCCAAGTATTTTCCCGAGAGAACATTCAATAATATAGTAGGGCAACTCAAAGAGAAATTCCATCCTACGGGTAACAAATACGAATTAAAGATAAAAGACAACTATTTTGAAGGAGCCCCCTACGTGTCAAAGCGACTTTGGGAAGATATGGGCAACTATTACGGGGCAACCTATGGAGCGTACAATATCGATGACAATACACAAGTTGTACATCTGACCTCAGGAGCTGTGGGAAAACTCTGCAGGCAATCATATTGGCAAGAATGTACGGCAGAGACAAACCACCAGACAGTGAAGCACAATATAGACGAAGAAGACATGACCATATACGTCAGGGCGTATGAAAGTAAAGGCGACAGCGCATACGTGTATGGGCTTGGGACATCAGGCAGATATGTATCAGGAGCCATTCCGGCAAATGTGACAGGGTTCCAGGTAAAAGCCGCTATGGGAGACCCAAAGAAAGTTTTTGTAGAAAGTTTCACAGAAGCCATGGAGAGCGCAGGGTATAGCAGTCCGGTCAAGGTGACCTACGATGCGCCAGAGTCGGCACCCAAGGGGAGCAATCGCGTACTCCTGAGGTACGAGTCGCCCAAACTGATAGATATAATGCGAGTCACCAATCAGAAAAGCATAAATCTCTTTGCCGATGCGATATGCTTTGCGTTAGGGACAGAAAAGCAGAGCGCGTATAAGATACATTCATCCTGGGATAAGGCAATGGCAAAACTTCGTCAATATACAGACAAGTCGGTCGGTACAGAAGTGAAGCCAGCTTTATATGATGGAGCAGGGCTCTCGCCTATGAACGCTATTTCCGCCTATCAGATGGCAACCATGCTAAGGTATATTTCGCAACAGCCATATTATGAGGCATATAGAAGCACGTTAGCCATTGCCGGCAAGAACGGAACACTAACCGCTTTCGGTAAAGGTACGCCACTAGAAGGCAAGGTAGTCGGCAAGAGCGGCTCCATGACAGGCGTTATGGCCTATGCCGGGTACATATCGCATAAATATGCATTCTGTATAATATTTAATCACAGTCCCAAGAGCAAGAACGAGCAGCGTAGAGAGATGGCTGAATGGCTGAAACGGTGGGCTCTTTAACTCTTTTTAAGTGATAATTAACTCATTATGTTTGCTGTAGCTAAAAGTTGGCACTAACTTTGCAGCGTTAATATTTGGAGTACAATTGGTATTTCGCTATCAATTTCCAAGTAAAACAGATTTAATGTCAACTAATAAATTTGCACTAATTATTGGTGCAGCGACAGTAGTAATGCTGTCAGCTGCCAAGCAAGAATCAGAAGAATCTTACGCAGAGCAGATTCGAAACATTTCAAGTCTTCCACTTGTAAGTGGAGACACGCTTGCCCCTGAGACACTAGATGGCAAGCTACTTATTGTTAATTTCTGGGCATCATACGATGCTGCTTCCCGTATCAACAATTACGAGCTAGTCAGACTTAACCAGTCATACCAAGATGCCTCATTTTTCCAGGCAGAAGGGCTAGAGGTAGTTTCCGTTTCGCTTGATACCTATCGTTCACAGCTTCTCAAGGCCATAGAAGCAGATGAGACACAAGACTTCCTACATATCTGCGATTTGCAAGGAACAGAATCCGACCTTTGTCGTTCATTCGATGTAGACAGACCAGTGAACCTACTTATAGGTACAGACGGGCGAGTTTTGGCTCGCGATTATGGCGTAGAGAAAATAGAAGCAGCATTAGAGACATTGCACGCTAACAATTAATAGAAATTATTAATTATTAGTTAGGTGTCAAAAGATGCTCTGTATTAAGGGAGCGTTATAAGAGCGTTAAGAGAGTGTTAAGAGAGCGTCAAGGGAAGGAAATATAAGTATAGTTTCTATTCCGAGACACAGACACAGATTTGGTACGTATTGAACTTTTCCTTATTTTCGCGCAATAAACATAGAAAAAACAATTCGATATGAAGACAATACACACTTTGCTGCTGATATTGTGCATGATGGTATCCGGTGCCGTTTCTGCACAGCAGGTAGGTCTAGACAAAGGCAACAAAGCGCCTGAGATTACGGGAAAGAATCATGCTGGTATGCCGGTGAAGCTATCAGAGCTACAAGGAAAATATGTACTCATAGATTTCTGGGCATCGTGGTGTGGTCCATGTCGTCATGAGAATCCGACAGTTGTTGCGGCATACGAGAAATATCACAATGCCACATTCAAGAACGGCGTCAATGGCTTTGAGGTATTCTCGGTATCACTAGACAACAGAGATGCTGCGTGGAAGAACGCCATTGCGAAAGACGGACTAGTATGGAAGTACCATGTATGTGACTTTGGCGGATGGCGCAGTGCGAATGCAGCCAAGTACCAAGTAAACAGCATTCCGACAAATTTTCTTATCAACGATAAGGGAGTCATCATAGCAAAGAACCTCAGAGGTTCGGCACTAGAGGCTGTTTTAGCAGACTTAGCGAAATAGGAATACTGACATATTGGCACGATGCCACAGCGAATAATATGACATAAAGGCAACCATGACATGGTTGCCTTGCTTTTTGCTGACAAGTTGTCATATAATATACGTTTGGCAAGGCTATTGTAAAAAGAAGAGTAACGAAAAAGAAAACAACAACATATAGATATGGCAGAGAATAAAGATAATCTACAAGAGGAGCAGCAGACCGAAGTTAACGAGGCTGCTGCGAACGAGCAGAATCAGGAAGCTAATGCGGCAGAAAATGCTGCAGAGGCAGAGGCGCAGGCAGAAGAAGTAGATCCTGTAGCTGCAGAGATGCTTGCTCTCAAGACTCAGGTAGATACACTTAACGATAAATATTTGCGACTTTCGGCGGAATATGACAACTACCGCAAGCGTACAATCAAAGAGAAAGCAGATATGCTCAAGAGTGCAGGTTCGGATGTACTTACAGGTCTGCTCCCTGTGCTAGACGATTTTGAGCGAGCATTAGCGCACATGACAGATGCTTCGGATGTGGCATCACTCCGTACCGGTGTTGAGCTTATCCATAAGAAGTTCGTAGATTTTCTCGGCAAGAAAGGCGTAACAGAGATACCAGCCAAGGGAGAGCCATTTGATGCTGAGGTACATGAAGCCATCACAATGATGCCGGCCCCATCAGAAGATATGAAGGGCAAGTGCTTCGATTGTGTAGAAAAAGGTTATAAGTTAGGCGACAAGGTTATCCGATTCGCCAAGGTAGTAGTTTGTGAGTAATCATGGCAAAGAGAGATTATTATGAAGTGCTGGGCGTTGCAAAAGGCGCATCGGCAGACGAAATAAAGAAAGCCTATCGTAAGATGGCCATCAAGTATCACCCAGACAAGAATCCGGGAGATAAGGAAGCTGAGGAGAAGTTCAAGGAAGCCGCAGAAGCATACGACGTACTATCCGATCAGACCAAGCGCCAGAAATACGACCAGTTTGGCCATGCAGCCTTTGAAAACGGCGGCGGTGGAGGCGGAGGCTTCTACGGTGGAGGTATGTCTATGGACGATATCTTCTCGCAGTTTGGCGACATCTTCGGTTCTTTCGGCGGTTTCGGCGGCTTTGGCGGTTCTCGAGGCGGATCACGTCAGAATCGCGGTACGAATCTTCGAGTACGTGTCACATTGACATTGGCAGAAGTTGCCAGTGGTGTGACAAAGAAACTGAAGGTAAAGAAAGCCGTTACGTGTTCGCACTGTAATGGTACAGGAGCGAAAGATGCAAGTTCGGTAAAGACCTGTACTACATGTAAAGGTTCAGGAGTCGTGACACGAGTTGTTTCCTCGCTTTTCGGTCAGATGCAGACGCAATCGGCCTGTCCGACCTGTGGAGGTAACGGCAAGACCATTACCGACAAATGTACATACTGTCACGGAGAAGGCATCGTGATGGAAGAGACAGTAGAAGAAGTACGCATTCCAGCAGGTGTTGAAGACGGCATGCAGCTTACTGTTCGTGGAGCCGGCAATGCGGCAAAGAACGGCGGCATAGCAGGCGACCTTCTGGTTGTGATACAAGAGACACCAGACAAAGAGCTAGTCCGAGACGGTTCCAACCTTATATATCATCTGCTTCTGAGCGTACCAGACATGATCCTCGGTGCACCTATAGAAGTTCCTACAGTAGACTCCAAGGTAAGAGTGACCATAGACCCAGGAACACAGCCAGGCAAGGTGCTCCGTCTCAAGGGCAAGGGACTACCAGAAGTCAATTCGAGTCAGCGAGGCGACCTATTGGTACGAGTAGACGTCTACATTCCGACAGAATTGTCCAAGGACGAGAAGAAAGCCGTTGAGTCGCTCAAGGGATCTGCTAATTTCAGTCCGTCATCTACAGAAAAAGATTCTTTCTTCAAGCGAATGAAAAACCTTTTCAGCTAATTTACGAATAAGTGGTTAAAAAACGTGGGCATAGTTTGATATGTCATTGACAATGTCTAACTTTACACCACATAATGAAACAAATAAAGTATCTTACTATGAAGAAGGTAGCACTAGTATTAGCAGCAACGCTTTTAGCAGCATTCGTATTGTCATCATGTGGTTCTACACAGGAGTGTCCAGCCTATGGTCAGGCAAATGTTGAGGTAGAGCAGTTGGCATAAAGCATATACGGGTGGATGTCTCAAGAGGTGTTCACCCGTAAATAATGTTAAAACGAAATAATAGTATTTGCGAAATATTAGTATAATAGCTAATTTCGCGTGCGATTAGAAATAAAACACAATACAATTCTAACAAAATAAACAAATGATTAAACTTGGTATCAACGGTTTCGGCCGTATCGGTCGTATGGTTTTCCGCGCTGCAGTAGAGAACTTCAAGAACGACATTCAGGTTGTAGGTATCAACGACCTTCTCGACGCTGATTACTTGGCATACATGCTTAAGTATGATTCAGTACACGGTCATTTCAACCATGACATTAAGGTTGAGGGTAACTTCATGATCGTAGACGGCAACAAGATTCAGATCTTCGCTGAGAAGGATCCAGCTGCTATTACATGGGGTGCACTTGGTGTTGACGTAGTTATCGAGTCTACAGGCTTCTTCTTGACAGCTGAGCTCGCTGAGGCACACATCAAGGCTGGTGCTAAGAAGGTTATCATGTCAGCTCCTGCAAAGGATAAGACACGTATGTATGTATACGGTGTTAACCACAAGACATACGATGGTGCTAACATCATCTCTAACGCTTCTTGTACAACTAACTGTTTGGCTCCTATCTCTAAGGTTCTCAACGACAAGTTCGGTATCAAGCGTGGTCTTATGACAACAGTACACGCTGCTACAGCTACACAGAAGACAGTTGACGGTCCTTCAAAGAAGGATTGGAGAGGTGGTCGTGGTATCCTCGAGAACATCATCCCTTCATCAACAGGTGCTGCTAAGGCAGTAGGCGTTGTTCTTCCAGAGTTGAATGGCAAGTTGACAGGTATGTCAATGCGTGTTCCTACTTCAGACGTTTCTGTAGTTGACCTCACAGTAGAGCTCGAGAAGGCTACTACATACGAGGAGATCTGCGCAGCAATGAAGGCAGCTTCTGAGGGCGAGCTCAAGGGTGTACTCGGTTACACAGACGAGGCTGTAGTTTCTACAGACTTCCGTAACGATGCTCGTACATCTATCTTCGACGCAAAGGCAGGTATCCAGCTCGATCCTACTTTCGTAAAGGTAGTTTCTTGGTACGATAACGAGTGGGGTTACTCAAACAAGTGCTGCGAGATGGCACGCGTAATCGCTGGCAAGTAATTTTCCCTATAGGAAATTAGTTTAAAGCAATATAACCTAACCCGGGTTCTGATTCAGAATCCGGGTTTCTTTTTATATATTCGCGTAGTAATAATTTGCAGATATGTCGGGTACTACATTCTTAAATTCAGTAGCAGAATACTACTTCAATACTAGGTTGTCTTCACAGAGTGACTGGTCGAGGTACACATTTGTGCTTACCTCTCATCGTGCCGGGTCTTATTTCAAGCACTCGCTGATGAAATTAGTACAAGCATCTGGTCGGACAATCTTCGGGTTGAATATCTGCACTATTGATGAACTGTTCTCCCAACGCTCAAAATATGTGCTGGCAGATAATCTTACGCTGACATTCAAACTTTTTGAAGTATACAAAGAAGTATTGGTCGGTCGTAATGTAGTATCTCCAGATGATAAAATACTCACTTTTGAATTTTTCTATTCGTGGGCCCAGACATTTATTGGAGATTTTGATGATATAGACAAGTATCTAGCCGACCCTAAGCAGTTGTTTGAGAATGTATTCAACTACGAGTCGTTGACCGACGATCTGTCGCATCTTGACGAAGGGCAGATAGAAGCTATCCGTTCGTTCTGGAATGTAGTCTTCAAGCGCAATGAAGAAGGAAAGGAGTATCACGAGGTATTCTTGTCGCTCTATGACTGCCTGTATGAGATATATGGCAAGTATCGCGAAATGCTGCACAATGATGGATTGGCATATAATGGTATGATGTATCGCGATGTGGCAGAGCGATTCTCTGCTGATGCTGATAGTCCAGATGCTATGCATTATGCGTTTATTGGTTTCAATGCGTTGACATCCTCCGAGCGTATAGTTTTCAAGCGACTAGTCGATGCCGGGCTCGCTGATTTCTTCTGGGATTATTCCAATGAGATAGTCCAGCCAATGACCGATGAGAAGGGTAGAGCGCCTCGTATGGTACAAGTGTCGGGTGGTGTGCCATTGCAACAGCCCGAAGGGTATGGTGCCGGTCGTTTCGTCTCTATATATAAGGATGAGTATCCTGCACCGAAGGACTATACGTTGCCTATTAATGAGTCTAAGCCAGAAGTCAATGTTACATCTGTGGCTTACTCGCAGTCGCAGGTTTCGTGCGTATGTCAGTGGCTTAATGATATAGTTGCTACCAATGAATCACTCTCCGAGTCGGCTTTAGTTTTGGGAGACGAGTCGATGCTGATACCAGTCCTGCAGTCGATGCCTTCGTCAATCGATAAGGTTAATATAACGATGGGCTATCCATTGAAATATGCTTCTGTCTATTCTTTGGTAGAACTTCTCTCGAATATTGTGGTCAAGGGAAATTCCATCCGTTCAAATCTTGTTATTCCTGTAATACAGCATCCGACAATGACGCTTATTCACAAGGATGAGTGTAAGGAGCTGTACAGTAAGATAGTTGATAACAGGTATATCTATCTGAAGATGGCAGATGTGACTGCGCCACTATCGGCTTATCTAGAAGTGCCTAATGACCCTCGTGCCATGCCGAAATATATTTTAGGTACTGTTACTTCAATATGCCAACTGCTAGAGAATCGTGCCAGGGAAAATGATTCGGTCAATCTTATCGAGCTGGAGGCAGCGAAAAGGCTGAGGTCGCTTTCCGTAAGGTTTTCTCAACTGATGACAGAGCAGATGCTGGCAGAAGTGAATGATGCGCGACTAGTGTTCCGTATGTTCGTATCCTTTGTTGCATCAGAGTCGATAGATTTTATAGGCGATAAATATGATGGCCTGCAGATAATGGGTATGATGGAAACTCGTTCTCTCGACTATAAGAATATATGTGTCATCTCGCTTAACGAAGGCGAATTCCCTAAATCATCGACACCCAATACCTTTATTCCTCGCTCTTTGCGATATTGGTTCGGGTTGCCTACGCAAGAATTCCGTGACAGTATTTTCGCCTACTATTTCTTCCGACTCATTGCTCGTGCAGATAAACTAAATCTGGTCTACCATTCCAATGCCGAAGAAGGCGAACAGTCGCGTTTCCTGTTGCAGCTTCAGTATCAGTATGCTTTGTGGAACGGGAAAGAGAATGTCGGCAAACGCCCGCTTACGTTGTTGCCATCGCGTCAGATAGAGGTTCCTAAGACACAGGAGGTCCTGGAGAAGCTATATAATCGTTTCAATGGTAAGCTTATTAAGGAGACTGGCAGACATCAAGAACTTAGTGCTACAGCTATTTCTCAGTATAAGGCATGCTCGTTGGCGTTCTATTTCTCGCGTGTAGTCCGTCTGCATGAGTCGGATGAACTCGAAGAAGAGGCATCTGCACCGGTTATTGGTAAGATCTTTCATAAAGTTATGGAGACATTGTACAACCCTGACCGTTATCCTCATATATACACAGAGCAGGATCGTCAGTTGTTGTTGAAGGATAAGGATAACTATGTGAAAAATCTGGTTGAGGAGGTATTCAGGTATTATACGAAGGATGATGGGGCTGTACTTCATGGAAGGAATATACTCTATCATAAGGCGATAGAGAATTATGTGTTCAGATTGCTGGAGAAAGATGCTGTCGATATTCAATTCAGTATGCCAGAAGAGTCATATTGTATTCCACATAATGTCAATGGCAGGACTATCTACCTGGGAGGAGATATCGACCGTACACACAGGGACAGTCAGTCGCGCTTGTGGATAATCGACTATAAGACAGGTTCGGTAAAGAGCAGAGAGTTTAAGAACTTTGAAGATCTTGACAAATACTTTGCTGCAAAAAAGGTTATGTTTCAGACATTTCTGTATGCCCATTTCGTGTACTCGGCAAAACCCGAATTGAGGGATACGCCGATTGTTCCGGGTGTAATTGCTGTCAGGAGCCTCTCGTCCAATGACAATTTGCAGGTAGCATTTACAAATAATAAGCAGGATTTGGTCTTGAAATCTTCGCAAGATGAGAATTATATCGCCTTTAAAGAGTATCTGAGCGGGATCATAGGTGAGATATTTGATGAGAATGTGCCATTTAAGTCTACAAATGATACTCGCACCTGCAGCTACTGCAAGTTTGCCTCTTTGTGCTCTTATTATATGACCAAGGGGGAAGTTGTTGGTTAGTAGTGTTGATATATAGGCAAAAGAAAAGCGCCACCTTCGAAATCACATCGAAAACGGCGCGCAACACTATTTTACACTAAGAAATATTCGCCTTCTCGGCAGTATCTCTATTGAGATACGCGGTATGATTGATTCATTGTCTTGGGAGAGAATCGCTCTCCGTGTTTCAATCACAATGCAAAGTTAACGAAAAAAGTTAATAATGTACGTTTTGTACGTACTTTTTTTCATCTAAAACGTAACTTTTTTGAACCTCTTTCGTTTATGTCCGATTTTCCTTCTTATTGACGTGTCATCGCCTTGAGAATCAGTCGGCTCTCTGGTCCCATGTTGAACAGTAAGTCGGTTATCGACAGCCAAGGGCGGAATCCGCAGCGCTCGTTGAATACCTGGTAATACTCTTCGGCATGCATTCCTTCTTGAAGCCTATGCTGATATTTAGGCTCTATGCCGATTCTCAAATCCCTCAATTCCTCGTCTCCTGTCTTTTCTCTCATCTCGTCTTCGCTCAATATCGGGTCGAATGGTATGTCCAGTAATCTTGCTATGACGCGATGCAGTTCCATGTTCATTTCCCAGATGCTTGTCCAGTTTCCTTCGATAACGTTTTTAATGTCGTCTATATAATATTCGTAGAATGGGGTATTGGAATAGGCCGACATTAATGCGTAGAGGTGCTGGTGTCTCCAGTCTGTGTCGTCATTTATCAGAATGTCGTGATAAGGCTTGCTGTAGTTGCTCTCGGTTGGAACTGTGAGTGCCTGTTCGCCATTTGCCATTCCGATGACCGTACGGGTTCTGAAGGTGCGTCTTTGGTGACGTCCTTTAATGTCAAATGCGTAGCATTCACCCGACGCTATGAGCGCCCAATGTGCTACGCATCCGAAATAGGGTAGATTAAGCAGAAGCATTGTTATGCGTTGTATCTGCTCTCTCTCAATGCCTTTATAGTCTCGTCTTCCATGTACTCCTCGAAGTCCATGTACTTGTCGATCGGACCATTTGGTGTAATCTCTATCACACGATTACATACTGTCTCGATGAACTCGTGGTCGTGTGATGTCATGATGATGTTGCCAGGGTAATTCTTCATGTTGTTGTTGAATGCCTGGATCGACTCCATATCAAGGTGGTTGGTAGGGTGGTCGAGCATCACAAGGTTAGGATTTGTGAGCATCATCTTGGCAATCATACAGCGCATCTTCTCACCACCGGAAAGCACTGTACACTTCTTCTGGATATCGTCGCCAGAGAAGAGCATCTTGCCGAGGTATGTGCGGAGGAAGTAATCCTCAGTATTTGTAGAGAACTGTGCAAGCCAGTTGGTAAGGTCGAGTTCTGCCTTGAAGAACTCTGTGTTGTCCAATGGCAGATAGGCTGTAGTGATTGTCTGGCCCCAGCTGTAGGTTCCTGAAGTAGCTTCTAGCTCTCCATTGACAATCTTGAAGAATGCTGTGGTGGCACGTGGGTCGTGCGAAAGGAGAGCAATCTTGTCGTTCTTCTCTACGTTGAAAGAGATATCGTCAAACAGTTTCTCGCCTTCTGGTGTAGTGTAGCTGAGGTTGCGGATTTCCAATACCTTGTCACCAGCAACGCGCTCAGGGGTGAAGATGATACCTGGGTAGCGGCGAGTAGATGGCTGAATCTGCTCAATGTTGAGTTTCTCGAGCATCTTCTTGCGTGATGTTGTCTGCTTTGACTTGGCAACGTTAGCAGAGAATCGTGAGATGAACTCCATGAGTTCCTTTTTCTTCTCCTCAGCCTTCTTGTTCTGCGCTGCCTGCTGACGAAGGGCGAGCTGTGATGACTCGTACCAGAATGTATAGTTACCAGAGAACAGTTTTATCTTTCCGTAGTCGATATCAACGATATCTGTACATACGTTATCAAGGAAGTGACGGTCGTGCGAAACCACAATCACTGTATTCTCGAAATTGGCGAGATAGTTCTCAAGCCAGAGTACGGTATCAAGGTCAAGGTCGTTGGTTGGCTCGTCGAGAAGCAGGTTGTCAGGGTTGCCGAACAATGCCTGAGCAAGAAGCACTTTCACCTTCTCCTTACCGGTCAATGTCTTCATCAACTGAGTGTGGAGCTTCTCTTTGATACCAAGGCCGCTGAGGAGCTTAGCAGCATCCGACTCGGCGTTCCAGCCGTCCATCTCTGCAAATTCTTCCTCCAACTTAGCGAGGCGGTTGCCGTCTTCATCTGTAAATGGATCCTTGCAGTAGAGAGCGTTCTTCTCCTGCATATTGTCCCAAAGTTTCTTGTGTCCCATAAGTACAGTGTCCAATACTGTACACTCCTCATAGGCGAAGTGGTTCTGCTTCAATACAGAGAGACGCTCGCCTGGAGCCATCTCTACCTTGCCGCGTGTTGAGTCTAGGTCGCCCGAGAGAATGCGAAGGAATGTAGACTTGCCTGCACCGTTGGCACCAATCACGCCGTAGCAGTTTCCTTGTGTAAACTTCAAATTAACGTCCTCAAATAGAGGCTTCTTGTCAAACTGTATTGCTAAGTTGCTGACCGTTATCATTACTTTTTTCTACTGTTTTATTGTACGTGCGCAAAAGTAGTGATAATAATTCCTATTTCCTAATTCCAGTTTCCTAAAAAGATGTAAGAGTGACTTGTAGTGTATGGCTATTAAAAAAAACTGCGATGAACAAGGGTGTTCTATAGGTCTAGTATAGGTCTAGTATAGGTCTAGTATAGGGTTAGTATATTTGCGACCATACTTTCCCCAGTAATACCAACGCCTATACCCCACCAAACACATACGCACGTCATACGCTCATCATACGCTCGTCATACGCTCGTCATACGCTCATCATACATAAGTAGCCTTTCTATATAGTGAAAAGTGAAATTATTTACTTCGCGTTTTAAATGAAATTGCCGTGAGGCATTAGGAATTATATTACGTGATTCTTGTATGTTTTGCTAAAAAAGTGTAACTTCGCGCCCGACTTAAATACATTTTTTAAGAATCTAAACAAGTATATCTTATGGAAGGTAATATCCTAGAAGCTGTTAAGTTGATGGTAGTAGGTATGGCAACAGTGTTTGCTGTTCTCTTCATCATCATAGGTGTATCAAATGCACTGATTGCTTTCGTGAATAAATTCGTAGGCGAGGACGAGAAGCCAGCCGCACAACCAGCTGCACAGCCAGCAGCGGTCAATCCAGCTGTTGCTCAGGCCATCGCTCAGGCAGTAAACGTTGCTACTGCTGGTAAGGCTAAGGTAGATGCTATCAAGCCTCTTTAATTCAGATAATTCATTTCCGATAATAATATAATACTACAGATAAATGGGAAGACAAATTAAGTTCAGTCTCGTTTTCCGCGATATGTGGCAGAGCTCAGGTAAGTATCAGCCACGCGTAGATCAGTTGGTTAAGGTAGCTCCATCAATCATCAAGATGGGTTGCTTCGCACGTGTAGAGACAAATGGTGGTGGTTTCGAGCAGGTAAACCTCCTTTATGGTGAGAATCCTAACAAGGCCGTTCGTGAGTGGACAAAGCCATTCCACGAGGTAGGCATTCAGACACACATGCTTGACCGCGCTCTCAACGGTCTCCGTATGTCTCCTGTCCCAGCAGACGTTCGTAAGCTCTTCTACAAGGTTAAGAAGGCTCAGGGCACAGATATCACAAGAATCTTCTGTGGTCTCAACGATCCACGCAACGTTATCCCTTCTATCAAATATGCTAAAGAGGCTGGCATGATTGCTCAGGCTTCCCTCTGTATCACATATTCTCCTATCCACACAGTAGAATACTACACAGACCTCGCTAAGCAGTTCATCGAGGCAGGTGCTGATGAGATCTGCTTGAAGGATATGGCAGGTATCGGTCGCCCTACATTCCTCGGTCAGTTGACTAAGAATATCAAGGCTATCAAGGATATTACTATCCAATATCACTCTCACGCCGGTCCTGGTTTCAACATGGCTTCTATCCTCGAGGTATGTAAGAATGGTTGTGATATCATCGACTGCGGTATGGAGCCTCTCTCATGGGGTACAGGTCACGCAGATGTTATCGCTGTTCTCGCTATGTTGAAGGATGCTGGTTTCGACGTGCCAGAGGTTAACATGGAGGCTTACATGGAGTGCCGTACAATTATCCAAGAGATGATGGACGACTTCCTCGGTTTCTATATTCCAAAGCGCAACCGTCTCATGAACTCCCTCCTCATCGGTCCAGGTCTCCCTGGCGGTATGATGGGTTCTCTTATGACCGACCTTGAGACAAACCTTGAGTCGCTCAATAAGTGGAAGGAGAAGAACGGTAAGCCAAAACTTACACAGGATCAGCTTCTCATCAAGCTCTTCGACGAGGTTAAGTATGTATGGCCTATGATGGGTTATCCTTGCCTCGTAACTCCATTCTCTCAGTACGTTAAGAACATGGCTCTCATGAACGTAATGCAGATGGAGAAGGGTAAGGAGCGTTGGAGCATGATTGCCGACGATATCTGGGATATGATGCTCGGTAAGGCTGGTCAGCTCCCTGGCCCTCTTGCACCAGAGCTCATCGAGCGTGCTAAGGAGCAGGGTCGTGAGTTCCATACAGAGGATCCTCAATCTAACTATCCAGATGCTCTCGATACATTCCGCGAGGAGATGAAGAAGGAAGGCTGGGAGCTCGGTCAGGACGACGAGGAGTTGTTCGAGCTCGCTATGCACCCACAGCAGTATCGTGCTTACAAGAGCGGTAAGGCTAAGGCTGACTTCGAGGAGGATTTGGCTAAGCGTAAGGCTGAGGCTAACAAGGGTACAGGTGCTGCTCTCACATTGCCACAGACTATCACAGTCGATGTTAATGGTCAGAAGTATGCCGTTACTCTCGGCGCTAACGATGGTTCAGCAGCAGCTCCAGCAGCAAGTGCAGCTCCAGCCGCAGCAGGTGCTCCAGGTGAGGGCGCAGAACTCACTTCTCCACTCGAGGGTAAGTTCTACTTGACAAAGGATTCTTCTGAGACTCCAGTTAAGGTTGGTGACATGGTTAAGAAGGGTCAGCGTGTATGCTACGTTGAGGCTATGAAGACTTTCAACGCTATCGCAGCTGAGGCCGACGGCGTAATCACTGAGATCTGCTTGACATCTGGTTCTGCAGTTTCTGAGGACGACGTAATCATGCGTATTAAATAATCCCTATCATTCTAAATAATGGAAGAGATATTTCAGAAAATATATGAGATGACGGCTATCAGTGCTATCATTGATAACCCATCTTTCCTGATAATGTACGCACTCGCTTTCGTGCTGCTTTATCTAGGTATCAAGAAGGGCTATGAGCCTCTTCTTCTTATCCCTATCGCATTCGGTGTGCTCATTGCCAACTTCCCAGGCGGTGATATGGGCGTAACGGCTGTTGATGGCGCAGGTATGGTTAAGTTGCCAAATGGCGAGATGAAGTGTATCTGGGACATGAGCCTTCCTTCGATTGCTCACGACCTCGGTCTTATGAACTTCATCTACTATATGCTCATCAAGACTGGTTTCATCCCTCCTATCATCTTTATGGGTGTAGGTGCGTTGACAGACTTCGGTCCTATGCTTCGTAACCTCAAGCTTGCTATCTTCGGTGCAGGTGCTCAGTTCGGTATCTTCGCAGTATTGCTCGTTGCTTGCAACTTCTTTACTATGCCTGAGTCGGCTTCGCTTGCTATCATCGGTGGTGCTGATGGTCCTACAGCTATCTTTACTACTATCAAGCTTGCTCCTCACTTGCTCGGTCCTATCGCTATCGCAGCATACTCATACATGGCTCTCGTGCCTGTGATTGTGCCTTTGGTAGTGAAGCTCCTCTGCTCTGAGAAGGAACTCAAGATCAATATGAAGGAGCAGGATAAGCTCTATCCTTCAAAGACTGAGTTCAAGAATATGCGAGTTCTCAAGATCTTGTTCCCTATCGCTACAACAACTATCGTTGCTATCATCGTTCCATCGGCAGTACCTCTCGTTGGTATGCTCATGTTCGGTAACTTGATTAAGGAGGTTGGTGCAGCTACAGGTCGCTTGTTCGATGCTGCCTCAAATGGTATCATGAACGCCGCTACTATCTTCCTTGGCCTCTCTGTAGGTGCTACAATGACAGTAGATGCATTCCTTAACTGGACAACAATCGGTATCGTAGTAGGTGGTTTCTTCGCATTCGGTCTCTCGATTGCAGGTGGTATCTGCTTGGCTAAGATCTACAACTTGTTCTCTAAGAAGAAGGTTAATCCTCTTGTTGGTGCAACAGGTCTCTCGGCAGTGCCAATGGCTAGCCGCGTAGCTAATGATATCGCTCTCAAGTACGATTCTCGCAACCATGTCCTCAACTACTGCATGTCTTCTAACATCTCTGGTGTTATCGGCTCGGCAGTTGCTGCTGGTATTTTGATTTCGTTCTTGGGATAAATAATAATCCATGATATAGATAAGGCTCGTCTCTGTTTTGGGACGGGTCTTTTTTGTTTTTTTGGCTCATACGGATTTATACGGATTGATATTTTCCTTACCACAAAGGTAGCTGCCAATATTATGCGTGAGGGTAGGGAGGCAGTACGACGCTCCATAGGAGTCAGCAATTTCAATAGACATCACCTTGAAGAACTTCTCTCCTATGCTCAGATACGTCCTGTGATAAACCAGATAGAGGTTCACCCATTGTTGTCGCAGGAAGAGAGGTAAAATAGACCATATACCGATAAAAAAACATCACCGCAAACTTCCGTGTCTGCGGTGATGCTTTTTTGTATGGTTGTATAATATTAATTCACAGTTTTTCTGAACGTTCTCTTTACTGTAATCTTAATCGTATTAGTCGACTGGTCGAAAGGACCTATTACCTGATTGACCATATTTGCATTCAAATCGGTGGCTTCACTTCCTACCTTGTAAGATGTCATTGTTGTGTATGTGTTCTGATAGATAAAGTTTGGAATCTTTGCATATATTGGCGAAAGATTTTCGTAGCTATGATCATTGTAATTCATGTGATTAATGGTTGCAATATAAGCATATCCATATCTCGTTTCGCCTGAAGGTTTCATTCCAAGGCTTCCAGCGGTATCAGACCAACCAAATCCTTTCGCCAAATCTATGTTGTCTTCTTGTTGGGAGATGGCGATACTTAGTGGCGTCACATATTGTTTTGTTATAGAGTTGTAAACACCGTATGTATTGTCTTTAAGGTTGTCTACAATGTCGCAGTATATGTATTCACCCGCAGTTTCTTTTGAAAATGCGTTTCTTATATCAGCAAAAGTCCTTTTACCGCTTCTCATCCATTCATCATTTCTATTAAAAGATTCAGTCTTAAATGAGTTTAATACATTTTCATTCGCCTTTTCGTAAGTAGAAGCAGTATTATCAAACTCCTTGCCATTAACAGTTATAGTATACGTGTATTCATAATATTCCTTATCGACATTAGGCGTTGTCTTATATGTGGACATATTCACAGAAAGGAACACAGGACTGTATGCAGGAATTGAAAGTGTGCTGCTCGTACCATTCTTATATTCCTTACCAAGGAAAGATGCTGTAGCAACACCATAAGGGTCATCTATTACCACATTAACTTTAGCCAATGGCATGTCGCCTATAGCGCTTGTATTCTCTGCAGTAGTAGCTTTGTCGGCTGTGGTAGCTCTATCTGCGGTAGTTGCTTTGTCTGCAATTGTAGCCTTGTCGGCTATAGCAGCCTTAGCAGCGTTTTCTGCATAGAATGCATAAGGAACCGAGGTTAGCTGCATACTACCATCGATTGAATAGCCAGTACCATCAGTATCTATAGCCACATAAAATATAGTTCCCTCACTGAAGTCGAAGTCGCTCAATGTTTTTTTGACTGTTGACTCAACTGTACCATTGCCAATCTCTATTTGTGCCATACCGTTTTCGTCTGTTCGCACATTGTGTACTTCAGTATATTCGTCGGCTATGCCATTACCTGAATAATTACTAGGCAACATTTGAATCTTAATCTTTACATTCTGTTTGGCCATAGGGTTGCCGTCATTATCCTTAATGATGCATGTATAGCCAATGGCTTCCTTTTGTGCAAAAGCCACAATAGCACAAAGTGCCATTACGAAAAGTGTAAAAAGCTTTTTCATATCGTAATTTGTTATTATTTACAGATTATTTTACTATTACTTTGCGGGCGCATACAACCTTGCCCTCACGCGAGATTGCTACAACATATATTCCTCGCTCTAGTCCAATGCTCGACGATAATCTTACCTTTTGCATGGCTACAAGTCGCCCAGCAACGTCGTAGATGTTGCACTCATAATTGCCCTCTGCCGTAACCGAAATTTTGCCCCTCGTAACCGTTATCGTTATATCCTCAATGTCTTCCGCTTCTAGAGCGGTAGCTACCTCGGCTGGGAGAACATAGGTGTCTAGAGCTGGTGACGTGAGCGTGCCATTATCGCCACAGCCTACAACAGACAACGAAGAGAAATAGCACACGGCCGAACCGTTCTCCCCAGCAAGTGTCATAGTTGGTGTGTTGACCGACTGTGCAAAAGCCGATATACCGACCATGAGTAATAGTGTTAGTAATGCGTACTTCATGAATATGTTTTATTTGTTGTTTTCCTGAGTAGGGAGAGGAAGTTTACCTTCCCAACCGGTGCAAAGATAGATACTATAAAGCACTCTGCTTTACGTAAATTTACGTAAAGGGGGATTTTTTTTGAGAGAGGAGAGGGGAAGAGGAGGCGTTTGGTTGATTGATTTCGTTCTTGGGCTAATAAAGTGATAATCCGCTTTCGTGGCGGGTGAATCAACGAATGTTGCTGCAATTTTCGCAATCGTTTGCGATTTGGCTAGTTTACATTTTTTTAGATTTAAGGCATAGAGATATGCTAGATATAGTAAGCACTTTGGATATATTGTCCAAAGTGCTTTTCTTTTGTCTGATTGTGGGGTGGACGATGATTCTTATCTTTGTTCTTGTGATAAATTAGCATGGTAATGAAACGATTTCTGACAGCAATAGTCACTTTTTGTGGCGGTGTCTCTTTGTGGGCTCAGGCTCCTGAGAATTGTGAGGCTGTTATGCTTCAAGGTTTTTATTGGGATTCCTACCAGGAAGACGGTTCCTATGGTCGCACGAAATGGGTAGATTTAGCGACACAGGTAGATGAACTTTCGTCCTCTTTCGATATGATATGGTTGCCGCCATCGGCTAAGTCGAGTGGTGGTGTAGGTTATCACCCTAAGCAGTGGAGCAATCAGAATAGTGATTGGGGTGATGCTGCACAACTAAAAGCGTTGATTGGTAGTTTCCACAATAAAAACGTCAAGGTGATAGCAGATATTGTCATAAATCATAGAGATGGCAATTACAGTTGGGCTGATTTCTGTAATGAAGATTTCGGTGAGTATGGCAAATATACTCTTTACCCAAGCAACAGCTTTATTTGTTCCGACGACGAGTGTGCTGCGCACGGAGATAATCCAACTGGAGCTAAGGATGCAGGCTATGATTTTGTAGAAGGAGCCAGTGGAGGTTATGCAGCCAGCAGAGACTTGGACCATTCAAATGAAACCCTGCAAAATGCCATAAAGAGTTATCTTCAATGGATGAAGGGCGAAATGGGCTATGACGGATGGCGTTTCGACCTTGTGAAGGGATATCTTGGTAAGTATATAAAGATGTATACAGAAGCGGCTGGAGCCTATTATTCTGTAGGAGAGTATTGGGATGGCAACTATGATCCGTTGAAGAACTGGGTGTCTGATACAGGGTGGTCTAGTACATGTTTCGACTTCTGTGCTAAGTATTCTCTCTACAATAATGCTTTAGCCAAGGGCGATTATCAGGCGATGACCAATATATATGCTGTGCCTAATGGAATATGCGGAGCAGACGAGATGAAGAGATATGCCACAACGTTCGTGGATAATCATGATACATTCAGAGATGGCAGTAAATATACTGGAGATTGGGCAAAGGCAAATGCAGTGATGCTCGCCTCTCCAGGTATTCCATGCGTTTTCTGGCCTCACTGGGTGTCGATAAAGTCGGAAATCCAGAGTATGATAGCAGCAAGGAAATTGTGTGGTATACATTCACAATCACCTTGCGTTACTACAGGAACCTGTTCTTCGTATTACAGAAGTGTTACTAATGGAACGAAGAAGAAACTGATATGTTATGTGGGCAGTAATTGGACCGCGCCTGAAGATGCTACATTGGCATGTTATGGTAATGGATGGGCATATTATATTCAGGAATATGATGGCAAATATTACATTGCCGGCAATGGTGAGCAGGGTAGTGTCTGGTGCAATGGCAATACTTGGGTGCCAAATGGTGTTCAGCTATCAAGCGAGATGACATACGAGGTGACATTGGACGCAGGCGATTATCAGTTTAAGATTACTTCAGGAGAATGGACAGAGTGTTGGGGATATTATTATCTGAACAAAAACGCAAGTTCGACAGGTTGTACGAATAATCAAGATGATAATATCTGCTTCTCGTTGACAGAAAAGACAAACGTAACTATCAGCTTTGATGCAGCTACACATCAGATAACAGTTCTATTTGCCAAGGATGTACCTACAGGCATATCCGTTGTGGAGAAGGACAAGAATAAAGGAGTAAAGAAGTATGTAAGAGACGGAAGGGTAGTTGTAGAGCGAGATGGTGAGATGTATACTATTTTAGGACAGAAGATTCATTAACAAACAAAATAACACATAGTATGAAAAGAATATTGACACTAGTAGTCGCATTATTTGCGATGGTAGGGATGTCGCTTGCTGAAGAAGCATCGTTGACCTACAATGTTACCGTTCCTGCGGGAACAAATGCCTGCTATATAGCCGGAGATTTTTCGGGATGGGTATTTACAGAGATGACAAAAGTGGATGACACCCATTATACTATCTCCATATTTGGAGCAGATCCTGAAGATGGATATAAATACAGTTCAGGACCTGATTGGGCATACGTTGAAAAAAATGCAGAAGGTAAAGACGTTGCCAATAGAGCATACCAGTCTGCAGATGTAGTGGCAAGATGGGCTGCAGTCTATGAGAAGGGTGTTGAGGCTACATATTCAACATTCCGTGTATGTATACAATACGATTATGCGCCAACAATCTGGTGGTGGGGTGCTGGAGATAAGTGTCCTAATGCGCAGGATACGCCTAATCCAAATGCTGATGGCAATTATGCATGGCCTGGTCCTGAAATGTTGCCATTGCCAGGTGCTGAAGGTTGGTACTATTGGGATTTCGCAGATGTCAACGATGCACTCGGTGTTACATTCAAGATTGATGGAGATGCCATAGGAGAGAAGAACGTAAAGGCAACTACAGCGTTTACTACTATGGGTGAGGTGACATCATGGCCTTCGGGTGCTCCTACAATCATCCGCAATGTATATTCAGACGGCAAAGGCGCTGTGAAGACTGTTGAGAATGGTAAGGTCGTTATCGTTGTTGATGGTGTGAAGTACGATTTGGCTGGACAGAAACTCTAAAAGTCGTAACGCGCACATAAGTACATAACAAATAAAAATGAATGGACATTTCCAGAGAGGGGAATGTCCATTCTTTTTTTTGTTATAGACGTATATAATATCCATATTGGAGGTTATCGGATGATATAGAACGAAAAAGACTTTGGATTTCCTCGATTCAGATTTTATCTCTAACTTTGTCACGAAAATATGACATAGTTGTGACAAAATCTCAAGAGAGAAAAGTGAATTATGGATAGTATTGCAAAGAAAATAGAGGCGAGGATTGGTTCCTGGGAACGCGGTAAAGTCTTTTTTATCAGCGATTTCGCCGACCTAGGACCTGCTGAAGTTGTGCGTCAGACACTCAATCGATTGACGAAGACTGGGTTAATCATCCGTCCTGGTCGTGGTGTGTATTGCTACCCGAAGGAGACTTCTGCTGCATTGCGTCTGTTAGGACTCGGAGATTATAGCGAGCCTTCGACAGATGAAATAGCGGAGGCAATAGCACAGCGAGATAAAAGTCGAATTGTGCCACATGTGGCCTATGCGCAGTATCAATTAGGGTTATCCCAGCAAATACCGATGAATGTGGTGTATCTGACTGACGGCTCGGGGCGAAAGGTCCCAATGGGTAAGGGGCATGGCATATTGTTTCAGCATACGTCGGATATGAGTATTTTCGCCTTCAACAATAAGCTTATGCAGCTAATAGTCATAAGCATGAAAGGAGCAAGTGACGGAGAACTCACAGAGCAAGAACAAGTCGTCATAGCTGAACACTTGAAGAAGGTTAGTAAAAAAGATTTTGACAACGACATAAAACTTGCTCCTGAAAGGGTGCGTGCAAAACTGCAAAAGCTATATGAAGTACATTGATTTTTCAAAAGAAGAGCAGCTGCAACTGTTGGCCGAGGTTGGAAAGCATGTTGATTTGCCATACGAAGCTTTAGAGAAAGATCAGCCTTTGCTGCTACCGCCTCTACTAATTGTGTCTTGTTCATGTCTATATAATAAAAATGTATGTATTTCAAAGTTAGCACATTCTGACATACTGTGCTTCTATAGAGTTACGTCCTTGTAGAAACTATGTTGCAACTGTGCATCAATTATGTTGATACTGAGGTTTTATTGCATATCGACTGCGATGCTATTGAGAACTATTGCGCATCGACTGAAGTATTTCAGGAGTCCAACCTATATATATTGGTAGATAATGAACATCTATTCGGATTCTACCTCGTTCAGCTAGTCAATACCGCAAATCAACCTAGTTAAATCTCAGTAGATATCAGTCTCAACGGCTATTTCATCCCAATCTTTTCAATCAGTCTGTCAATCTGATCCTCTTTGCGTTTAATCACCTTATCCTTCTTCAGGAGTTCGTCCTGTAGGCCAACAACGATATTGGTAAGTTTTTCGTTCTGGTCAATCAGTTTTTCAACTTGTAGTTTCTGCTTTTCATTTTCACGCTTGGCAAGTGTAAGCGAAGCGTTCTCCTCGTCATCCTTGTTTCTGCGACCAAACGCTCTTTTTTGTGTGTGGAGACTGCAGGTGAATTTTGGCTTGTCGAGAGTCCAAAATTAGAAATATTGTTATTTTGGCTTGTCGGGAGACCAAAAAATGATATATCTTTGCACTGATTAAAAGATAGTCAATTTGATATGGTAAATAAGGATATACTAAAAAGAATACTTGAAGACAACCGCGAAATGGTTTCTAACATGAAAATCATTAAACGTAATATCTCGTTTAACGATGAGATGCGTTATGTGTTTGTTGGAGTACGTCGTTCGGGCAAGTCTTTTCTGATGTTTCAGCGTATGCAGCAATTGCTTGCACAGGGCCATACCTGGGACGATATGCTTTATATCAATTTTGAAGAAGACCGTCTTTGGGGATTTGATGTACACGACTTCGATACCATACTTGACGTTCACAAGGAAATGGGTGGGAACCGGCCAATCCTATTCCTTGATGAGATACAGAATATTGAGGGATGGGAGAAGTTTGCGCGTCGGCTGGCTGATCAGAAATACATGGTATATATTACAGGATCGAATGCCAAAATGTTAAGTTCAGATATAGCCACAACTCTTGGTGGGCGATATGTTATCAAGAATGTTTACCCTTACGACTTTAGTGAATATCTGGTGGCCAATGGAGTGGAGATCGATGATTTGTATTTTGACATAGAGAAGCGCCATGGAATTATTAATGACTACATAAAGAATGGTGGGTTCCCGGAGTGTGCTGCTTATGATAGTAAAAAGGAGTATCTTTTTTCACTTTATCAGAAGATATTTCTTGGCGACATAGCTTTGAGGAATAAAGTCGAGAATGCTAATGCTCTGCGAATGATGTTTGTCAAGATGGCCGAGAGCGTCATGCAGCCAATAGCATTGACACGACTATCCAACATGATCTCTTCCATAGGCGTCAAGACTTCCAAAAATACTATTATAAATTATGCAGGCTACGCCCGTGATGCTTTTCTGATTCTTCCCATGTCTAATTTTGCCGACAATGTATCGGAACGCGAAACAAATCAGAAATATTATTTCATTGACAATGGCATTATCGGGCTGCTGTCTACAGACTGTCTAACGGCGCAATTAGAAAACCTTGTGGCCGTGTCCCTTATACGTAGACATGGTATGGATGGGAATGTCTATTTCTACAATTACAACGTAGAGGTTGATTTTGTGATTCCAGAGAAAGAGATGGCTATTCAAGTGTCATTTGCATTGGGTGACGAAGAGAGTGAAACATACCGACGAGAAGTTGGCGCCCTTGTGAAACTCGCCAAACGTTTTCCATATAAGGATCTGAAAATTATCACATTTGACGAAGAGTATACAATAGATATAGACAATATCACCATCAGCGTTGTGCCAATCTGGAAATGGCTCTAAAATTCAAAAAGTGAGTTTGAAACTTATATTTGTTTGTAGATTGCTTTGATTTGTTTTTTTTACAAACATTGTGGAGAAAAAGTTAATTGATGCAAGTGGATGCTCAGCCGATGCGTTATGACTATATTGAAATTGATGAATGAAGATAACAATACATTAAGAGCCACCCATTGAATTGGGGTGGCTCTTAGGTTTTGTGCATTACATCTCAAAGTGCTCAAAGGTCACTTCGCGAGCTGTTCGTCAAGATATGTGAAGAATTCATCGTCGTCTCCGAGAAATGATTTGAGTATTTCTCCCTTAGGTGATATGATGACCTTGAAAGGATAACCTTTGACATTATACCTCATTTCGGTCGTCGCATCTTCACTTCTGACGTTGAGCCATGGTATCTCATGTTTCTCGATGGCGGCTTCCCATTTCTCTTTTGTGTCGTTGCAGTCGATGCCTACTATCTCTAATCGGTCTCTGTGTGCTGCGTAATACTCTTTCAACTTCGGGAATCCTTTGATGCACCACGAGCACCATGACCCCCAGAAATCGAGTATGACATATTTGCCCCTTAGCGATTCGAGCTTCAGAGTGTCACCTTGTGTGTTTCTGAGCCCTAGTTCTGGTGCAAGTACGCCAGTTGCTACAGTGTCGTTGCCAACTGCCTTACGAGCTGCTATTTGTGTTTTGAGTTTCTTGGTGAGTATGAGATCTTTGTCAATGACAACTCTCATTTTGCCATTTCTCACTTCTGGAGTGAATTTTGTCACTATAGTGTCGAGGTCGAAGTATATCCCAAGTCCTAACAGGTCAGTGGCTGACGCATCTTCATCTGGGTGTTCTTCAATACGCTTCAGCAGTATATTCTCCCATTTGTTGGCCACCACAAAATTCTTTGTCCTCATTATGCTGTCTGCAGTTGCCTCATCTACACCGGCTTCCAATGCCTCTCTTTTCTCTTTCTTGATAACGTCATATTCCATTCTGAGCGGATTTAACTGGTCTTCGAGTTTCTGATATTGCTGAAAGAATGATGTGCCGTCCCAGTGCGCTTCTTTATCGTTTAATTTGCCGTTGAAAATAGCCTCTTCACCAGGGACAACATAAAAAGTCAGCTCCATGCCAGGCTTTGACTTGAGGTGCATCCATGCCAGACATGCGAATTGCGTTTTTGCTTTGTATCTGAATTTGCCGTTCTTGACAGCTACCGTTTTTTCGAATATTGAATCTTCCGGCTCATATTGTCTGTAGCCAATAATGAGCGAATCGTTTTTTACACCATTTATGGTGCCTTTCATTTTGAATACTCCTTGCGCGAAGCCTACGGATGAAAATATCAATAATAAGGCTAAAAGTTTTATGTGTTTCATAGATGAAATATGTATATGTTTGTGCAAATGTAACTGAAAAAGACCGTGTGAACAAAACTTTCCACAATCGGTATTGAACGGAGGGAAGAGTCCGAACGATTCGGGAACGTCTATGTCCCAAAGTTCGGAGAACAACTTTCGTAGCTCTTCAGAATTACATATACCCATTTGTGAGTATTGCATACACCTGAAAATGATGTCAATTTTGCATATGAAATCCAAACGTACTTATTATGTTGAATAATTATCAGATAGCACTCTTGTTGGTAATCTTCTGCCTTTCTGCCGATATGGTGGCTCAGGAGAAGAATGACCCATTTTCCACTCTGGAAGCAGGTTGCGAAGCGACTTCTGAAATTCAAATCACGCAGTCGGGCGACCGCAACTTTGCCAATCTGCTAAGGCTCAATGCTTCGTTTTCTATGCCTAATATCACTCTTGAGGCTGGGTCTTTGAGCACATATATGACTGCCGATGGGAGCATAGGAGAAGATATGCAGACATTCTCTAATCTTGATGCTGATAATATTCCCTTCGCTCTCAGTATGCTCGATATATGTTGGCGTATCGATGATGGACAGTCTCTGTTCCTTGGGGTTCGTAATATGAACGAGGACTACTTTACGAGTGACGTCACATCGTTTTTCACTAACAGCTCATGCGGTATTTATCCTACCATAAGTGCAAATTATTCAGTTGCCAACTATCCGATGGCTTCGGTTGGTGTTCATTATTCTTATTTTGCAGACCAATGGGGTTTTCAGGCATCGCTATATAACGGACAGGGCTACAATCATTTAACTGGACATGATAACGTATTCAGGTTTCGTCCGAGCCAAGACGGCATTTTCGGTCTGGTTCAGGCAGAATACTCCAGCGATGGGAGACGTTATTTCTTGGGTAGCTCCATCCATAGCAATTATGACGATGGGGTGACACCGTGGTTTTATACAGAGCAACGCCTAAATGACATTATTTCTCTGATAGCAGGCTATTCTCATGCCTTTGGGGAGGATGTCGATTGCAGTGATTTTGTCGGGGTAGGGGCACATTTTAAGTTGCGCCACTCAGAATGGGGCGTTTTTTCCGACTATTCGCGTTTTGTAGATTGCAATGAATTCGCTACTGAAGTCACATGTACCATCCCTGTGGGAGAGTATCTGTATGTACAACCCGTTGCCCATATAATAAATACCGACAAGCAATGGAGCAGTGCATATTGTGTTCGAATAGGGCTCCAGCTATAAGTCGGCCTCTGATTTGTTGTGATTTTTTCCCCCTCTTCGGATAAAAGCATTGCAGTGTATTTCGGATAAACGAAAGAAAGGGTGTGGTTTTGAGAGAAGGTGTGGGTAGTGTGTGTATTAAGCGTGTGTTAAGAGAGCGTTAAGAGAGCGTAAGAGAAAAATCAGGGCAGAGGGGATTATGAATTTCATAAGGTCAAGATGCCAATATGGCATCTATGACCTTGAGTATCCATGAAAATAAAAGCCCTAGATTATACGATGAGCAATTATTTGTAAATGCCTGTCGAGAGATATCGCTCGCCAGTATCGGGGAGGAAAGCAACAATCATCTTGCCCTTGTTCTCTGGACGTTTAGCAAGTTCCATTGCAGCGAACATAGCAGCGCCTGAAGATATGCCGACGAGGATGCCCTCTTTGTGTGCAAGGCTGACAGTGGTATTGATAGCATCGTCATCAGAGACGGTCATAACTTCATCCACGTACTCGGCATGATAATTGGCAGGAACGAAATTAGCTCCTATACCCTGTATTTTGTGAGCTCCCCATTTACCCTTAGTAATTACTGGAGAAGATGCTGGCTCAACAGCTACGATCTTGATGTTAGGATTGTGCGATTTGAGCCCCTTGCCAGTGCCACTGATAGTTCCAGCAGAACCGACACCAGCCACAAATATATCGACCTTTCCATCTGTGTCTCTCCATATCTCCTCGGCAGTAGTCTTGACGTGAGCCTCTGGATTGGCTGGATTCTCAAACTGACCAGGGATGATGGCATTATCGGTAGCTGCCAGAATCTCCTCAGCCTTCTTTATAGAACCTGCCATACCCTCTGCACCAGGAGTAAGGAAAATTGTTGCTCCCATAGCTTCGAGGAGATTACGGCGCTCGAGCGACATGGTGTCAGGCATTGTAAGGATGAGCTTGTAGCCCTTTATGACAGATACCCACGCAAGACCTACGCCCGTGTTGCCTGAAGTAGGCTCGATGATAGTGCCACCCGGTCTGAGTTGTCCACTTCTCTCGGCAGCCTCTATCATGGCAATGCCCACGCGGTCCTTGGCGCTGCCGCCAGGGTTGAAAGATTCTATCTTGGCTATTACCTGGGCATCAAGACCCTCTGTAATTTTGTTGATTCTGACAAGAGGCGTATTGCCCACGAGTTCTGTTAAGTCATTGAATATGCGTGCCATACTGATATGTATTAATTATACTTAGCGCGAATGTACTACATTTTTTGCGTAAAATTTGTAATTTTGCTGACGTTATAACAATAATAACCAATTTTCAATGCAACGAATAATTACTCTTTCACTCCTGTTTTCCGTGTGCCTTACACTATTGGCTCAGAAGCCAATGACACTGGAAAATATCTATAAAGATCGTATGATGGCATTGGGTAATGCCTATATACGCGCGTCAATTGATATTCCGTCTGAGCCTGATGCATATATGTCTGCATCTAAGGACGAGATTGTAGCCATGAGCTATGCCACTGGTAAAGAGAAGCATAAGCTGTTCAGCCTTAAGGATATTGAGGATCCACAGGGACTCCTAGCTAATGTGACCTCGGTAACACCTACTAACAATGCTGACGTTTTCCTCATTGAATGTAATACTGAGTCGATCTACCGTCACTCTACAGTGGCTGACCATTATATCTACAATTCATACTACAAGTCGCTGACACCTCTCTCGAATGAGGGGCATGAGCGTTGTGTGGAGATTTCTGCTGATGGTACACTTGCCGCTTTTGTTCGCGATGGTAATATTTTCCTCAAGAAGATAAGATACAACAGTACCTCGTCAGTCACATCGGATGGTGAGTTCAACAAGATAATCAACGGCGCTCCTGACTGGGTGTATGAGGAGGAGTTCTCCACTGAGCGTTCGCTTGCCTTCTCTCCAGACAATACGGAATTGGCATATATCAGATATGACGAGTCGGAGGTCAAGGAGTATGGTATGCCGATGTATGACTACGACAAGGACAATAAGTCGGCATATCCTGGTGAGTACAGCTATAAGTACCCAAAGGCTGGTGAGGGTAATTCGAAGGTTTCTGTTCAGGTGTATGACGTCAAGACCCGCAAGATACAGTCCATGCAGGTAGCTCCTGCTAAAGGTGATTTCTATATCCCTCGTATATTCTGGACTGCTGACCCTCATAAGTTGGCTGTCGTCCGCCTCAACCGTCGACAGAATGTGATGGATATTCTCATTGTGGATACACAGTCGACAGTGGCAGAAGTGATTTATACCGACAAGGACGAGAAGTATATTGATGAGGCTGTGTATTCCAACCTTACATTCTTGCCAGATGGTAAGGGCTTCCTTGTTATGTCGGAGAAGAGCGGATATATGCAGCTCTATCACTATAATATGCAGGGTGTTCAGATGCGCCAGATATCTTCGGGCGACTACGACGTGATGGAGGTCAATGGCTATGAGCCAACTACAAGTCAGGTTATATATACCGTAGCCAAGCCATTGCCAACTCAGAGACGTATCTGTGTAGCTTCGCTCGATGGCAAGCGTAATGTGACAATAGGCGACAAGGATGGTTATTATGACACAAAGGTTGTAGCCGGTGGTAAGATGCTTATGGTACGCTATTCCACAGCAAATACACCAAATACAATTAATCTCTACTCTCTCGATGGCAAGAAGGTACGTGAAATAGAGGATAAGACATCTGCTTTGTCATCTGCGAATGCACTGGTATTGAAGAAAGAGTTTGTGACATTTAAGGCCGATGATGGAAAGACAGATCTCAACGCCTGGATGGTAAAGCCAGCAGATTTCAGCAAGGATAAGCAATACCCGGTATTCATCACCCAGTATTCTGGTCCGAACTCACAGCAAGTGAAGGATAAGTGGTCTATCGACTGGGAGCAGGCTTTGGCTGGAGAAGGGTATATCGTGGTGTGTGTAGACCCTAGAGGAACTGGTGCAAGAGGTGCCGATTTCAAGAAGTGTACATACCTTAAGTTGGGTAAGTATGAGACAGAAGATATGGCTGCTGTCGCACGTCAGCTGGGTCAGCTTCCTTATGTGGATGCAAATCGCATAGGTATCTGGGGTTGGAGCTATGGCGGATTCATGTCATGCCTCTCATTGTGCCGTTTCGACGTGTTCAAGACAGGTATTGCAGTGGCTCCAGTGACATCATGGCGTTTCTATGATACGATATACACCGAGAGATTTATGCGTACTCCAGAAGAGAATCCGTCGGGCTATGACGACTATTCGCCTATCACACACGCTGGCGACCTCAATGGTAAGCTCTTTATCATTCATGGTACAGCAGATGATAATGTTCACTATCAGAACCAGATGGAATTTATAGAGGAACTGATAGCAGCCGACAAGGAGTTTGATATGTTCACATTCCCTAACCAGAATCACAGTCTTCCACGTTCACGCTATTACGTATATCGTAAGATGCTCAACTGGGTGAAGGAGAACCTGTGATAGGGTAGCACAGTATATGTTTTTACAATTTTTTGCATATCAGAATTATTCGCTTAATTTTGCATACCAAAATACAGAGGACAAATGATTAAGAAATTTCAATATTCAGTCGTTATATCGGCGTTATTGGTTATGACCGCTACAGGTTGTGCTTCTCATAAGGGCTCATCAAGTCTTGAGAGTGTAACTAAGACGACTACCGTTACAAAGGGTGGTACGCCGGTGGTACGAGCAGATCAGATGTCTTTGCAAGCCAATATCAAGAAACAGAGCGAAGAGGCTCGAGCAGCACATGACCAGGCTATAGAAGATGCCAAGGCAAGTGCTAAGGCTGCTGCCGAAGAGGCTCAGAGGAAGTTGGCCGAAGCTAAGGCACAGGCCGAAGAGATAGCTCGTCAGGCTAAGGAGGAGGCAGAGAAGCAGGCTGCTGAGGCTGCCGCTAAGGCCGAGGAGAAGGCTAAAGAGGTCGTCACTAAGGTGACAGTGCGCGAGGAGCAGGCTACTGTATTGGAAACAAAGACCAAACAGGCTGGTCAGTATCACGTGATAGTCGGTTCGTTCAAGTCGCTCGAGAATGCACGTGCCCTTTGTGATAAAGCTGTAGCTCAGGGCTATCTGCCAAGTATTATGGAGAATCCTGATGGTATGTACAGAGTCTCTGTATTTACAGCTGACGACGAAGAGTTGTCACGCCAGAGACTGTTGGAAATAGTTAAGGCTAACCCAGAATATGTTGGTAGCTGGTTGCTGAAATTGAAGTAGGAAACATAGTTTGGCATAATATTTGAGTATAGATTCACATAACATATAATATCATTAATCAGAGAAGAATATGAAAAAGTTATTTCTAACACTTGCTGTTGCAGCAGCTTCTATGGTTGCTTTCGCACAGGAGTCTGCAATAGAATTGAAGAATGCAGGTAACGCAGAACTTAAGGCTAAGAACCTTCAAGGCGCCCTCGACAACTACGAGAAGGCTATTGTAGCTTTCCAGGCAGAAGGTGAGGATGCTCTCAAGGCTGAGATGGCTACTGTATATAATGCAGCAGACTGCGCTCGTAAGCTTGGCAAGGGTGAGCGTGCTATTGAGCTTTTCACAATGTGCGAGGCTGAAGGCTATAAGGCTGATATGTGTGCTTATAATATCGCTAAGTCAATGGAGAAGATGGAAGGCAAGGATGCCGATCGCAAGGCTTATCTCGAGGCTGCTGTAGAGAAGTACACAGAGGGTAAGGCTGCTTCATTCCTTCGTAAGGATCTTGCTAAGTTCTCATTCGATGAAGGTAAGGCACACTATGAGAAGGGTGCTGAAATTCTCAAGGAGGTAGCTTCAGCAAAGCCAGAGCAGTATGCAGAGATCCAGGGTCGTGCTAAAGAGGAGTTCAAGTTGGCTCTCCCTCTCATCGAGAAGGCTGGTCAGATTGATCCTACAAACAAGAATGTTGAGACATTCGTTAAGGCTATCAAGGATCAGTTGAAGTAAATAGTAATTAACTATATTTAATATAGGTAGATGTGCTTATTCTGTAAGCACATCTTCTTTTTTTATACCTTTGCCTAGACAATACAGACAACGGTATTTTAGTATGCTATTCAAGTTATTCTGGTCGTTCTTCAAGATTGGTTTCTTCACTTTCGGTGGAGGCTTGGCAATGATACCATTCATACAGGACGAGTTTATCAATAAGAAAAAATGGCTTACTGCCGAGGAGATGAATGAGATGATAGCGCTCTCTCAGTCGTTCCCAGGGGTAGTGGCAGTCAATATATCTATCATAGCGGGACATAAGCTTGCAGGTGTCAAGGGCGCGATAGCGGCAGCCATAGGTACAGTCCTTCCAGCTCTTTTGGCGATAGTTCTCATATTGTCCTTCTTGGCGGGCTTTCAGGATAACAGGTATGTCCAGTACACTTTCTTAGGCATTAAAGCAGCTTCTGCAGCACTGATACTTGATACAGTCATCAGGTTGGCGAAGAAGAGCATTAGGTCTACTTTCGCGTGGACGCTTGCCGTAGTGTCACTCCTCATAGTGATGTTCAATTTCTCTGCAGCATGGTCGATACTGGTTGGAGCAGTATCTGGCGTTGTCGCAAAATGTTTTGTTCATAACAAATCTAAGAAAACGCGATGCTGACACTTTTTTTCATATTCCTTAAGGTAGGTATTCTAGGATTTGGCGGTGGTTATGCCATACTGCCGATGATATATCAGGATGTACAGGCTTTCGGGCTCATGACAGCCGATGACTTCTCAAATCTTGTAGCACTTTCGCAAGTTACTCCAGGACCGATAGCTATAAATGCTGCGACATACGTTGGGTATAAGTCGTATGGGCTTCTCGGTGCTCTTGTGGCTACATTTGCTGTTTCGTTGCCGTCATTCGTTCTCATTATGATTGCAATGTTGTTCCTCGAGAAGTTCCGTACCAACAAAGTGGTTCAAGCTATACTATATGGCATCAAGCCAGCCACAGTGGGGCTTATGGCATCAGCATTTGCCTTTATGCTTCAGACTGCCATTATGATTGATCCCGACTTGTCGTGGTCGTCATTGGCGGAGGGCAATCTAGATTATCTGGCATTGGCTATAGCGTCGGTGATATTTATATTGGTAAGGTATACGAAAATCGGAGCCATCAAATTGACCCTCCTGGGAGGTGTGATGGGTATCGTGTTGTCGTTGCTTTTCTAGAAATATGGTTTTTAAAGACAATGAATTAGGAATTATTTCTATCTTTGTCACAACAATAAGGACAATATTTGAATATTACAAATTATATATATAAGGTTGCAAAAGTACTATGCCTAAGTACACTTGTTCTACTTAAGGCTAATGCACAGGCACCTGCGCCAACTCAATCTGCACCAGTTGTCACGTCTGATAAGGAAGTCGTGGCTCAATCTGTCGTTTCTACTGATACCGTTGTTGTTGAAGCCCCTAAGCACGAAGGCTCTGCTCCATTCCTTGATGCAGAGGTGAAATATTCCTGTAAGGATTCTCTCTCATTTGATTTTGAGACAAAGAAGATGTATCTCTTCGGAGATGCTCAGATACAATATGGAGAAATATCTCTCAAGGCGTTTGCTATTGAACTTGATATGGATTCTACTATTGCCTATGCCTATGGTCAGCGTGATTCGCTGGGTGTGGCTACGGGCGAGGGTAATCCTGTTTTCAAGGACAAGAGCGGTGAGTATGAGATGAGGCAGATGAAATACAACTTCGAGACGAAGAAGGCAATCATTACTCATATTGTCACTGAACAGGGTGAAGGATTCGTGGTAGGAGACAGGGCAAAGCGTGTCGACGAGAGCACATATTTCATGCGCGATGCAAAATACACTACCTGTCAGGACCATTATCATCCTCATTTCTATCTCAACCTTACAAAGGCAAAGGTGGTTCCGGGTAAGCGTACCGTGACTGGTCCGGCTTATATGGTTCTTCATGATGTGCCACTGCCAATAGCTATCCCGTTTGCAATTATTCCTAATACCAAGTCATACTCTTCGGGTATAATCATACCGACGTATGGCGACGAGTCTTCGCGTGGTTTTTACCTTCGTAATGGTGGTTATTATCTGGCAGCGAATGATTATTTCGATCTTAAGCTGTTGGGTGATATATATACCAAGGGATCATGGGGTGCTCATGTCAGCTCGACATACAAGAAGCGCTATTCCTTCTCAGGTTCGTTCTCAGGAGATTATATCGTGAACGTATTCTCGGAAAAGGATTTGCCAGACTATTCGGAGAAGAAGGACTTCTCGGTCCGTTGGTCGCACTCTCAGGATACAAAGGCTAATCCGGACGTGACTTTCACTGCTTCGGTCAACCTGTCTACCTCTTCCTATAACAAGAATAATGTCAATAACCTGGTCGACCCAAAGCAGTTGGCTACCAACCAGAAGTCGTCAAGTATTTCGTATACCCGGAAATGGCAGAATTTCCCATTCCGTCTTTCTCTTTCATTGCGCCATTCGCAAAACAGTGCGGATACGACTATAGCGCTGACTCTCCCTGATCTTCAGTTGAACAGTACTCGTCGTTTCTATCCGTTCAAGCCTAAGAATATGACAGGTAAGGGTAATCCGCTTACGGATATCAATATAAATTATACCCTGTCGGCAAAGAATACTACATCTTGTAAGGAGCGAGACCTTACATTCAGTCCTGATAAATTCGCTACAATGTGGAAAACGGGTGCTCTGCATACTATTCCTGTAACTACCAATATCAAATTGGGTAATTACTTCACTCTTGCACCTAACTTCAGCTATATTGAGCGCTGGTATACAACAAAGACCCTTCAGTATTGGGATGAGCAGGCGCAGAAGATAAAGAAACTGGATCCAGAGACTGGATTCTTCCGTTCTTATAGCTACAGTTTTTCTACTGGTCTGAATACAAAGGTTTATGCTTTCTATCGTCCTATACGTGCTTTGTTCGGCGATAAGATTAATGCCATAAGACACGTGATGACACCATCAATCGGAATGTCGTTCTCTCCAGATTTCTCAGAACCGAAATACAAGTCGTTTGAGAAGTTTGAATACTATGACAAGAAGGCAGATGAGGTTCGCGAACATATCTACTCATATTTTGAAGGTGGTAACCCAACTCCTCCTTCAAAAGGAAGTTCTGCCAGCTTGAGCCTTGGTCTGACAAACCAGATAGAGATGAAGGTGAAGTCGGATGCCGATACCACAGGTTTCAAGAAGATTCCTCTTTTGGAGAACCTCTCGTTTAATACGAGCTATAATTTCAAGGCAGACTCAATGCGATGGAGCTCTATCAGTTCTGCTGCCCGTACGAAAGTATTTGGTACGGCTATTAACCTCAGCGCTCAGTTCGATCCTTATGGCGTAGTCGCTAATCCTAAGAATAATCAGCCTGTGCGTATTAACAGAGGTTCTTTGAAGGTCAACCATCGTCTTGTCCTTCTGCAGAGTGCCAGCCTGAGCTTCGGATATCAGATTTCTCCAGATACGTTCAAGAAAGATAAGAAGAAAGAGACTGCCGAAGAGGATGAAGAAGATGAAGACTGGGCTATGTCGGCAGCTGAATCTGACGAGATGGAGCCTGGTGCGCAGATGGAGCGTAACAAGCAGGGCGATGATACCCGACTCTCCCAAGGAGATGACGGTTATGCTGCTTTCAATATGCCTTGGAGTATAAATATCAACTATTCTTTGAGAGTTGTCAGGGGTAAGTTCAATCCTGAAACAGCCCTGTACTCACATAAGATATCGCAATCGGTCAATTTCTCAGGTAATCTGACATTGACTCCAAAGTGGAAATTCACGGTATCGTCTGGTTATTCTTTCGATGAGAAGAAACTTTCACAGACATCTGTCGGTATTACCCGTGACCTCCACTGCTGGTCTATGAACTTCAACCTTGTTCCAACAGGTAAATATAAGTCCTACTCTTTCAACATCGCTGTCAACTCGTCTATCTTGAGAGATCTCAAGTATAACCAGTCTAACAGTCCACGTGATAACGGTAGGATGAGATAGACGTGTAGAAAGGACGCTATTTTTATTTAAGTTTTCTCTTTGAGTATAATCTTTGTAATTTTGCATTTGCTATTGAATGCAAACTAAGTAATGGAAAATAAGAAACTCTTCAAAATAGGTATTGACGCAGGTAGCACTACCTGTAAGTTTGTAGCTATAGATGTGGAGACACGTCAGGTAGTTTTCTCGAGTTATCGTCGTCATTTTGCAGATATACGTACTTGCCTGGAAAAGCAGCTTCAAGAGATGGAGCAGGCGCTGGGTAAGGATGCACTATATAATATATGCCTCACTGGTTCGGCTGGTATCGGTCTCAGTGAGCGCAGTGGCTTGTCTTTCGTACAGGAGGTTCTTGCTGTATCGGAGGCAATGAAAGAGACTGGTCGTACGGATTTTACTCTTATTGACCTCGGTGGTGAGGATGCCAAGATGGTATTCTTCCGTAAGGGTATCAGCCCTGATATACGTATGAATGGTTCCTGCGCAGGTGGTACAGGTGCTTTCATCGACCAGATGGCAACCTTGCTCTCTATCGAACCAAAGGAGATGTCTGATGCTGCACTTCAGTATCAGAATCTCTATCCTATAGCTTCTCGTTGCGGTGTGTTTGCCAAGACCGATGTGCAGAATCTTATCTCACGCCGTTTGCCTTTGGCTGATATCTCGGCTAGTATCTTCAACGCTGTAGCTATGCAGACAATGACGACATTGGCTCGAGGCGCAGATCTCATTAAGCCGGTGCTTTGTACGGGTGGACCGCTGACATTTCTTACAGCTCTTCGTCAGGCGTTCGTACGTGTACTCAAGATAAATGAAGAGGATCTCATACTTTTCCCTAACGCTGAGATTACTACTGCTCGCGGTGCCGCTCTCTCTGCCGATGAGAATGTTGCGATGTCTCTCGACGAGATACGTTCTGCACTCCAGAAGGAGACATCAAAGGGCTCAGATCAGTTCCTCTCTCCTCTGTTTTCTGGTGCAGCGGAATATGATGCCTGGAAGCAGAATCTGAAGGTAAAGCATCTTGATTTTAAGCAACTTGAAGATGGCGCCCATTATGATGCGTTCTTGGGCATAGACTCTGGTTCGACTACCACAAAGTTCCTTGTTACAGATATCAACGGCTCTATTCTTTTTAGGAGCTACGCCAATAATGACGGTAATCCGCTGAAGAAAGTTCAGGAGGCGCTCTCTGCGTTCTATTATGATGTCGATGCTCATAAGGCTACAGTGACGTTCCGTGGCGCAAGTGTGACAGGTTATGGCGAGGATCTTATCAAGGCTGCTCTCAATACGGATTATGGTATCGTAGAGACAATGGCCCATTTCAAGGCTGCTCAGTTCGTAGCTTCAAATGTGTCGTTCATCCTCGATATCGGAGGTCAGGATATCAAGTCGATATTTATCCGCAATGGTGCGGTATCCAATATAGAACTCAACGAGTCGTGTTCTGCTGGCTGTGGTTCGTTCCTTCAGTCGTTTGCCGGAATGATGAATATACCTCTCTCGGAGTTCGCGGAGAAGGCTTGTGTGGCTCAGCGCCCATGCGATTTGGGTACTCGTTGTACCGTTTTCATGAACTCTAAGGTCAAGGAGGCTCTTCGTCAGAATACCGACCCAGGAGATATTGCAGCAGGTCTCGCCATATCGGTGGTGAAGAACTGTCTCTATAAGGTCTTGAAACTTCAGAACCTCAATAAGCTTGGCGATACAATAGTCGTTCAAGGCGGTACATTCAAGAACAAGGCTGTTCTTCGAGCACTGGAGATCCTCAGTGGGAAACAAGTCCATACTACTGATGCTCCTGAACTTATGGGTGCATACGGCGCTGCCCTCTATGCTATCGACCAGTATCGTATCGAGTGCGAGAAGGGTAATGCCGACTATAGGTCGTCTTTCCAGGGTAGAGATACTCTAGAGTCTCTTGGTCAGATTACTACAGATGGTGTGCAGTGTAAGGGCTGTACCAACAACTGTCAGGTAATACGCTTTAAGTTCCCTAATGGCAACCTCTCGTTTGCCGGCAACAAGTGTGAGCGTATCTTCCACTCCAAGTCAAAGGCTGAGAATCCTGGCTATAATCAGATAGAGGATAAATATAAGTATGTATTCTCGCAGGCCAAGACCAATTCGGATAACGGTAAGCGTATCCGCATAGGTATTCCTCGAGTGCTCAATATGTTCGAGAACTATCCTTTCTGGGAGGAGTTGTTCCGTTCGGCTGGTCTTGAACCTGTCTTGTCTGATGAGTCAAATACGCAACTTTACAAGGGTGGTATCTTCTCTATTATGAGCGATAACATCTGTTTCCCTGCTAAGTTGTGTAACGGACATATAATGAATCTTCTTACTAAGGATATCGACCGTATATTCTACCCGTTGGTATTCAAGGAGAGTAAGGAGCACGATAGAGATTCCAACTGTTTCAACTGTCCGGTCGTGTCGGGTTATCCAGACGTTATCCGTTCGGCAGTAGATCCGGAGGGTCGTTATAAGGTCAAGTTTGATACTCCTATCGTATCGTTTGTTGATGAGGAGGCACTATACGCATCATGTACCAGCTACCTGTCATCTCTCGGTGTCAAGTCGCGGACCATCAAGCAGGCTATCCGTAAGGCTATTGCACGTAAGCAGCAGGTTAAGCAGCATCTGATAGATACGGAGCGTGATATTCTCAATAAGGCTGTTGAAGAGGGTAGGATGATATTTGTGATGACTGGTCGTCCTTATCATATCGACCCTCTCATAAATCAGCGTGTCGCTCAGATTGTGACCGACCTGGGAGCTGATATTATCTCTGATGATGTGTTCAGAGAAGATGCCGGGTCGTGCCTTGAGATGAATTATATCTCGCAGTGGACCTATCCTAACCGTGTGGCTCATGCAGCTCATGGTGTGGCTCGTCTTCCTCAGAATGTCCAGTTGATACAGATAAATTCCTTCGGTTGCGGTCCTGACTCCTTCCTCATGGATGAGTCGGCTAATGTGCTGAATGCTGCTGGAAAGAACCATACAGTGATACGTGTCGACGAAATCAGTTCGCCTGGTTCTGTCCGTCTGCGCCTTCGTTCGCTCATCGAGAGCCTTAAGCAGAGTAATGCTCTGGGTCATAAGAACGAGACGTCCGATTACAAGGCGCTCCATACACGTTTTACAGACGATGAGAAGAATAACAGGATAACCGTTATTCCTTGGCTTTCAGACAGCCTCTCACCGGTCTTTCCGGTATTCTTCAAGCGACTAGGCTTCAATGTGCAGAATTTGCCTAAGTCGGACGAGGAGTCAATCCAACTGGGCTTGAAGTATGGTCATAATGAGGTATGTTACCCTGCCACATTGGTTTTGGGCGACATCATGAAGTTCCTTATCTCCCATAAAGACGAGCTGGACAAGTATGTTGTGGGTATGACTCAGACGGGCGGTCAGTGCCGTGCTACCAACTATCTGGCGCTCATCAAGAATGCGCTTGTGACAGCTGGTTTTGCCGATGTGCCGCTATTGTCTATCAATACCGGTACGGCGTATGGTAACGACCAGCCGGCCTTCAAGGCAGATGTCAAGTTGGCTCTCTCTCTGGTAGTTAAACTTGTGACATATACCGAGGCCCTTGCAGCTATGCAGCGTTCGATGATAGTACGTCAGCAAGAGCCTGGCAGGGCAGAGGCTATATTCCAGAAGTATACGGATATTGCCATTGAACTGACCGATAATTTCAAGGAGGACCAACTCGTGGATGCTCTCTCAGATGCTGTGGATGAGTTCAATGCTATACCTGTGAAAGATATAGAGCCGATGGCTGTGGGTCTGATCGGCGAGATCTATATCAAGTACAACCAGCAGGGACAGATGCAGCTCACAAAGTGGATGCAGGAGCAGGGTATAGAGGTTGTTGTTCCTTCTTTGATGGCATTCCTCGTACAAGGCTTTGTGAACAATAAAGTCAACCATAAGGGTTATATCGAGCGCACCTCGTTCATGGAACGTCTCATCACCAAGTTCATCAGTCAGTATGTTCACCGCAACGAGAGCAAGATGGAGAAGGTTAAGCGTCGTTTCAAGTATTACCGTCCAGAGGGTTCTATCTTCGAGATGGCTGATGACGCATCCAAGGTTCTCAACCTTGCGAACCAGTTTGGTGAGGGATGGCTTATTGCGGGAGAAGTGATGGAACTCTCCCGTCAGGGCGTGAAGAAGGTAGTCTGTCTGCAGCCATTCGGTTGCATTGCAAACCATATCGTTGCCCGTGGTATAGAGAATAGACTCAAGAAAGTCTGTCCGGATACGGGGCTCCTCTTCCTTGATATTGATTCCAGTGTGGCGAAGGTAAATCTGGAGAATCGCCTTCACTTCCTGATTGACCAGACAGAAGAGAAAGTAGGGTAATGCCATACCTACGAGTGAGATAAATGTTGACGTAGCTATGATAATTGTTGTATGATGAGCGTATGACGTGCGTATGACGATCGTATGACGTGCGTATGACGATCGTATGACGAGCGTATGTGTTTTGGGGGTGACAGGCCTTGGTATTACTGGGGGAAGTATGGTCGCAAATACTAGAAGATTGTTGAATGAATATGTTTTGATGCTGTATTATCCCTGAAACTAATATGGCGGTACTATGTGCAGAACTATGATTGATTATGCTTATTGGTATCCGCTACACTGTCTTAACGCTCTCTTAATACAGCCAGGAATTGTGTGTTTCTGAGAGGGAGTGGTGATGACGTTTGTCGGAGTAGAGTTGAGCGGCGATGTTATGGGAGATAAGCAGGAAGACGCCAAAGCGTGTAAAGAGGAAGGCTATATGTAGAGGTCTGGGAGACGAGGTTAAGGGCAACGTTCTTCATAGAGACTTTGAAGCCTAGCGATGGATTGAAGCGTTGGCAGAAAGAGCTGTATGTTTTGGCCTTGGTGTTTATCTCGGCTTTTGATTCCATAGGAATAATTATTCCATTATGCTGAAAAAGGAAATCGAGTTCGGCGCTATTTTGTGAGCGCCAAAAATAAGGCGTTATGCCCAACTTGACAAGTTCGGTCATTACATAGTTTTCTGTGAAGGCACCTTTGAAAGTGTGGAAAGCCGAAGAGTCTTGCCACAACGCGTTAGCAGGAAGGCCTATCTTAGCGCGCATCAAGCCGACATCAACCATATAGACTTTAAAATAAGAGTCGTTAACGAAACATGAGATAGGCACCTCGATATTTTCTGCAAGAGTAAGGCGGTAAATCAGACCTGCATCTACGAGCCAGCGCAAAGCATCCTCCAATTCTGCTGAGCGTTTCCCCTGTCGAACATGAGAAAAGACGAATTTGTTGTTTTCCTTAGCGAGTTGGACAGGGACGGAATCCCATATCCAACCTAGTTTAGGTATATCGGAAGATGGGGCATGCTTGGCGAAGTCATTCTGATAATCAGATAAAATCTGCTTTTGTATAGTTTCTACTACTGATATATCCTTAGTATCTATCCATGCCTTTACGCAAGCAGGCATACCACCTATAGCATAATACTCACGAAGGAGAGTTTCTAAAGGTTGTGCATAATGTTCAGGGAGAGGTGCATCGATAGGCATGTTAGTAGAGATGGCAGACAATAAGTCCTCCTTGCCAGATGCGATTACGAATTCGCGGAACGACATAGGATAGAGAGTCAATCTATCGACCTTACCGACAGGGAAAGAGATACCGTCGCGGTTGAGAGATACGCCAAGCAATGAACCTGCGACAGCGATATGGAGGTTGGGCATCTGCTCACAGAAATATTTAAGAGACGTTATGGCGCGAGGGCACTGTTGAACCTCGTCGAGAATCAATAGAGTTTCATCTTCAATGATATCCAAGCCCATGATGCGGAGGTCCTGCACTATACGCTGAGGGTTAAGATCCATGTCGAATACGCTCAAGAATCTATTATCCTGTTCAAAATTAATGTAGGCGCAACTTTTGTAGAATTCTCGGCCAAAAGACTGGAGAATATATGTTTTCCCACATTGGCGCACGCCAGTAAGCATGAGAGGTTTCCTTTGAGCGGAACTCTTCCAAGCTATTAATTTTTCGACAATGTCCCTTTTCATGTGATAATCATTGAATTATAAGATGCTAAGGTATATACAATATGGTACAAAAGCAAGAATATTTGCATTATTCGGTAGGAAAAATGCAAAGACGCTTGCATTATTCGGTAGGAAAAACGCAAGACATATTAATGCCGGCAGCTGACAATAGAAGACAGCAGCGAGGACAAGACTGGTGAAGTGGTAACTTAAAGGATGACAGTCGACCAATAATTATTTTATCAGCCAACAGATGCCGGCCTCGATGGACCACCATTTGTTCATGTTGCTGACGAACTTATCTGAGGTTCTTGTAGTAGATACGTCGAACTGCAGACGAGGAAGAACCTGATATGCGAGGGCAATACCGATATTGGTGGTGTGGTTGAAGTTCATTATATTGTTGCAATATATTTCAGCTGAGGCAGATAGTTTGTCGTTGATGGAGTAGCCTGCTGATAAAGCTGCCATAAGAGCTACGTTATGGTCGTAGTATTTCTGGAATTTTGATGCTATGTTGGCTGTCAGGGAGAATTTGTCGTTGACAGGTTTGGAATACAGCATAGCGAGAGAGAAGTGCGGAGCAGCGTATCCGAAATCGAACCACTCTCCACAAGGGAGGTCGAACTGCCCCATGAGGGTCAGTTTGCCATTGTCGTCGGTCAGATTGTATTTAGCGCCTATTGCGATGTTTGATATGCTTGAGTTCCAATCGTCTTTCATCTCTGCCATGGAGAATCTTGCCTCGAATACATTGCCAATGCCATATCGCAAAGTCGATGTGTTGATGGTCGTTGTTTTGTCGCCGAAGAATTCCTCTATGCCGAAACCGGTTTCCAACAAAAGCGATTTGTCCGCAACGACTGAGGCACCAGTAGTATATCCTGGGCGCCCCGAAGGCATATATATGTTCGATTCCTGAGCTAAAGCAGTAGAGAATGACGAGAAAAAGAGCAATGCAGAGCTTGCGAAGAGAATTCTAGCTGTTCTCATTGTTATGTATAATGTTTTTATTATTTGTATGGTTTGCGATATTATGTTGTTTGCACAATACGTTGGTGGCAAAGGTATTTATTTTTTCCATATAATCGGTAATTGGGAGAGTTGTAGCTGAAATTGAGCGACTATTCCTTATCTTTGTAGGCAATAATACGTCAGTAGATGGACAAAAAGACCAGTTTTACAGATCAAGAGGTAAAGAGATATCTCAGACATATAGACCTTGAAGGGGTTGGGCCAGAAGGTCAACGAAAGCTCAAGGAAGCTAGTGTATGTGTGGTTGGTGCAGGTGGTCTAGGGTCGCCAGTGCTGCTTTATCTGGCCGCAGCCGGTGTAGGTCATATAGGTATTGTGGATGGGGATAATGTTGATTTAAGCAATCTTCAGAGGCAAGTCATACATTCTACGACATCGGTCGGGACACCTAAGACCGAATCTGCAAAGAAGCGTATTGAGGAGATTAATCCTCATGTAGAGGTAGAGTGCTATAACACCTTCCTGACGAGAGAAAATGCAAAAGAGATACTGTCGGGCTACGATTTTATTATTGAAGCTACAGATCACTTTGAGTCGAAGTATCTCATCAACGACGTGTGTACAGAGATGGGAAAGCCATTCAGCATAGGCGGTGTGAAGCAATACGGGGGACAGACCATTACCTGTCTGCCTGGTACCCGAACCTACAGAGAACTCTTCCCTGATGCAGTCGACCAGCCATCGTGTCAGTCTTGCGCTTCTCTCGGTATTCTAGGAGTAGTGCCTGGTATAATCGGTACAATTCAGGCCACTGAGGCCATAAAATATATACTGTCCTTGGGGCAGTTGCTTACAAATAGATTGCTCATCTTCGATGCGAAAGCGATGAGCTTTAGCGAATTCATAATTCCTAATTCTTAATTGTATGTCAGAATCATTATTGATAGCAGAAGGCTCTAAGTCCGAAAAGTATGAGACCCTACTTGTCCAGATTGAAGGAGTTGTCGGAGGAGAGAGTGATGAGATAGCCAATATGGCCAATGTATCTTCTATGATTCATGAGACCTTTGGTTTCTGGTGGACAGGTTTCTATCGAGTATTGGATGGCGAACTAGTGCTCGGTCCGTTCCAAGGTCCGTTGGCGTGTACTCGTATCAAGAAAGGCAGGGGAGTGTGTGGAACAGCCTGGCAGCAAGGAGTCACACAGGTTGTTCCTGATGTGGAGAAATTTCCTGGTCATATTGCCTGTTCGTCAGCTTCAAAGAGCGAGATAGTCGTACCACTCTTCAAGAATGGCGAAGTAGTGGCAGTGCTTGATATAGACAGTGCCGAACTCAACACTTTTGATGAGGAAGACCGTATCAACCTCGAGAAAGTTGCAGAGATACTAGTCAGAGGGTAGGGTTGTACCCTTTGAAGAGCGACTTGACGTCGGCGAATATAGGTTGCCAATCCTTGAAGATAGGCTCGTTGAACATCTTGCGGAAGTCGGCCTCTCGGAAAGGAGGTTGAGTACACATTATTTCGAAAGTGTTATCGAAATAAGTCATACACCTGCCGGTAAGGGTCAGCCCGTGGCGCGTATAGAAGCGTGTACGTCTCTTACGTACCTCGTAGTTAGGTGCATTCTCATCCAGAGGCTCCATGTCGAGGACAAGCTGGCAGTCGGGATATAGCTCCTTCAGGCGTTCCAGGACTACGCTTCCAATTCCTTTGTTGCGATAAGGTTCATCAAGAGCAAAGTACCACAGGTAGATGAAGCGGTATGCCGGGCGAGTTATCACATTAACCAGACCGATCAGCATATCGTTATCGTATATGCCATATATATCCACCGAGTAGTGCTTAAGTACCTCGTAGTATTTTTCACTCTCGATGCGCTCATTATCAGGGAATGAGGCCTCGTAGATTTGCAACAGACGATTAGCGTCTGCGTGATTGCCGTCGATTTTCTTTAGTTCCATAGCTACAAAAGTAATAAAAATAGACTGAGGAGAACAGGCATAATGCAATATTTAGGTTACAGAAACTGATTAAAAATTGGTTTTGTGTAATGTGTCGCTACACCTATACTACACCTATACTACTCCTATGCTAGACCTATAGAACACCCTTGTTGGTCGTAATTTTTTACAAATTAATCAGTATATTTGCACCAAAATGCAAATCAGATGCGCATAGATATATTAACCCTATTTCCTGACCTGTTCACCGGCCCATTCTCAGAGTCGATGATACGCAGAGCCCAGGAGGCGGGACATGCTGAAATACATCTACACGATATACGTGAATTCTCCAAGGACAAGCACAAGCGCGTGGACGACTATCCATTTGGCGGTGGTGCGGGAATGGTGATGGCCATTCAGCCTATTGCAGATGCGATAGAGAGCCTGAAAGCTGAGAGACATTATGACCATGTGATATATATGTCACCAGACGGTCAGACCCTCAAGCAGTCGATATGCAATACGCTGTCGCTAGCGGAGAACATAATCATTCTCTGTGGTCATTATAAAGGGATAGACCAGCGAATAAGAGATCACTATATCACGATGGAGATATCCATAGGAGACTATGTGCTCACTGGAGGAGAACTCGCAGCCTGCGTAGTGGTGGACAGTATCGTGCGACTAGTACCTGGTGTATTGTCAGACGAAGAGTCGGCTCTTACAGATACATTTCAGGACAACCTGTTAGCACCTCCTATCTATACACGTCCATCCGATTATAACGGCTGGAAGGTACCAGATATACTCTTGAGCGGTCATGAAGCCAATATAGAGCAATGGCGTATGGACCAAGCGCTGGAGAGAACAAAGAGGTTGAGACCCGATTTGCTGAAATAAAAAAGATTCATATAGCATAACATTAAATTATATTACCATGGATTTACAGGTAGCTAATAATTTATTGGACTTTATTCATGAGTCGCCATCTCCATTCCATGCCATAGAGCATGTGAAAGAGACACTTGTAGAGAAAGGCTTTGAAGAGTTGTGTCTCAAGAAAGAGTGGAAGCTTCGTGCTGGCGGTAAATATTTCACTACACGCAATGGCAGTGCCCTTGTAGCGTTCACGCTATCAGCTGAGCCAGAGAAAGACCTCGCGACAAGAGGCTTCAGAATAGTAGCTGCACATTCAGATGCCCCTACATTCAGAGTGAAGCCTAATTCGCAGTTAGTCCGTGAAGGAATGGTGTCGCTCAATGTTGAGTCGTATGGCGGAGCGATACTCCATACATGGATGGACAGACCATTGTCGCTGGCAGGAAGAGCCATCGTGATGGATCCTGAGACGAAGAAACTTACGAAGAAGCTTGTGGACTTCGGATTCCCTGTGGGAGTGATTCCGAGTGTGGCGATACACATGAACCGCGGCGTAAACGAGCAGATGTCGCTCAATAAGCAAATAGATATGCCATTCCTCTTCTCGACACTATACGGCAGAGAGGCTCAGGATGGTGTCATGTCTATGACAGAACTGCTTGCTGCGATGCTGGAGGTTTCGGTAGGAAATATTGTAGATTATGACTTGTATGCATACGTGACCGACAGAGGAGATATCGTAGGTTGTGATAAATCCATGATACTGGCGCCTAAGCTAGACGATCTCTCGATGGTTTTCTGTGCTACAGAGGCATTCTGCGGATCGATAGACATAGTGAACCATGCCCGCAACAATATTCTCTGTATCTTCGATAATGAGGAGGTGGGAAGTCAGACCAAGCAGGGTGCCCAGTCGCCATTTCTCCGCAATGTCATAGAGCGAATCACAGAGCAGATGGGTCTGACACGTCAGCAAGCTCAGATGGCAACATACAACTCATTCATGGTGTCGGCAGATATGGCACATGCTGTTCATCCGAACCATCCTGAATACTGTGACCCGACGAACAGGCCACGACTCAATGGCGGTCCGGTAATAAAGATTAATGCCAATCAGAAGTACATGACCGATGCCGACAGTTCGGCGCAGTTCAAGGTGCTCTGTCAGATAGCCGATGTCCCATTCCAGATGTTCGTCAACAGGAGCGATATTGCAGGCGGTTCGACCCTTGGTAATCTAGTCACATCGCAGCTTGATATTCATGGCGTAGACGTAGGAAATCCTATGTTAGGCATGCATTCAGCAGTAGAGACAGGCGGTGTATTGGACATAGACTATATGATAGACGTGCTAGAGCGTCATTATGTGCATCTTGACGTGTGCTGATAATCAGCATATTAAAAAATAATTCAAAAAAAGTTGCATTAACTGCTTGTAGATTCAAAAAATCCATCTACCTTTGCACTCGCAATCGGGAAGGAAACAGAACGATAGCAAAGGACTTTGAAATACAAGCAAATGCGGAAATAGCTCAGTTGGTAGAGCACAACCTTGCCAAGGTTGGGGTCGCG
>JAKSLD010000011.1 GCA_024401395.1 Bacteroidales bacterium
GTCCTTTCTGTATTAAGGCTGTATTAAGAGAGCGTTAAGAGAGTGTATAGAGAGGGATGGGGATATGATTTTTATATGTTTTGTTTTTTGGGGGGGAGTGGTTCTAGGAGGAGGCTGGTGGTTCTAGGAGGAGGTAGTAGTTCTAGGAGGGGCTGGTGGTGGTTCTAGAGGGGTTAGTGGTTCTAGGAGGAGGGTTAACAAGACGGTGTACACTCCGTCTCTACAAAGCGATAACAAACGATTAGGAAGACACTAAAAGACGCTTGAAAAACCCCAAAAAACACCCAAAATATGTCGTTCGTCAAAAATTATTGCAGTTCGTCAAAAAGTTTATTGCGGGATGGAGGCAAATTTTTAGTTTCGTGACGGATTCTATGTGCACGTTCATCTCGATGAAAACACACTGGACATACCAAAAATTAACAGTTATAAATTTTCAAAACAATTTATGAAAAGATTTCTATCTTTTTTCATTTCTGCCTTGTGTGCTGTGGGTGCATGGGCGCAGCACACACAGAATGGTCACGAATACGTCGACCTCGGCTTGTCTGTCAAGTGGGCAACTTGCAATGTAGGAGCCAACACTCCACAATCTGCCGGCGACTACTACTCATGGGGAGGAAAGGAAACCCTCTATGAAGCAGGTAGCGACATGGAGAACCCTACATGGAAAGAGGGCTATTCGGCTGGCTATGATTATAGCTCATACGAGTATATGGACCACAGCAAAGATTCGTATTTTGGGTACACCAAATATACAATTGACGATGGTCAATCAGATGGCGTATGGTACAACTCAGAAGGCGAATTTATCGGCGATGGCAGGAATGAGCTTGAAGATGTCGATGACGTAGCCGTTCAGAAATGGGGCGGCAGATGGAAGATGCCAACGCTTGAACAACAATTAGAACTCTCTTACGGGTGTTACTGGGTATGGACAAATACCTATAACGGAGAAAGCGTCAACGGCTATATTGTCTATAAAGCGAAGAAAGAAGAAGATCAAGGTGTGCGCGTATCCGAGTATGGAACACCTTCATCGGATTATGATGTAGCTACAGATGCTCATATTTTCCTTCCTGCCGCAGGCTACTTCAAGGGTGCCGGTCTCTCAGACAATGGCGAATTCGGTAGATACTGGATGCGATCGCTCGAATTTGACGGCACTTTCAACGCGTTCTGCATAGGGTTCAGTAATTACGAAGTGAATAGAATCTTAACTACCGAACGTATCTACGGGTGCCTTGTCCGTCCTGTCTATGCAACCCCTATCGCCCAGATAGGAGAAACAATCTATTCTGGTGTAGATGCGTTCATCACAGCATTCGAAGCAATCGAAGGCACAGCTACTGTCCAGCTTCTTGGCGATATTACTTTGCCAAAAGGTGAATCCCTTGGCAACAAAAACGAGAATGCCGACATCACACTCGACCTCAATGGTCATAACATCACAGGCTATCGTGAGGATGATGCCGTAATTCTTGTGGAAGGTAACAAACTGACAATAGTAGGGGATGGTACTGTAGAGAACCCTGCCGAATTTGGAGATGTTGTCGGTGGCAAAAGTGCAATAGTGATAAACGGAGGAACATACATAGGTGAAGCGGATGCTGTATACATTTATCGTGGAGGTGAACTGATCATTAACGGCGGAAAGTTCGAGGCTCCTTATTTGTACGATGTTGACGATTCCTACACCATGCCAATCGTCAAGGGTGGTCTCTTCTCAATGGACCCAACGGACTGCTTAGCTGTGGGCTATGATGTAGTGGAGAACATCGACGAGGAGTCTAAGGATGTGTATCCTTACATGGTGGTAAAGTCGGATGTCGAATTAAAGAATCTTGCAGGCTTGCTCGCAGTGCCTCAGGCTGGAGAGCTCAATATTAGGGCTTATTTTACGGCACCAATGGGTAAATCTTTGCCTTATATGTATATGGTCGCTCGTGGTGGATATAAAAACTTGAACGAAGCTATTAGTAGCCTAGGGGAAGAAGATGTCGTTAGCTTTAGCAAGAGGCCTCTGCCTATTACGATGGATCTTCAGCCGCTAAATATCAAAGACTCATTTGAAGAATTGGTGGATGGAGAGACATACACACTCTTTGTGTATTTGCCTACTCCAACAGAAGACGAAGAAGAGGATGAGGAGGAAGAGTATTTTATAGAGTTCGCCACTATAGCATTTACGGTGGGCGAAGGCGAAATATACCCAGGGACAATTCCTGTAGAAGCTGGCAAACTCGACATCAAGGCATCGCTCTCGGTAAGTGACGAGGAGCTGGAAGCAGGTGTGAAATATAGTTATGCCCTTTTTGAAGGCAGGATTACAAACATGATGCAGATGGTTATGGTGGAGATGAGTGATACAAAAACTGTTTTGATCCTTGACAAGCCGGTAGCAATTGAATCGAATGACGTAGAGATCATATTGTCAAGCGATGACGTGGAGTTGGAAGCAGGCAAAGACTATACGCTGATTATCATTGATCCTACTAGATTGGATCCTGCGTTGATGGGTTATGCCCCAGTGGTTTATGACTTTATCATCTACAAGGCAGTAGAGAAGAATACCGAAACAGCTATCGAGCGTGTCAACGCCGACAAGGCTCAGAAGGCTATCAAGACCATCGAGAACGGTAGGGTAGTCATCATACGTGGCGACAAGAAGTACGATTTGAGTGGAAGAGAGTTGTAGAAGGGCTAGATATGCTAGCCTGGGTAGAGGTTAAGGCGCGATACATCGCGTCTCTACAACAACGATAAAAGCAAATAAACTAAGAGGCGTTGCCGGTGGGCAGCGTCTCTTTTTTGTTTAATGCGTCTTATTGATGCTTATTGCGTCTTAATGCGTCTTAATGAAGCAGTGCCGTTTTTGCCCGTTATATATTTGCATCGTCAACGTTGATAAACAAGTCACACGAATGAAACCAATGTTTTCAGATGATAGGAATGAAAAGAGGCCGCGCCAGTAATTACTGACACAGCCTCTTCTCGTTAAATACACAAAATATGCTTATTGATTTAATTTAATCAAAGCAGCAGACATGGCAGGAACTGAAAGGTTCTCTGTCGTTATGTTTTTATCGGAGATGACATCATGACCTTTTGTTGCGCCTCTGAGACCCTGAGCGTAGTGCTTAGTATCTATGGTGCGCTCCTCGTTACTTGCGTTGAGAATCAACATAATATTCTCATTCGCGGTCTGGCGGAAGAGAACATAAAGGTTATTCTGAGGCAGGTAGTGGAGCAAAGAGCCGTGGCACAGAGCCTCGCTAGTCTTGCGGAACTTAAACAGGCGTGCTGTGTACTCATACATATCATTCTCACGCTCAGGACGTGCGGTGAAGAAATTCTGCTCATCGCCAGTCCAACCGCCAGGGAAATCCTTTCTTATCTCAGAGTGCTGACCACCGTCGCCATCCATAAGCACCTCAGAGCCGATATAAAGCTGTGGGATGCCACGTACGGCAGCCAGGAAAGCTGTAGCCATCTTCTGTCTGTCGACATTACCCTGCATACAATGGAGGAAACGACCACAGTCGTGATTCTCCGCGAAAACGAGAAGATTTTCAGTATTGGCATAATGGTAGTCATCAGCGAGTACATCATAAAGTCTCTGCATACCTGTATCCCAACCGACATTCTCGTTGAATGCGGCGCAGATAGCATCGCGAAGAGGGAAGTCCATGATAGTCTTCAACTCAGAGTTGTACCCATCGGCGTTACGAGCATCTTTCTGCCAGTATGAGACCTTAGCAGTAGATGAGATCCATGTCTCACCTACCATATTGAAGTTAGGGTACTCCAGGTTAATGCGCTTATTCCATTCAGCCATAGCGTACTTGTCAGGGTAAGGATAAGTATCCTGACGAATGCCGTCGATACCAAACTCCTCTATCCACCACATAGAATTCTGTATGAAATAGTTACATACAAGAGGATTAGCGAGGTTCATATCAGGCATAGTGTGGTCGAACCAAGCCTTAGTTGCGCGGTTGAGGTCCACCTCAGCTACGTGAGGGTCGCCTTGTGTTGAGAGGCGGAAGTTGGAAATCTCATGATTATCCTGAGACTGGTTGATCCAAGAGCTGCAAGGGAGGTCGTGCATCCACCAGTGGTTAGAGCCACAATGGTTGAAAACCATATCCATAATCACCTTAAGTTCCTTCTCGTGGCATCTCTTTATGAGCGCCTTGAAATCGGCATTACTGCCAAAACGAGCATCTACATTACTGTAGTCGGTGATAGCATAGCCATGGTAAGACGACTTCTCCATATTATTCTCCTGAACAGGATTAAGCCATAGGGCAGTCATGCCTAGGTCAGTGAAATAGTCGAGATGCTGACTGATACCCGCGAAGTCACCGCCATGACGACCATAAGGAGCAGAGCGGTCGGCCTTCTCGAGCATAGCCGAGACATTATCGTTCGAAGGGTCGCCATTAGCGAAACGGTCGGGCATGACAAGCATGATAGCATCCTCGCAGTTGAATCCTATCCTCTCTGCAGAGCCATTGGCACGAGCCTTAAGTTCATACTGAACGGTAGAGACTACCTTATTCTTTAGCATGAACTTAATAGGCACGATACCCGGATTAGTGTTTGCAGATATATTAAGGTCCAGGAACACATAGTTAGGGTTCTGGACGAGAGTAATTCTCTCGATCGAAACGCCAGGATAATCGACAGATACCTGTGTCTTAGCGATATCCTGAGCATGAATCATCAGCTGGAGAGTTGGATTTTTGAAACCCACCCACCAATTCTGAGGTTCAACGTGTTGAATGCGACCCACCTGTGCCATAGCTGGACCAGCGCATAGCAATGAAAGAATAGCAGCCGCAAGAGTTGCATGTAGTTTCATATTTATTCGTTTTATTGTTTTTCAACTGTAACTTCAGCACCCGAATTGATGATGATATCCTTTCCGTAGAGCGACAATTTGAGTTCGCCATCACCAGTCTGAGCAATAGAAGTATGTGTCTGTGTAGTAGTTACTACGATATCGTGCCCCATAAAGGTTATTCGGAAAGTATAGCTCTCCCACTGCTCAGGAATGATAGGGTTGAGGTACAGGCGTCCGCCATAGACCCTCTTGCCACCGAAACCCTCTACGATACTCATCCATGTGCCAGCCATAGAAGTGATGTGACAACCCTCACCCACTTCGTTATTGTAGTCATCAAGATCCAGTCGCGATGTACGCAGGTACATTTCGTAGGCCTTATCCTTACGGCCCAGGCGAGAAGCAAGGATAGAGTGGACACAAGGCGAGAGGCTCGATTCATGTACTGTTCTAGGCTCATAGAAATCGAAATGGCGAGCGATGGTATCAGTATCAAATTCATTCTCAAACAGATAGATACCCTGCAGCGTATCAGCCTGCTTGATGAAGCAAGAACGGAGGATACGGTCCCACGACCAATGCTGATTTATCGGGCGCTGAGAATAAGGCAGTTCAGATACAAGCGTCTGCTCCTTATCCATATAACCATCCTGCTGCAAGAATATGCCCAACTCCTCATTGCGAGGGTAGTACATATTATCTACGATAGTATTCCATTTAGCAGGTTCGTGCTCCTCATCAAAATTGACTTTCGCCTTGATGCGGCTCCATGCTGCCGGAGCCTTACTCTTGACGATACCGATGCATTCGTTGGCATAGGACATACACCAGCAAGCGAGACGAGAAGTGTACCAGTTATTGTTCACATTATTCTCATACTCATTAGGACCAGTCACACCCAGCATCACATATTTCTTCTTCTCGGTGCTGAAAGTGATACGCTGAGCCCAGAACCTGGCGATGCCGATAAGAACCTCAAGGCCATACTGGTCGAGATACTTATAGTCCAATGTATGGCGGATATAGTTATGGATAGCAAAAGCTATGGCACCATTTCTATGTATCTCCTCAAATGTAATCTCCCACTCATTGTGGCACTCCTCGCCATTTATTGTCACCATAGGGTAGAGAGCAGCGCCATCTGTAAATCCAAGCTTGCCAGCGTTCTCTATGGCACGCTCCAGGTGCTTGTAGCGATATATGAGCAACTGCTTCGTCACCTCTTTCGGTGCTGTCATAAGGAAGAAAGGAATGCAGTAAGCCTCAGTATCCCAATACGTTGTTCCACCATATTTCTCGCCTGTGAAACCCTTAGGACCGACATTGAGACGCGCGTCCTCTCCAGTATAAGTCTGATTAAGCTGGAATATATTGAAACGTATAGCCTGTTGAGCTGCCACGTCACCCTCTATCTGGATATCGCTCTGCTTCCATTTGACAGCCCATTTGTTAGCCTGTTCCGAAAGCATAAGGTCGATGCCCTTCTCCTCCGCTCTCTTCGCCTGCTTGAGAGATTCTGCGCAAAGAGTCTCAGCAGAATAGTTGAGCGAAGAGCACACACCGATATACTTCTCTATGGTAAGAGTCTGGCCCTGTTTAACCTCAACTTTCATACGATTACCGACCCAAGCCTCCTTCTTGATAAGCTCAGGGCGTATATCCGTACACTCCTTACCATCGAGGAACAGCTTGGTACGCATAGAGAATGCAACCTGAAAATCCAGTTTCTTAGTCTGACCTAGAAGCGTAGCCTCATTAGAGTGGACATCCATACGGAGAATATTCCAGAAAGCCTCGTCATAGTTGGAATCCTGATTAACTACGCCACCATCAATATACGGCATAAGAGATATGGTCCCACTGAAGTTCACCGCCTCAATGCTGTATCGTATGGCTGCGCACTCAGTATCCACTATAGAAAGCAGACGTTGCGCCTTGACCCTTACTATCTTGCCATCAGGCAACTCAGCCTCGAAAGTACGGAGAAGGTATCCCTCCTTCATATTCAGCTCTCTGCGGAAAGAATGCACATTGCAGATGAAGAGGTTGAGCATATGAGTATCAACAAGGACATCGATACCAATATAATTAGGCGAGTTGAGCACCTTAGCAAAATACTCAGGGTAGCCATTCTTCCACCAACCCACACGAGTCTTGTCGGGGTAATAGATACCTGCTATGTACGACCCCTGCAGAGTCTTGCCAGTATAGCGCTCCTCAAAATTGGCGCGCTGACCCATCTTACCGTTGCCCAAAGAGAACAAACTCTCTGACGAACGCTGATTATCTGCCGAGAAACCCTCTTCAATGATGCTCCAAGGGTCTGCTTTGATATATTGATTCATAATAGGACTGTCGAATTAATAGGATTATTGGAACAATTGTTTGAGGCGGTCAATCGTCATTTCGGCAAGCGAATTGACACAGAAATCGGCTTGTGATAATACTGCTGGAGTACCGATTCCAATGCAATGCATGCCTCCACGACGAGCGGCCTCTATTCCTGCTGCGGCATCTTCAAAGACACAACAATCTGATGGTTGCGCGCCCAGAGCTTCAGCCCCCTTGAGAAAAACCTCAGGGTCGGGCTTTGCTTTTGATACCTTAGTGCCATCTATTATTGCGTCAAATAAGGGTGCCAACTGAAGTCTATCCAAAATAGTCTGAGCGTTCTTTGAGGCAGAGCCAAGAGCCACACCGATACCAGCTGCTCTAAGATCGGTGAGGAACTGACGTGCGCCAGGCAGTATCTCATCAGGCGTCATCTGGCTGATAAGCTTTACATATTCCGTATTCTTCTCAGCAGCCATAGCATTTTTCTCCTCTTCAGAGAATTTGCCAGAGAGCCCCCCTACTTCAAGCAGAATCTCAAGCGATGCCATACGCGATACCCCTTTGAGTCGCTCGTTGTCCTGCTCTGTAAAGTCGAAGCCAAGACGCTTTGCCAGATTCTTCCATGCTATATAGTGATATTTGGCAGTATCAACCAGCACGCCGTCCAGATCGAATAGACAATTCATTGTTTTTGGTTAGTTTGTTTGATATTGTTATTGTTGCTTTATTGTTCCTTCTTTATGTTCCACACCGCTACAGCACCTGCACCCATAAGGGCACCAGCTATGACCATCATCATAGGCTGACTATTACCGACAAGGGTCATAAGATATCCACCGGCAATAGCTGCTACTATCTGTGGAAGGCATATTGTACAGTTGAACAGACCGAGATAAGTACCCATAGCGCTCGACTTCTGCAGCGCATTGGTAAGAATCGTAAATGGGAGTGCCAGCATAGCAGCCCATCCACAGCCGACAAGAAGCAGAGGCAAGAACATCAGATACTGGTCGTGAACCAGATATGTCGATGCGAAGCCAATACCGCCGAGTAACAGACTTATAGAGTAGGCCACATGCGAATTCCTGAACCTAGGTATGATTACAGCCCAAGCGACCGAACCGAGGGCCTGTACTGCATATAAGATGCCTACCCAGTTTCCTGCCTCCTGATATTCTGCTGACGCCACATCTGTAGTCCCCCATACATTCTCAGCCACGGCACCTGTCAGATAGCTCCACATATACATGAATGCTGCCCAGCAGAAGAACTGAACGAGACCTACTGTCCAGAATGCCTTTGGTGCTTTTATCAACAATTGTATGATATTATCCTTTTTCTCCTCTTTCGCCTGCTCACCCAGGTCGTGGAACTTAGCATACTCTTCAGGATTCATCTCCTTCACATGAGTAACAGTATAAATCACACAAAGAATGAGTATTACAGCACCTGCGTAGAAAGAGTATACTACCGAATCAGGTACCATGCCCTTTTCTGCAGTATTGGCTATGCCGAGGAACGTAAATACGAATGGGAATACAAATCCTACAAGCGAACCAGCGTTGCAGAGGAACGACTGTATGGAATAGGCCAGACTCTTCTGTTTCTCATTTACCATATCACCCACCATCATCTTGAAAGGCTGCATGGCCATATTAATAGACGTATCAAGGAACATCAGAGAGATAAGTCCGAAAGTCATCGCTGCTGATACCGACAGTCCGAATGCTCCAGAATTAGGCAACATCGCCATGACGATGATAGAACAGATGGAGCCTATGAACAGATAAGGTATACGGCGTCCGAAGCGAGTCCAAGTCCTATCAGAAAATGCACCCACTATAGGTTGTACTATCATACCCATTAGCGGAGGCAGAATCCAGAAGTACGACAAATCGTGAGGGTCGGCGCCAAGAGTGGCAAATATACGACTCACATTGGCACTCTGAAGAGCATAGGCAATCTGTACGCCAAAGAAACCAAAGCTCAGGTCTACAAGTTGTCTGAAGGATAGATCTCGTTTCATCAGTCTTTATATTTTAGTATTATCACGAAGGCAAAGTTAGTTAACGCTCTTTAACAAAGAGCCCCACTTCCTCCAAATGGGTCATATATTGCCATTTCAAACGTTTGCGGAACAAAAAAATATTCTCTGCTACATTTCGCAAACGATTGCATAACTATAAATAAGCAGTTGGATTATAAATTGTAATTATCTCCGATGAATGTTCATATATCTGATACTCTGACTCTTTTTCGTAAATTGTTAATAGGTCTTGTATTGCACTAAATAATTCAAAGAAGAGCTCGACGTATTTTTAACGACTATATATTTGCACTCGGAACAACAACATAAACTTATTCAAAGGTTTACACATGAGAAAAGGAATATTTGCAGTTTTCTGTGCAGTATTGTCAATGATTCAGATGGTAGGCGCTGTTAATGTGTCTTCTATCGCAGAGTACTCTAAATTAGCTGATGACACTGAAGTGACTTTCAGTTGCAGATTAGCAGTTCTTGCTCAAAAGGGCAACAAATTGTTCGTTACAGACGGACAGCGTGGCACAGTCCTTTACGCTCCTATTAAGGCACAGTTGAAGCATGGTGATCTCTTGAAGGAGGGCTTCACAGCCAAGAAAACAACCTACGATTATGCTCCAGAACTTATCCAACCTGATGAGAAGACTATCGAGAAGGTGCAAGAGAATGTTACAATCCGTCCTACAAAGATGCGCATTGAGAATGTTACGATGGACAAGGTCTACACTTATGCCCGCGTAGTCGGTTATTTCGATGTAGTAACAAAAAAGTTTATGTCTGGCGATCAGGAACTCCTTTTGTTCAATGCATTCAACAAGGAGTTGCCTAAGGAAAGCGGTACAACGACAATCGACGGTATTGTAATGTACTACAAGAGAAAAGATATGATGGAACTATACATTATGTAAGGTGTAATAATCACCCGATTATCCAATATATTTATCACAGTCGACCAGGAGAATACTTTTCTCTTGGTCGTTTTTTATTTGATATATGCCAAAATAGTATTTATTTTGCGCATACTGAATGTACAAACAATTAACACAAAAAATGAAAAGACTATCATTAGTTGCCGTTGCTATGGCATTCTCAGCAATGGTGTTTGGTCAGAATCAACTCTATACTCCAGTTGCTGACGAGAAAATCAATCCTTCGGAGTTCTGGCGCGACGTTGACTACGTAGGCGATGGCATGGAAGGTCATAAGATGGATATCTACCTCCCACAACAGAAGCAGGAGTCATACAAGGTCATAATCGCTATCTATGGCAGTGCGTGGTTTGCTAATAATGCCAAGGTATCACCTATGACTTCTTTCGCAGCCCCTCTTCTTGATGCCGGCTACGCAGTTGTATCTATCAATCACCGCGGCAGCCCAGAGGCTAAGTGGCCAGCACAGATCAATGATGTCAAGGCTGCTATCCGCTTTGTAAGAGCTCACGCCAAGGAGTATAAGTTTGATACATCTTTTGTCGGTATTACAGGATTCTCTTCAGGAGGTCACCTCTCAGCCTATGCCGGCGTAACAAACGGTCGTCGTTTCGTTAAGTCAGGCGATGTAGAAATCGATATAGAGGGTAACCTTGGTAATTGTCTTAAGGAGAGTAGCTCTGTAGATGCTGTAGTTGACTGGTCTGGTCCTGTAGATATGCTTCGGATGGATGAGTGCGTACGACCAAAGGATGCGTCGTCTCCAGAGGCTGTAATCCTCGGAGGTCTCAACCCACGCGAGAATCTCGACTGGGTCAATGTCCTCTCTCCTGTGACTTTGGTGGAGAAGGATGCTGCTCCTATCCTTATCATCCATGGTGATGCTGACCCAGTAGTTCCTCAGTGTCTCTCTATTCATCTGAAGTCTGAGTATGATTACGCAGGTGCTCATGCTGAGTTCGTAAGCGTACCAGAAGGCGGTCATGGTCATCCACACTGCTTCTCAGAGCCATACTACCAGAAAGCTGTCGATTTCTTCAACAAGCAGAGCGCAAAATAGACCTGCCTTGATATATCTGCCACTTCCCAGATACATCAACAGCTCACTTCAAGTGCTCCGTCTACATTTTTTTATGTATCTTTGTGCAAAACACAAGACGCAGATATGAAGACTTTTGAGACTAAATTAGTGGTTGATGCCCTCCCTGAGGATGTCTATGCAGCTCTAACCAATGCTTTTGCCATAGAACTATGGACAGGCTATAAAGCTGTAATGGAACCAGTAGAGGGTACCGAATTTGAGATGTGGGAAGGAGATATCTGCGGACGTATTGTAAGATTAGTTCCAAACGAACTAGTCGAGCAAGAGTGGTATTTTGGTGACCAGGAAGAAGAGTCCATCGTCAGCATAAAGATTATGCCACGCGGCAAGAACAAGTCTACCATAGGTATTACTCATACCAACATCCCTGATGAGGCTTATGAGGATATCTCCGAAGGTTGGGCTGACCCATATCTGGCAAGCCTCAAACAGTTCCTTGAGGAAGGAGATGATTAAGAAGAATACCAGATTTCATTAAATAATAAAGCTATTACCGGTCCATGCTTGAACGCAGCGTGGACCGTATTCTTTTTGCCAGACTGCCACAGCCTCTTCTCCCGTGCAGTGGTTCACATACCAGTTGCGTACGTCATATTGCTTCGATATCCTCAGGCTCTCGTCTATCTGCTCCTCCGTACGACCCATCAGGTGTAGTCCGCCCACAAAAGCGTCTATTTTCTGATATCCTAACACTTCAAATACGTATGGCAACAGCAATTCCAGACTATGGTGCGTACACCCAGCATACAGCATCGTATGCCCCTCTTTGTCGGTAATCAATGTGAATATCTCATCCCTGAATGTATCTGGCGTATATACTCCGTTCCTAACCTGCATCAGCCTCTCATTTGCTGGTGCATCCTGAGGCAATGAGAATACCTTTACCTTATCACTTAGGTCTACAACCCCATCCCCAAGCCACGAGACATCAACATCTTTCACAGCCAGCCATCCGTTAGGCTTCTTCATAGATCCCCCACTGGCAACGCTGTATTTAGCCACCGAAGCGAGGCTATGCGCATATACAGCCGGCGGATTATCCAATCCACTTACAATATGAGCAGCGCCTCCAGCATGGTCATAGTGCCCGTGGCTGACGATTATCCCTTTTAACTTGGAGAGGTCAATCCCCATTTGTCCAGCATTATATACTATCTTGTCTGTCTGACCGGTGTCAAGCAGCCATTGCTCTCCATCAACATCCACAAAAACAGACAGTCCGTGTTCAGACTTCAAATCCAAACACGAACTGTTATTCTCAATCACGACCTGCGCACGCATGGCCTAGAATAGATTACGCTTCTTGAATAATAGATACATCAATAATCCAAGCAATGTAGCGCCTCCCAATATGTAGAAGAATGCGAACATATCGTCTTCCAGATAGTTAGGCACGTTCATACCATACAACGACGCAATGAGCGTAGGAAGCATCATGATAATGGAGATACTCGTCAATGTCTTCATCGTCTGGTTGATGTTGTTGGAAATCACACTCGAATAAGAATTAGACATTGAGTGAATGATATTCCTGTATATGCTAGTCGTCTCTTCGGCCTGCTTCAACTCAATTTCCGTCTCTTCTATCAAGTCCTCATCGCACTGCTCTGTAATAGATTTCGTATGCGCAAGACGGTAGAAGAGTATATCATTACCCTTCAAGGATGTAACGAAATAGACAAGAGAGTTCTCCAATCTCTGAAGCTCAAGAATCTCTTCATTACGGACGTTCTGCTGGAGCAACCCCTCGACGTTCATAATCCTGATGTTGATATGTTTCAGATATTTAAGGTACCATACAGATGCCGACAGCATAAGCCTCATCACCAGTTCGTAGTGAGTTCCAACCTCTACTTGCTTTCTGATGCTGTATACTACAAAATCATCAAGCATATCCACTTTGTAGTTGCATACCGTCACGAACACATTGCCCTTGATGATAATACCCAAAGGGACCGTAGTGTAGTCGATATGCGACTCGTTCTTACGGTAAGGGACTCGGATGACAATAAGTTGCCAACCGTCCTCTTCTTCACGACGAGGTCTCTCATCGTTATCGTCAATATCGGATAGGAACGACTCCGGAATATCCAGTCCATTGACAAGAAATCCGTTCTCTTCCTCCTTGGGTTCTTCCACGCATGTCCAGCAGTTTTCTACCCAATGGTCCGATACCTCAAACCCTTTGTTATTGATGTAGTAAGTAATCATTTGTGTAATTCTACTGCAATCTGAATCTGTATGTAATAGTACCTACTTGCTCTACTGCCGCATCCATATTTCTATCGAATCTGGCCTTCTTTGCTGCTTCAACGGCTACGGCCCAGAGCTGCTTGTTCTGTACAGTGGTACCCTTGCTGATAACGGTGGCAGTCTTGACGTTGCCATATTTGTCAACGTGAATCTCTACCACTACGTTACCCTGCTCTTGTACAGTATACACAGGCTTCGGCAATGTACCCTGAAGAGTACGTCCTGCGAGATCGACCGAACCAGTACCAGAACCTTGAGTTCCGCTGCCTGTGCCATTGCCAGCACCTCCGGTCAGACTACCCTGGTTACCGATACCTGATGTGTTACCCTGAGAGTTACTGTCGCCAGTGCCTTTGCCCGACATACCCTTCCTGATAGCATCCTGTGCTGCTTTTGCTGCTGCAGCCTCTCTTGCAGCCTTCTCTCGAGCCTCTGCTTCTGCTTTCTCTCGAGCTATGCGTTCTGCCTCAAGCCTTGCCTTTTCAGCCGCTTCTGCAGCCGCTTTAGCCTTCGCTTCGGCTTCAGCCTTGGCTTTAGCTTCAGCCTGAGCCTTTGCCTCAGCTTCCTTGCGTGCTTTCTCTATTGCCTCAGCCTCGGCTTTAGCTTTTGCCTCAGCTTTGGCCTGCTCGTCAGCTTTCTTTTTAGCCTCTCTTAAAGCAGCCGCTTCCTCAAAGTCCTGTGTATCTTTTACCTGTCCGTCAGCCTTCACTGCCTCTGCAGGCGCTGCGGTTTCTGCAGGTGCTGGAGGAGGGGTAGTTGCTGCTTCTGGTTGTTGTGGCTGCGGTTGCATCGGAGTCGTAGCAGGTGCCGGTTCTTCCGCCCCTTGGCCATTATCGGTAAAGCCGTAGTTGACTAGCAGACCCTCTTCTTCCACAGGTGTAGTCTCAAGCAAGGTGAACCACAGTATCAGGATAAGTACAGCATGAAACAACACAGTACCTATGATACCATGCTTCCTATATCTGTTATCTTTCCTATCTTCCATTCTTATTCACTTTGTTTATTTGGCGCGTGTAGCCAAAATAAGCTTGTACTTATTTTTCTTGGCGATATTCATCACCTTGACAACCTCCTTCATTGGCACATTCTCGTCCACATGAAGCGCTATATACATATCGTCGTTCTGTCCCAACTTCGCCTGGAGTGTTGGCTCGAGCTCTTCATACTTTACTCTGCGCGACTCAACATAGTATCGCAAATCTTTAGTAATGGATACTGATGTCTGAGGCTTCGCTGAAGTCTGATTGGCACTCTGAGGCAACAATAGCTTGAGTGCATTCGGATGCACCAATGTCGAAGTCAGCATGAAGAATATGAGCAAAAGGAACACAATGTCCGTCATAGACGACATACTGAACGACGAGCTTATCTTACTTGTTCTCTTAAGAGCCATGCCTCGTCTTATTTTTCTGGTTCGTAAAGCATATCCATGAACTCCATTGTGCGAGCCTCAAGGATGAAGATAACCTTCTCTACTCGTGCTACAAGGTTGTTGTATGCAAAGTAAGCAATGATACCTACTGCCAAACCACCTACTGTAGTTACCAATGCAGTGTAGATACCTCCTGCCAATGTGCTAACCTCGATATTGTTGCCAGCATTCGCCATCTCAAAGAAAGCCTGAATCATACCTGTTACAGTACCAAAGAATCCGATCATAGGCGCGCCACCTGATACAGAAGCCAAACCTGCCAAGCCTTTCTCTAATCGGCTTACCTCAAGGTTGCCTGCATTTTCTACAGCTGTATTTACATCGTTCAATGGACGGCCGATACGACTGATTCCTTTTTCCACCATTCTAGCTACTGGTGTGTCTGTCATCTGACAGAGCGAACGAGCCGAATCTATATTGCCACTTGAAATATAATCCTTAATCTTGCTCATGAAAGTCTTGTCTTCCTTCAAGGCACGTGTGAGAGCCATAGTGCGCTCCACAAAAACATATACAGCATAGATGCTCAATAAAAGGAGGACTATCATAATCCATCCACCTTGCATAGCTAGGTCTATCACGTTGAGTGTTGCCTGCTCCTGAACTTCTGCTGCATTCTCCAGCATTTCTGCATTAGATGAGATACTCTGTATCATTGTCTATATCCTGTTTTTTGTTTTTAATCTTAATTGTTCTAACTCGCAAAGTTATGTATTTAATGCTATATCCGTGTCTTAATCTTCGATTTTTCTCTTGGTTACGGCTATTCGTTGGTCAATCTCCTTGGAATGTTCTCCATCATTGAGCTCCTTTGCCTTCATAAGCCATACCATTGCCTCTTTCTTGTCCCCCTCAGCTATCAGCATATCTGCCATGTACATCGCAGCGTATGGGCCATAGAATTGTATGTCTTTTGCTGCCAATTCGACTGTCTTCCTATACATCTTCTTCGCATTGTCTTTCTCTCCTAGCATCTCCGAACAGCGTGCCATACGGAATGTGAATTCTATTTCATCAGCCTTTTGTGGCGTATATCCCCTAAGGTAATCTCTACTCTCTGTGTAATCTCCGTATTCAAATCTTAATCTCGATTTCAGTAGTGTTACATCAAGCGTGTCTATGATCCTTCTGGCATCTTGCTGACTACGCTCGTCTATGTCGAAAGCTGACGATACCCTGATTGTCTCATGTGCCAGCTCTCTCCTTTTCTCGTAATCACCCTTAAGCGCGTATGCGTAAGCCTTCATCAGATAAGCATCATTCAGACACGCTACGCCCCTATATACCTTTATAAATCTATCGGCTTGTCTAATACATTCGTCTGCGTCAAGCCTTCTTAACGCATATTTCGACAGCTGATGTATCAGCAGCGGATACCTTTCAAACATCCACTCAGGAAGGTCTGCCAATACTTTCTCCGCCTCAGCACCTCTCTGCTTTCTGCCATTACTAAGTACCAATACATACGCTACAGCAGGAGAGGTGCTCTCCTTCATCTTCTTTGCCAGACTTGAGTCTAATCTCTGCTCATGAGATAGAAACAGGTTGGCAAATGACAGCAATAACGATTCGTCACAGGCTCCGGGAACATCAGCCATCAGTTCTCTGTACCTGTTTATATCCTGGAATCCTTTCTGAAGGTCACCTTTGTCAAATAACCACCCAGCCAATGATTTCCATTTTTCAGGTACCTGAGAAAGAATGATGTTATATATGCCTCTGAGCATAAGTTGACCATCATATTCAGCATATTTTTTTTCTCCGTTTCTGAATGCCTTGAATGATTTGTAGAATTGAATGCCGCTAGTAATCATATTGCCACACGACATCTCTACCAGACACCTGTGTAAAAGTATATTTGCTCTCAGATTCTCTGCATATTTATGCTTGGAGACTTTTGACAGCGCTTCGTCACACGCATCCATATAAATCTCATACCTCGAAGGCATATTCTCAGAGGCATAATCTATCAATGCCTTGTACTCCTTCAGAAAAGCTTTTAATGCAGGGTCCTTGACTTTCGTTATCGAAACCTCAAACGACTGGTCGTCCAGACGATACAGGTCGAACATAGCCTTCGACACATCATCTTGCGTCAATACGCTTTTTTGTGCCGAAATATTCACCATCATGGTGAGCGCTAGCACTATATATGTTAATAGATTACGCATACATTTCCTAATGTAACATCCCCTACAAAGATAGCACTTCATTCAAATAATCCAACAATTATATTGCCTAAAAAAAGTAATGCACTAACTTTGTAACATACTATTACATGAGAAAATAAATGTACAAACTGATAGCTCTTGATCTAGACGGTACGCTGACAGACGACCAGAAGGTTATTCCTCAACGCAATTTCGACGCTCTTATGAATGCACAACGTAATTATGGTATGCGCATCATATTGGCTTCGGGACGCCCGACGTATGGCATACAGCATCTGGCTAAACAGTTATCTCTTCCTCGCTATGGCGGATTCATTATGGCATATAATGGTGCTCTACTTGTAGATTGCGCTTCTGACCGTATTCTCGTCCAGGAGAGTGTGCCTCGTACCATTATCCCCGACCTTTGCAAGGCAGCAGAAGAATTTGGACAGGCTATCATTACATACGATGAGGCTAATAATACTATCCTCACTACGGTTCTCGGTAATAAATGGATAGAGCACGAGGCATGGCTAAATAACAAGATGAATCTTCAACTTGTGGAGAATATGTCGGAGCAGGCGCCTGTAGACCTTCCTAAATGTCTTATGGTGGGAGAACCAGAGGATATGGAGCGGTTGGTCCCTGTCATGCAGGAACGTTTCCCCGAGTTGTCAATATACCGTTCTTCTCCATTTTTCATGGAGATTGTCCCTAAGGGTATCGATAAGGCGAAGACACTTTCCCGCCTTTGCCGACTGATGCATACCACCCCAGAAGAGTCACTCGTAGCTATGGGAGACGGCTTCAATGATATCTCTATGGTCAAACTGGCAGGCTTTGGCGTGGCTATGGACAATGGCTGTGACGAGATAAAAAAGATTGCCAACTTTATCGCTCCTTCCAACGTAGACTGCGGAGTAGCAGTCGCTATGGAAAAGTTGTTTAACGATTCTAATAAGTAAATGAGGATCTTTATCGCAGGTGCAGGTGCAGTAGGTACACACTTGGCTAAGTTGTTCGTTCAGGCCGACCACGAGGTTGTCCTTATGGATGATGACGAGGAAAAACTCGAAGCTATAGATGCTAATCTGGATCTACTCACTATTCGTGGTAGTATGACATCTCTTGAGGACTTACGTCGAGCTGACGTGAGTAACTCCGATTTGTTCATAGCCGTTCCTCCATATCCAGATATGAGTATCCTGGCTGCCATCCTTGCCAAGAAGCTCGGTGCGGATACTACTATAGCTCGCGTTAATAATTCGGAATACCTTACTCCAGAGAATCTTGAGTATTTCCATCAGTTAGGCATTGATGAGCTTATCTACCCTGAAAAGCTCGGTGCTGCGCAGGCTATAGAGAGCCTTAAACTCATGGGCGTACGTCAGCTATTCGAGAGTTCCGATGGGAAGGTATTACTCGCTGTAATAAAGGTTCGCGATAATGCCCCTATCGTCAATACCCCTTTTGCCGAATTAGATCCCGAAAAGAAGAAACGCTATAATATTGTAGCTATAATCCGTGACAACGAGACTATCATACCTCATGGCAATGATATGTTGAAGCATGGCGATATAGTCTACTTCATGACAACCCATGATAATCTCCTACTCCTTATGCAGGATGCCGGCAAGGAACAGTATGAGGTGCAGAACGTGATGATTGTCGGTGGTTCTCGTATCGGACAGCTGTTGGCGTTGCAGTTGCAGGACAGGTACAACACGAAACTTATAGAAATCAGACGAGACAAGAGCACTCGTCTTGCTAATAAATTAGAAGATACGCTTATCATAAATGGTGATGGGCGCAATATGCAGCTCCTCAAGGATGAGGGTATTTCCAAGATGCAGGCCTTCATAGCAGTGACCGATTCCCCAGAGGTCAATATCCTCGCTTGTCAGTTGGCCAAGAAGATGGGCGTACCTAAGACCATTGCCGAGGTGGAGAATCTCGACTATATTCCTCTTGCAGAAGAAATCGGCATCGGTACACTCATCAACAAGAAACTTATCGCAGCTAGTTATATCTACCGCTATACCCTTCATTCACGTGTGGCATACGTTAAGTGTCTGACCAGTACCAATGCGGAGATGCTTGAACTCATAGCTCAGCCAGGTTCCAAAGTGACCAAGGCCCCTATAATGAATCTCGGGTTGCCAAAAGATATGAATATCGGAGCTATAGTACGTGGCGATGAGGTGCTTATTGCTAACGGCAGTACACAAATAGAGCAATATGACAAGGTGGTACTATTCGTTATGCAGGAGTCAATTCATAAGGTTGAGAAGCTCTTTACTTAATTTCGTATGAACAACAACCAGAAATATACTATCCCAGCTGATGTTCGTGGTCTCATATTCGACCTCGATGGTACTCTTCTAAACAGTATGCCACTGCATTGGCTGGCTTGGCAAGCTTCTTTCCGTCGTTATAATGTGGAACTGGACCACGCGGAGTTTATGACTCTTGCAGGAAAACCTATCGAGAAGATAGCAGCTCATTTCATTGAGAAGTTCCAACTGGAGAATATTACTAATGTGAAAGACATAATCGATGAGAAAGATCGCGTAGTATGGGACGAAATAGATAAAGTGGAGCCAATCATTCCAGTTGTCAATGTAGCCAAGGAATATTTCGGTAAGATACCTATGGCAGTAGGTACTGGTGCAGACCGTCGACGTGCAGAGCACATGCTCGAGGCCTCAGGTCTTATACATATGTTCCCAGTCATTGTTCCTGCCGAGGATGTTCAGAATCATAAACCGGCACCAGATACCTTCCTCCGTTGTGCAGAACTTATGGGAGTAGACCCCAAATCATGTCTCGTCTTCGAAGATGCTATCTCAGGAATCAAGGCAGCCGAAGCAGGCGGTATGAAGTGGATAAAGGTAGAGTAATCAGTCTCTAATCCTATAGAGCACCCTTGTTCATCGCAATTTTTTAATAATGGGCAAGAAAGTACACGTATAATACCGAGTTATATCAGGTATCAGGAATTACCATTCAATCTCTTTTATTCCCTTGCTTCTCAGGTACTCATTAGTCTTACTGAAATGCTTGCACCCGAAGAACCCTCTGTAGGCAGACAAAGGAGATGGGTGAACTGCTGTGAGTACGCAATGTTTAGACTGGTCAATAAGAGCAGCCTTTTTTATAGCATAGCTTCCCCAAAGGAGGAATACCAGATTCTCCTTCTCAGCCTGAAGTCTTGATATCACATTATCAGTGAAAGTCTCCCATCCCCTTCCCTGATGCGAGCCAGCTAGATGAGCCCTCACGGTAAGTGTAGCATTTAGCAGAAGCACTCCTTGGTCAGCCCATCTCTCAAGATTACCACTCAGAGGCATAGGTTTTCCCATATCAGACTCAACCTCCTTGAAGATATTTATCAGAGAAGGAGGAAATTTAATTCCATCGTTGACAGAGAAGCAAAGTCCGTGAGCTTGATTGATATCGTGGTATGGGTCTTGGCCTAGAATCACGACCTTAGTATTACCCACAGGACAGCGGTCAAAAGCATTGAATATTTGTCCGGCAGGTGGGAAAATCTGAGCTTGAGCATACTCTGCCTTTACGAATTGAGTCAGCTGCTCAAAATATGGGCTATCGAATTCTGGTTGCAATAATCGCTTCCAGCTCTCCTCTATCTTTACTTCCATTATTCCTCCACTTTTATGTCAGGAGTGACTGTAGTTATAGCCTTCAAGAAAGAATCCTTATCCTTAGGACAAGGACAGATGATATACTCCTTGCCGTAATCTATCCTTATATACTCGTCCCATTTTTTGTTAGTAGGGAAACTTATCTTGGTAATATCAGGCAAGTCGGCTCTTTTTTTAGGGAATATACCACGTCGGTATACTACCTGAGAATCGGTAATGACCAATGTTTCCCACACAGAATCCAAGATAGTATTCAATGCCAAGAATCCCAGGAAGCATCGAGCCACCACCATTCTAGTCTCTTCGGCGTTGGGGATAGACAGGAATGCTATAGCAGCTACTATTACAGCTGCTATAGCTGCTAGTATATCTAACCAAGTATATTTCAGACGGAATGTCATATATTTCTATAGCTACTAGATATTAGAACAAAGTCTGTTCCTTATCCTCGTCGTCCTCGATGGTAGTATCGACATAAGTCAGAGGAACATCGAGTTCGCGTACGGTAGGGATAGTAGGTTCCAATTCAGCGAAATCCTTTACAGTCCATTGTCCGATACGCTTACCCTTAGCTTTGATACCCTTCTCCTCGATGAAGTCGAATGCCTCAACAATCTCTGCCTCGCGCCACTTGTCAGGACCACCGTAAGTAATCTGGATACGAGGGTGATCCTCGTCGGACAAGAGCAGCAGATTAGACTTAGGCGCCTCGGATATGAAGAGCAACGGTTTATTAGTAGGCTCGATGCGGAAGCGCTTGATATAGTTCAACTTCTTTTCGCCATCGTAGTAGACGGCTGTCCATACCTTACGGTTATCGAACTTCTCCATTTTGATGATATTATCCTCGAAATGCTGTTCGAAGCCGAAACCAGTGGTATAGAGTTCGCCCTTATTGTTGATGACAAGCAAGAGATCCTCGCCACTAAACTCGCCGATATACTCGCCACGACCGTCAGGGTTAAGTCGGAGAGTCTCCTTTTCGAAGTAGACCTTACGGCCTCCGAGTGTAGATACTCCACGTTTTTTGAGAGTAACCTTAAGAATTTCATTCTTTGTAAGGAGGTTACCCTTTGTGTCGCGGCCCTTGATAGCGAGATCAGCCATATCATACTCAAATACCACATTACGCAGCTTGAGTTTTGGTTTGAGGCATACCTTAAGAACCTCAGCCTCGCCGTTGGCATTAGCTGAGAAGTAGACAATCTTACTCTTTGGAGTACCCATAGTAATGTTGTACTCTTTGTCGCGTGTCACACCAGAAACAGCGAAACGCTTTACATAGCTTATGCCCGATTCTCCGTCCAGGTATGCAACATTATATATAGTACGCTTGTCGTTTCTCTTAAATACGGCGATGTGCAAGACATTCATACCGATATTAACCTTCTCCTCAATCTTCTTGATGATATAACGGCCATCATTGTAGAAGATAATTACGTCATCGAGGTCGGAACAATCCTGAACGTAATCACCCTTGACCTTGGCAGCTGCATAACCCATAAAGCCATCTTCTCTGTTGATATATAGCTTCTGGTTCTGGATAGCAACCTTAGCCACCTCAATATTGTCGAACGAACGTATCTCTGTCAAGCGAGGGTAGTCCTTACCATATTTCTTCTTGATAGACTTGAAGTAGTCGATGGTACAATCCACGATACCCTCAATCTTCTGCATAGTATCGTCCATATCAGCCTTAAGCTGTATGAGTCTGTCGTTAGCCGCATCAGAATTAAAGCGAAGGATACGAGCCATGCGAATTTCGAGGAGATGCAAGAGATCATCCTTTGTTACCTCGCGGATACAATCCTTATAGAAAGGCGAGAGACGTTTATCGATATGAGCTACAGCCTCGTCGTTAGACTTAGCCTGTTCAAATTCGGCATCCTTATAGACACGCTGCTCGATGAATAACTTCTCGAGGGAGAGAGTGAGAGCTGCGTCACGGAGTTCGTCGTACTTAATCTCCAGTTCCTGCTTAAGGAGGTTAAGGGTACGGTTTGTAGAGTGACGAAGAATATCGCTCACCGTCATGAAACGAGGAGTCTTATTATCGATTACGCAAGCATTAGGCGATATTGATATTTCGCAATCGGTGAAAGCGTAGAGCGCGTCGATAGTCTTATCAGGAGATACTCCAGCGTGGAGAGAGAGAACTATTTCTGCAGTAGCAGAAGTAATATCATCGATACTCTTGATTTTAATCTTACCCTTATCGCTAGCAGAGCGGATACTCTCGATGAGAGAACCAGTCGTGCATGTATAAGGAATCTCTGTAATAGAGAGAGTCTTTGAATCGACCTTATTAATCTTGGCGCGGATACGAACAGAGCCGCCACGCATACCATCGTTGTACTTCGCTACGTCTATCTGACCGCCAGTAGGGAAGTCTGGGAATATCTCGAAAGGCTCATTCTTCAATATAGCTATAGAAGCATCTATAAGTTCATTGAAGTTATGAGGGAGGATTTTAGAAGCGAGACCTACGGCGATACCCTCCACACCCTGTGCGAGTAGGAGAGGAAACTTCATAGGGAGAGCTACAGGCTCCTCGTTACGGCCGTCATAAGAGAGCTGCCATACGGTAGTCTTAGGATTGAAAGCGACATCCTGGGCGAATTTAGTGAGACGACCCTCGATATAACGGGCAGCAGCTGCCTCATCGCCTGTGAGAATATTACCCCAGTTACCCTGAGTATCCACGAGAAGGTTCTTCTGACCCAACTGGACCAAAGCGGCATAAATAGAAGCATCGCCATGAGGGTGATATTTCATGGTTTCTCCCACAATGTTAGCCACCTTATTATATCGGCCGTCATCCATCTTGTTCAGCACGTGCATTACGCGACGCTGAACAGGTTTGAGGCCATCCTCGATACTAGGTACGGCACGGTCAAGGATAACGTACGAGGCATAGTCGAGGAACCAGTTTTTGTACATACCATGGATCTGGCTGTGCTCCGCCATGTTGCCGATGCTCAACTCCTCCTGAGCTATCTCATCGGCATCTCCCATCATCTCTTCGTTCTGCTCTTCCAGATTCTCGTTCTGGTCGTCTTCTATATTATTTATATCGTCACTCATAATTCTTATTAATTCCTAGTTCCTAATTCCTAGTTCTGGTTCTCTACGAGGTCTTCCTCTACTACGAGGTTATCGATGATGAACTGTTGGCGGGTAGGAGTATTCTTGCCCATATAGAAAGTCAGCAACTCCTTGATATTATCGGCAGTGTGCATAGTCACCTGGTCCAGGCGCATACCCTCGCCGATGAACTCCTTGAACTCCTGCCAGTCGATCTCACCGAGACCTTTGAATCGGGTGATTTCAGGCTTAGGACCCAGAGCCTTGATAGCCTTTTCTCGTTCCTCCTCCGAGTAGCAATATTGAGTCTTCTTCTTATTTCGGACGCGGAAAAGAGGCGTCTGAAGGATGAAAAGGTGACCCTCCTTGATTACATCCGGGAAGAACTGGAGGAAGAACGTTATCATAAGGAGTCGGATGTGCATACCATCGACATCCGCATCGGTAGCGATGATTACCTTATTATAACGCAGGTTATCCATACCCTCCTCGATATTGAGGGCGGCCTGGAGGAGGAAGAACTCCTCGTTCTTATAAACTATATCGCGTTTAAGTCCGAAAGTATTCAGAGGTTTACCACGTAGGCTAAAGACCGCCTGATAGTTGGCGTTACGAGCCTTAGTGATAGAACCCGACGCAGAATTACCCTCGGTGATAAATATTGACGTCTCCTCGCGAGGGTCGGCCTCATCATCCTTGACCTTCTTCTGGTCGGACAAATGCCAGCGGCAGTCGCGCAGCTTTTTATTATTGAGGTTAGCCTTCTTAGCCTTCTCCTTAGCCTCCTTCTGGATTTTAGAAATAGACTTACGGTCGGCTTCAGAGCTTACGATCTTCTCCTGCATAGCCTTAGCCGTTTCAGGATTACGGTGGAGGAAGTTATCCAGCTGCTCTCCCAAGAAATCCATAGTATAGCTACGGATAGATACGCCATCCTTAGGGCTCATATCCTTAGAACCCAGTTTTGTTTTAGTCTGCGATTCGAATACAGGCTCCTGTACGCGGATGCTCACTACTGCGGAGATACCCATACGGATATCGCTCACGTCGTATTCCTTCTTATAGAATTCGCGTACAGTCTTAGCGAGTGCCTCCTTGAAAGCTGCGAGGTGAGTACCACCCTGTGTAGTATGCTGACCGTTTACGAAAGTATAGTAATCCTCAGAATAAGAAGTAGTGTGAGTCATGGCTATCTCCAGGTCCTTCGTCTCCAGGTGGACGATAGGGTAGAGCATCTCCTCGCGGATGTTGTCCCTCAGCAGATCCACGATACCCTCTTTAGATACATAAGGGGTACCATTGAGGACCATTTTAAGGCCCTTGTTGAGGTAGGTATAATTCTTGAGCATTTGTACCACGAAATCAAGGTGGTACGAATAGTTCTCGAAGATAGTATTATCCACTATATAAGATACGCGGGTACCATTCTTCTCGTTAGTATTCTGGAGGTCATATTCCTTGACCAGTTTACCGCGAGAAAATTCGGCGCGTTTCATTTTACCATCGCGCATAGACTCCACGACGAAACTAGAAGAAAGGGCGTTAACAGCCTTACTACCTACGCCATTGAGGCCTATTGATTTCTGGAAAGCATCAGAATCGTACTTGCCACCAGTATTCATTTTGCTGACTACGTCAACAACCTTGCCTAGAGGAATGCCACGTCCATAGTCTCGTACAGTTACCTTATCGTCGACGATGGTCACTTCAATCTGTTTGCCATTGCCCATCATGAACTCATCAATAGAGTTGTCGATGATCTCCTTTATAAGGACATATATACCATCGTCTTGATATTGACCGTCGCCGAGCTTTCCGATATACATACCTGGTCGGCGGCGTATATGTTCCTGCCATTCGAGTGTCTTGATGTCGTCTTCGTTATAGCTAACTCCCTGTAGCGTTACGTCTATCTCTGCCATAAAAACAAATTGGGTAATTGCGGTTGAAATGAAATTTTGATGGCAAATGTATTAAATATTTCCGTACTCGTCATTGATTGCCTGAAAATTTTGTTCGTACGACGAGTTTATACTGTTAAGTTGAATGCGAAGAAAAAACAGTAAGTTTGCACAAACGAAAAAGAAGATGAAAGATTTCAGAGTAGCATTATTTGATTTGGATGGCACCTTGATAGATACTGAGGGGCAGTATACTAGGATATGGGGGGAGATTGCCAGGAAGTACAGGCCGGATGTACCTGATTTAGAGTACTTAATAAAAGGAACTACGCTGGTGCAGATATTTGACAGGTATTTCCCTGATGAGGATATGCGTAGGGGAGTGAAGGAGATGCTCGACGCTGGTGAGGAAGGTATGAAATATGAATTTTTCCCTGGGGCGCTTGATTTCATAGCAGATTTGAAGGCGCATGGGGTGAAATGTGCCATTGTTACCTCATCAAATCAGAAGAAGATGGAAAATGTGAAAAAGGCTATTCCGAATTTCTACGAGCTATTTGACAAGGTATTGACATCCGAGGATTTCACCGCATCGAAGCCAGCTCCAGACTGCTATCTGCTTGGGGCAAAGGTCTTTGGGGCAGAGATAGGGGAGTGTGTGGTATTTGAGGATGCGTTTACGGGATTGCAGGCAGGAATGTCGTCGGGGATATTTACGGTAGGATTGGCTACTTGCAATTCGGTGGAGGCTATTAAGGATAAGTGCAATTATGTATTGGAGGGTTTTGAGGGAGTGACATATAAGACGATTTGTGAGAAGATGTAGGAATAATATTCAATATGCTTTTTATAAGTTCTCTGAGTAGTGCGAGGGTATTGCCTGTATATAGCCTGTATATAGAGAGCGTATAGAGAAGTAATAGAGAAGCGGAAGTAAGTAATTGTTATGATTATCTTACTTCCGCTAGCCTATATTTATTTAGCCTTCAAGATAAATGAATAGCTATATGGTTTAGTGCCAGGGATGGTGTATTGAGGGAGAGTTTGAGCACCCCAAGTGTCGACACCTGCCACGCCGTGGATATTGAGGTCGATATTAAGGTTAACGAACTTGCCATGCGTCAAATCCTGAGGGTGAGCTACAGGAAGATCCTCCTCGCCATAGTCCCATGCGCGGATATTAAGAGGCTGGCACCCCTCGATGCGGATAGTATTCTTTCCGGAAGAGATAGAGAACCAGCGCACATCACTACGGTTTCCATTCTCCTGAGGGTGTATATACTCAGTCATCATATCAGCCAGAGGCATGGAATATTTACCTATGAACTGAGACAACTTACGGTCGGGATAGTTCTCATAAGGGCCGCGGCCATAATACTCCACCTTCTGGAACTCGATAGGCAGGCGCATACGCATACCAAACTTAGGAATCAGCTGAATATCCGTTGCTGTAGGCTTATAATCAGCAGTCACCATTATATCCCCATCTCCATTGATGCGGTAGGTAAGAGTGTAATCGGCACCTACAGGAAGAGCCATTTTGACCGTTATGACAGCGATATTATCTATTATAGTGTAGTCGAGCGACTTAACCTGACTTCTTTCACCTGCATCCTTCCAGGTACTAGTACGGTCGACCAGTTTACTTGCGTCCTGATTGTCATTCGTAGCCTTCCAGAAATAAGGGACCAGAGGCGATTTAATGATATTCTTTCCCTTGATGACCCACTCAGTTAGAGAGCCATTATTATTAATTAGGACAGAATTCTTGCCATTAGAGACACGGATGCCATTGCCGGTACGAGCGACATTAGGAGAGACAGTAGCCTTGATGCTATTCGGATAGAGGTACGACTTCTTGACAAGCTGTTCGCGAGCCACGATGAAGCCCTTCTTAGCCCAAGGTCTATCCTCTTTAAGGCGGGCATAAACATTGACGAACTCCTCGCCGCCGTCGCCCACATTCTCAGTAGTATAATCGTACTCATTCAAATCTGTAAAGAAATCCTTGTTGGTCTTTATGATTTTACCATTCTTGTCGAGAGAAAAATGGATAGGCTGATAGATATACTGCACCTCATAATAATGAGGATGAGGAGTACGGTCGGGACCGACCAGTCCATTGATACAAAAAGGGCCATCATTAGGTTTATCGCCGAAATCGCCGCCATAAGCCCAAAACTCATCCTTAGCCAGATTGAGCGAAGAAGAATATCTCAGTTCGCCGCCATTAAGAGGCTTCGCGATACCCTGGTCGACGAAATCCCAGATAGCAGCACCACATATAGACTCATCAGCATATATTACATCCCAATACTCCTTGAGGTTACCTACAGAGTTGCCCATAGCGTGAGCATATTCTCGGACAATCACCGGCTTGTCAGAAATTTCCCTGCCCTTTTCTCTCAGTTGCTCTGGAGTAGGGTAGCTATAGTCGAAAATATCAGAATTGTCGGGGTCACTGTCAAAAAATGGGGGGCGAGAAGGATCGAGAGCTATTATAGCCTCGCGCATAGCCTTAATATTAGGACCTACTCCACCCTCGTTGCCCATACTCCAGATTATGACACAAGGGTGGTTCCTGTCGCGCATAACACAAGAAACAGCTCGGTCGACGTGAGCTTTTTTCCATTCAGGGAGATTACCCATCACGTCATTAGCATATCCGTAGCCGTGGCTCTCCTGACAAGCCTCGTCCATGACATATATACCATATTTATCGCACAACTCATACAAATAAGGCATATCAGGGTAGTGCGAAGTACGGAGGAAATTGATATTAGCCTGTTTCATTAGGGCAATATCCTTTTCAAGAGTAGCGTTATCGACGTAACGGCCGGTACGAGGGTGGTGGTCGTGGCGATTAACACCACGCAACTTGACCGACTTACCATTAATCTTGAAAACCTCCCCAGCTATTTCCACCTTACAGAATCCCAAGTGATTCTGAAAAGATTCCACTGTCTTGCCACTATTATCCGCTATAGATATAGTGTAATCGTACAAATTCGGTTTTTCGGCCGACCACAGATTAATATTATTCAGTACAGCGCGGCAGACAAAAGAGACCGTATCTCCAGGGTTAATCTTGCCAGAGTAGACACGCTGCATCTCCTTGTTGATGGTAAGGCTTACCCACTGGTTAGGGCAAATAGACTTACCAGTATTACAGAGAGAAATATTAGCCTTGACAACAGCAGATTTAAGGTCCGGAGACAAATCATACGATACATTATAGTCCGTAATATGTACCAGAGGGCGTTCCCATAGTTGGACAGAACGGAAGATGCCACTTAAGCGCCACATATCCTGATCCTCCAGGTAGCTGCCATCAGACCAGCGATAAACCTCCACGGCCAAACGATTCTTTCCACTTCTGACAGAAGAAGTAATGTCGAACTCGGCAGGAGACATAGGATTCTGGCTATATCCCACCTTTTTACCATTGACCCAAACGTAGAATGCAGAATGGACACCGGCAAAATGAAGGATGAGGTTTTTCTCGAGCATAGGAGCTGATACGTCGAAATCCGTGACATAAGAACCCACAGGGTTACGGTTGCTATACGCAAACCAGTCGGCAGGAGGAGTACTAGTCACGCGAGGCTGGTCGCGCTGAAAAGGATATGGGATATTAGAATATATAGGTACGCCGAAATTCTGCATCTGCCAGTTGCCGGGAACAGTAATCCTATCCCAATTAGACACATCATAATTCTCGCGATAGAACTCGGCAGGGCGAGAATCGGGATCTTTAGACCAATGAAAAGCCCATTGGCCATCGAGGGAATGTATTTCGGAACACTCAGATTCTTTTGATGTCAGTTGGAGCGAAGAGTGGTAAGGCAATTTGTTTAAGCCTATGACCTGAGGGTCCTCCCAGTCGTGGTGGCCTTGAGCCAGGCATGGAAGACATGCAAGAAACAAGAGCGATAGTGTAGCGATAATTCTCATGGTTATTTGTTGTGTATTACAAAAGAGGGTTGCGCGCAGGCAACCCTCGTATGATGCGACTTAATTCTTTTTCGACCAAAGGTAGAAACATATAGCAGAAACGACAGTTGCTGCTATACCTATTATATAGGAGAAATCCTGCAAGGCAGGGAATACTCCGCCAAGGCACTCTGGGGCAACGCACATATACGTGGTGCAGACAGCTGTCATGAACAGAGCTGGGATAAGAGTAACGAAATATGCCTTCTTAGTCGAGAAGAGATATACCGTGATAGCCCAGAGAGTAAATACAGACAATGTCTGGTTGCACCATGCGAAGTATCTCCAGATAATAGCGAAACCGTTCTTATCTATGAGGCTATAGGCGAGGATGCCTATTGTCAGGACGAACAAAGGTATAGATACCATAAGACGGCGAGGTATGCTGCGCTGTTCCATATTTATAGCGTCGGCCACCATAAGGCGTGCAGAGCGAAGTGCAGTATCGCCCGAAGTAATAGGAGCAAATACGATGCCCAGCATAGCGAGGATATAACCAAACGAGCCCAGCCAGTCGTGACAGATGCTCTTAGCTACTGCCGCGCCCGAAAAAACCTTGCCAGTTTCATCGGCAATGCCATTCTCTGCGAAGAAATATGTAGCCACGGCAGCCCAAATGAGAGCCACAATACCTTCAGTTACCATAGCACCATAGAAAATAGGGCGTCCGATGCGTACATTCTTCATACAGCGAGCCATGAGAGGCGACTGAGTAGCATGGAATCCGCTTATAGCTCCGCAAGCGATAGAGATGAACATCATAGGGAATATAGGGTTGGTCTCGTATTTAGTACCGAAGCCATTCCACATCTCAGGGAGTTCAGGCTGCTTGATAAGGAGCATGACCAGTAGGCCTAGAGCCATAAAGATGAGGGCTATAGCAAATATCGGGTATACTCGACCTATTATCTTATCTATAGGAAGAAGTGTTGCCAATACATAGTATGCAAATATTATCGCGATCCAGAGAAATGGATTCCATTCCGTCATGCTGGCCAATATCTCGGCTGGGCCACTTACAAATACAGCCCCGACAAGTATCATAAGAATAATGGCGAATACACCGAACACCTTCTGGGTGTTTTTGCCAAGATAGCGCCCGATGATCTGAGGTAGACTCTCACCATCATTGGAGAGAGAAATCATTCCAGCAAGAAAATCGTGTACAGCTCCAGCGAATATAGTACCTAAGACAATCCATAGGTAAGAGGCAGTACCGAATTTTGCGCCCATGATGGCACCGAAAATAGGACCAAGACCTGCGATGTTGAGAAATTGTATCATAAATACGCGCCAAGAAGGTAACGGGAGGTAGTCCACACCATCTGGATGCACCATTGCTGGTGTCTTCTTGGAATAATCAGGAGCAAAAACTCGCTCCACAAAAGCGCCATATACAAAATAGCCTGCTATTAATAGTAATAAAGCAATAGAAAAAGTAACCATTGGATATGTGTGAGTATTATTTTTATGGGATACCCCTTATCTGCGCACAAAGTTAAGCATTTTTTACACTTTATTTTTTGCTTTTAATTTTTCTTTTCTTAATATTGCAGTCATAGTCATAACGCGATATGGCTATGACTAAACTACAACCAATAACTAAACTACAACCAATAACTAAACTACAACCAATAACTAAACTACAACCGATAAATAATAAACAACAATCTAATAAAAAAAGCACTATTATCTTATACCTAATAAGAATCAAATAATAACTACATAAAAACTACAACCCATGAAAATAAACCTTTCCTTTAAGAGCATTAAGATGATGCTTCTTACCTCAATCGCTGGAACTTGTACTTTGGCATGTGTCATCCTTGGTGGCGTTGCAGCTTATTTGGGCACGCAAGGCTTGAAAGATGAGGTGGCTAACACACTATCCATTGAATCAGAGACGGTGTGTAACGAAATCAATGACAACATTACCCTTCGTTCTTCGCAGGTACATCAACTTGCATCCCTGAGTTTGTTCAATAACCGTGAAGAGGGTTTCGATGTGACGAATACGGCAGAGATTGAGCCTATGATCAACGAGCTAAAGAAGCTCCTCAAGGCCGACCCTGTCATTGCTCGTTTTGTATTGATCGATATGAATGGTATCGGCATCACAACAGATGGCAATGTCAGTGACCTTTCGGATCGTGACTACTATTCGGAGTGTTTGTCAAAGGGTAAAGCTGACGCTGTATTGATAACATCCCGTTCGACAGGCAAGCAGACAGTTATGTATAGCTCTCTCATTCAGAATGAGGAGGGAGAACCTCTCGGCGTATTAGCTCTCGGCATTGATGGGTCATTCTATTCAAACCTGGTAAGTAATATCTCGTTGGGTTCTCTTCATCCTATGATTATCGATAGGAATGGTAATATGATTGCACATTCCGATTATCAGCATGTTATTGATGGATATAATATTGTTGATGATAAGGAGGCGAATTATGCAGAGCAGTATACCCATATCTTGGCAAAGAGATCAGGTGGTAGTACACGTTATGATATAGATGGCAAAGAGGCCATGGTTGGTTATGCACAGGTAAAGGGTGCGGACTGGGTTACTATCACACCTATGCTTGTTGACGATACCGCTACACTGGCGACGACAACAGTTCAAGTTGGTACTACATTCTTCCTTATTGTCATATATTGCATATTGGTTTCGTTCTTTGTGGCACATCGAGTTGGTGAGCCTTTGGCTGTTATCTCGAAAATAGTTAATGATATGTCAGAAGGCGATTTGCAGATGGCAAATCTCAATGCACGAGAGTGGAAAGTTCTTACCAGCCGTAGTGACGAGATAGGTAAATTAGGTAAGGCGATTGTCAAACTGACGACCAAACTGAAGACTATTATCAACGATATTCAGTCTACTTGTGCCGATGTTAATGATAACGCGAGCCAGATAAGCAACTCTAGTCAGGAGGTTACTATCGGTGCTAATGCACAGGCAAGTGCTGCAGAAGAGGTAGCCAGCACAATGGAGCAGATGACATCTGGTATACGTCTGAATGCTGAGAATGCAACACATACATTAGAGATTGCACAAAAGAATATCCAGTCTAGCCTCGAGTCGGCAGAGACAGTGCAGCAGACTCTTGCGTATATGCGTCAGATCGAGGAGAAGGTTGGTATTGTAGAGTCTATTGCTCAGCAGACAAATATTCTTGCGCTTAATGCAGCTGTAGAGGCAGCTCGTGCTGGTCAGTCTGGCCGTGGTTTCGCTATTGTCGCAGGAGAGGTTCGTAAACTTGCCGAACTTAGTCAGCAGGCCGCAGCAGATATTACAGGTATCGTATCGCGCAGTGCCGCAGCTTCAGAAGCTAGCGGTCGTGTTATGACTTCTTTGGTTCCTGAGATTCAGCAGACAGGTTCGCTTGTCAAAGAGATTGCGGTGTCAAGTCAGGAGCAGAACACAGGCGCTGAGCAAATCAATGTTGCTATGCACCAGATGAATAGTGTTACTCAGCAGAATGCGGCGGCTTCTGAGCAGTTGTCTAGTATGGCTCAAGAGTTGTCAGCTCTCGCATCCACACTTTTGGGCACTGTGGCATTCTTCAAAGTCTAATATGTTGGTTTATTGATATTGTAGGTTGTTAAAAACGGAAGAGGCACATTGCAGATTTGCAATGTGCCTCTTCTTCTTGGAGAGCATTAACCTTCATTTCCTAATCTCCATATTGTGCCACATGAGCCAATCCCGAGCATGAAGTAAGTTCGCAAGAGAAAGAACCTACAAACATTTTGAACTCTAGCTTGATTGGCAATCTGTTGTCGTCTGCAGATATCCACATAACCATATCATCCTTGCTCTTGAATGATTTGCTGACCTCACAAACTGGTGTGAACTTGTAGCAACGAACCTTTCCCCACTTAGTCTTTACCATTTCAAGTCCGCGATAGCAAACACTCATAGGATATATCTTACCGCTGAAATATGTATCGTAGCTGATGGTGTCGCCAATATTCATTGAGTTGTTGAAGTTATTATTGCGAGCATAGTACAATGCAGAAATAACATCACGCATCTTGCCGTTTACAGTCTCGGTAGTGTCCTTGTCGCCCTTGCGAGTCTCCTTATGGATAGATACGCTGCCGTTATTGTTGTCGTAAGTAGTGCAGTCGAAGTAGTGATACTTTCCCTCATTTACCTTTCTGTATGACATAAGAGGCAGCTGGGTAGCCTTGTCCATATAAGTCTCGTAGGTGTCACGTACCTCGAAGATAGCATCTGCGAGGCCAGTAGTCTTGCCGGCAACGGTAATGTGCTCTACGCTGTGCCCGTCAATAATGGTATCCTTGACGAAGAAATGACCCTCTCCGCCCTTTATGAATCCATATTTTACAGTGTACTTCAAGTCCTCGCCAGCGCGGAAAGCATGATGGCCGGTTGGCTTGATGTTGTCGTTTGCTGTTGCTGATGAATTCTTCTCTGCCATAGCAACTGTTGACATGGTAGCCATTGCTACAATAGCTATTGCCAATATTCTATTCATTGCGTTCATCATAATCTTAGAGGTTAAAGTTTAACATTGTATCTATCCCAATACAAACTGCGTGCCAAAAAACTTATCTTTGTGTCGAAGAATCTCAAGAATGGTGTAAATGGCTATTTGTATACGGTCGCAAAATAAAAAAACTGCGAGCAACCTTATACTTCCCTTATACATCCCCGAGTATAGACATAGTACAGATATATGGATAAGGTAGAAATTTACAATACTGATGTCTCTACGGAATATGAATTGCCGTTTGCAGATGGAGGCATCCACGCAGGCTTCCCAAGCCCTGCTCAGGACTATATGTGTAAGTCGCTGGATTTGAATAAATTAATTATTCGACATCCCTCGTCGACATTCTACGGTAGAGTCGTGGGCGATTCCATGATTGGCGAAGATATAGCGCAAGGAGATATTGTCGTAATAGATAAGTCGCTGACACCCAGGCATGGAGATATTGCAGTGTGCTTTGTAGATGGAGAATTTACCCTTAAGTTTATTAACATAATAAACGGCCGTATAATCCTCTGTCCGGCCAATAGTAATTATCCGCAGATAGAAATCGAAGAAGGAGACGATTTCAGAGTGTGGGGAGTCGTCACACACACTATCAGGAATCACAGAAAGAGAAGAGAATGAATATTTTGCTCCGTATCGCTTTAATCTTTGAAAATAAATGTTAACTTTGCGCCCCAAACGAATAATTCACTAGTAAGTAGTATTAAAATTAAATATGGCAACTTTACAGTCCCTACGCAACAAGGCAGGCATCGCTTTGACTGTCCTTATAGGATTGGCCCTTTTGGCATTTATCCTTGGCGATTTGTTTAATAACGGAAATAACATCTTCCAAGATAACGATACAATTGGTTTTGTAGACGGCGAGAAGATTAAGTATCAGGATTATCAGAATGAGATTCAGAAGAACGAGGACTACTTCAAGATGGTTCAGGGTGCTTCTCTCAATGAAGATATGCAGAATCAGCTCCGTGAGAGCGTATGGCGTCAGATGGTAAGCGACAAGGTACTTGCTAAGGTATATGACAATGCTGGTGTTGAGGTTTCTTCAAACGAGCTCATCGATATGGTAGCAGGCAACCACATCTCTCCTATGATGTATCAGTTCTTTGCAGACCCACAGACAGGTGCATACAACAAGATGCAGGCAATGAACTTTATGCAGGCAGTTTCTTCTGCTGATCCTTCACAGGTAGACGGTCGTTCACTCCTCTTCTGGGAGATGCTCCAGACAAATATGGTACGTGAGCGTGAGAGTGCAAAATATATGACAGCTCTCGCAAAGGGTCTCTATACAACAAAGGCTGAGAAGGCTAACGAGGCTGCTCTTCGTTCAAAGACAGCTGACGTTGCTTTCGTAGGTGTTCGTTACGCAGCTATTCCTGATTCAGCAGTTTCTATCAAGAAGTCTGAGGTTGAGAAGGTATACAATCAGCACAAGAATGACTATAAGGTAGATGATACACGCGATATCGAGTATGTAACATTCCCAATCGCTGCAACAGACGAGGATGTTGAGAACATCAAGAATGCTGTAGCAGATATGATTGCTGACTTCAAGGCTTCTGAGGATGCTCAGGCATACGCTCAGATGAACGCTCAGAATCCTGTAGCTCCAAGATTCATGACAGAGAATCAGCTCTCTAAGACACTTGCTGATGCAGTAGCAACTCTCAATGAGGGTGACGTATTTGGTCCATACCGTGAGGGTGATGCTTTCAAGATCAGCCGCCTTGTATCGGTTGCACAGCGTCCTGACTCAGTAAAGGCAGCACATATTCTTCTCCGCAGCAATATCGAGAAGGCCGACAGCCTCTTCAAGGCAGCTAAGAATGGTGCTAACTTCGCAGCAATGGCTCGTACATTCTCTGAGGATCCAGGTTCGGCTATCAATGGAGGCGACCTCGATTGGTTTATGGACGGTGTGATGGTTCCTGAGTTCAATGAGGCTTGCTTCAATGGTAAGAAGGGTGATATCGTAATGATTGAGTCGCAGTATGGTAAGCACATCATCAAGATTCAGGACAAGGGTGTTCCAGTAAAGAAGTATAGCTTCGCTACAATCGACAAGGCTATCGAGTACAGCCGTGATACACATCAGGCAGTTTACTCTGAGGCTCAGACATTCGCTACAAAGCATACAAAGAGAGCTTCATTTGAGTCAGCAATCGATACTCTCAACCTCGTTAAGCGTTATGGCAATAGCATTCGCAAGAACGCATACAGCGTAAATAACCTCCGCGGAGCTAGAGAACTCGTTAAGTGGGCATTCAAGGCAAATATTGATGAGGTATCAGAGCTCTTCGAGATTGGCGACCAGTTCGTAGTTGCAGTTCTCGTTAAGCAGCAGGATAAGGGTTATGCTTCAGTTTCTGATGTTGAGGCAGTTATTTCAAACGATCTCCTCAAGGATAAGAAAGCTGCTCTCGTAGCAGAGTCTGTTAAGGGTTTGAATCTTGCACAGATTGCAGACAAGTATAATACAAAGGTTGATTCTGCATCAACAGTAAACTACGCTATCAACTCAGTAACAGGTGCTGGTCTCGAGCCTGCTCTCGTTGGTCAGATTATGGCAGCAGCTGAGAAGGCACAGTCGGGTGTAGTTCGCGGTCAGAATGCAGCATACGTATTCTCAGTTAACAAGTTCAACGAGAACCCATCAGCTCCAGAGTACAGCAATGCTCAGCAGATCAACGCATTCTCTAACTACGTATACCAAGTTATTATGGACGTAGACACAGAGGATAACAGAATCAAGTTCTATTAATAGATAGATCTTTAATACTATATTCAAGAGGCTACCTATATCGGGTGGCCTCTTGATTTTTCTATGAAAGGTATTCATTATGCAGTTTGTTCCTACAACACCAGCAGATCAGTTGTTGTCTCTGTACAAGAATGATGACAGAGTCGGTAAGATTAGAGATTTTCTCTCAGATGCTTCAGCTGAGCAATTATATTTGCGCGGATTGTCATATTCTGCGCGGGCATTAGTTATTGCATCTGTCTGCAAGAGAGGTGTTGTGGTATGTTCGGAGCGTGATGATGCACCATATCTGTATCACGACCTCACAAAGTTAGTTGGTGAGGATAAAGTTTTTCTGCTTCCGTCGTCGTTCAAGCATCGTTCGTCGGCTGATGGGTATGATGCGCAGAATATTCAGTTGAGGACAGAAGCAGTATCGCAACTCTTTGGCGGACAGGATGTGATAGTAGTTACCCATCCTCAGGCTGCTGCGGAGAAGGTGATTACGACTACAGATCTGCAAGAGAATACACTTAAATTGAACTGTGGGGAGCGTATTTCGATACAATTTCTTACAGACGTTCTAATAGAATACGGTTTTGAGCGTGTTGATTTTGTATACGAGCCAGGTCAGTACAGTATTCGTGGTAGTATTGTAGATATTTTTTCTTTCGCATCAGACGTACCATTTCGAATAGATTTCTTTGGAGACGAGGTAGACTCTATCCGTACTTTCGAGTTGGACAGCCAGCTTTCCGTTAATAAACTCAATGAAGTTCTGATTGTGCCAGACCTCAGTATGGGTAGCTCAGAGAATCGTCAGCGTGTTTCCCTCCTAGAAGCACTGCCTGCAGATATGCCATTGTGGGTTGAGCAGCCAAATCTGACTGAGGATTTTGTGGCGCAAGCCTATGAACAGGCACAGATAGCAGCAAGAAGTGCCGAAACAAGTGCTGCCGAAGGGGCTAAGAGACTGAGTATATCCGATTTTGTGGCACCAGAAGATTGGGCAAAGGCTTTGGATAACCATAAGCGTATACTTATGGTAGCTCCTACTACAGCCATCCCCGAGGGAGCGTATAGTATCAATTTCTCAATTTTATCACAACCTTCTTTTAAGAAGAATTTTGATCTCCTCGAAGATGATATATATTATCGATTGGCCGATCAGTATCAGGTATATATATTGTCAGATAACAGCAGGCAGCTAGAGCGACTTGGTGCGATATTGAAAGAGCGCAAGCGTAAGCTAAAGTATTCAGAAATCAAGACATCACTTCACGCAGGCTTCGTAGATACAGTCGCAAGAGTATGTATATATACCGACCATCAGATATTCGAGAGGTATCACAAATATGCTTTGCGTAATGAAAAGATGCGCACCTCGCAGCAGAGCCTTACGCTAAAGGAGCTTTCGCAGTTGAAAGTAGGTGATTATGTCGTGCATATTGACCACGGAATCTGTATTTTCAATGGATTGACCTCCCAGAACATCAATGGCAGGATTACCGAGACAGTTCTCCTGTCCTTCGCGGGAAGTGACAGAATTTTTGTCAATGTACAGTCGCTCCATAAGATATCAAAATATAGAGGCAAAGAAGGAGTAGAGCCAAAGATACGAGCTCTAGGTTCGGCATATTGGGATAATCTCAAGGAGAAAACCAAGAAACACGTTAAGGATATTGCCTCTAATCTTATAAAATTATATGCAAGGCGTAAAGATGAAGAAGGATATGCATTCTCTCCAGATACATTCTTGCAGCAAGAGCTAGAGGCCTCCTTCTTGTATGAAGATACGCCAGACCAATATAAGGCGACACAAGCGATAAAGAAAGATATGGAGAAAAAGGCTCCTATGGACAGACTTGTGTGTGGAGATGTAGGTTTCGGTAAGACAGAGTTAGCTATTCGTGCAGCATTCAAGGCAGTGTCTGACAACAAGCAAGTTGCGGTGCTCGTTCCTACGACAGTATTGGCATTTCAGCACTATAATACATTCAAGGCCAGGCTCAAGGATTTTCCTTGTACCATAGAATATATATCCCGTCTCAGGAAGACATCAGAGACACGAGCCGTCCTAAAAGGTGTCAAGGAAGGAAGCGTCAATATAGTTATTGGTACACACCGACTTATAGGTAAAGATGTAGAGTTCAAGGACCTTGGGTTGCTTATTATAGATGAGGAACAGAGGTTTGGTGTGGCAGTGAAAGAAAAACTTAAAGAACTGAAAGTCAACGTAGATACGCTGACCCTTACGGCTACACCTATACCACGTACGTTGCAATTCTCTCTTATGGGTGCTAGAGACCTCAGCGTGCTACAGACTCCGCCTTCAAACAGGCAGCCTATACAGACAGAAGTCAGGGTGTTCAGTGAAGAAGCTATGTGTGAGGCTATTAAGTTTGAGGTAGACAGAGGCGGACAAGTATTTATCATAAATAACCGCATCAACCACCTGATGGAACTACAGAGAGTTCTTGCTAAGTTGATGCCAGATTTGAGGACAGTTGTCGGGCACGGGCAGATGGACGGTATGCAGCTAGAGTCCATAATGCTAGATTTTATTGACGGAGAATATGACGTATTATTGGCAACGACAATCATAGAATCTGGTTTGGATATACCAAATGCAAATACGATTATTATAAACAATGCCCATATGTTTGGCCTCAGTGAGCTACACCAGCTAAGAGGGCGAGTAGGCAGGAGCAACAAGAAGGCATACTGCTATCTCTTTGCTCCGCCATTGGCGCAACTAACCCAAGAAGGGCGTCGACGCCTAAAGATTATCGGAGAATTCTCAGACCTTGGTAGTGGATTCAATATTGCTATGCAAGACTTAGATATTCGAGGTACGGGTAATGTTTTAGGTGCAGAACAGAGCGGTTTTATCTCAGATATAGGCTACGAAGCATATCAGAAGATATTGCAAGAGGCACTTATTGAGCTGAAACAGAACGAGTATAAAGAACTGTTCAAAGACGAAAAAGGGAACGGCGACGAAGAAGAAGGAGAGAGCCTGAAGATAGATGAATTAGTATTTGTATCTGATACACAGATAGATACTGATGAGGAGGCTATTTTCCCACAGACATATATAGAGAGTATCTCAGAGAGGATATCACTTTATAAAGAGGCAGACAGTCTGCAGACCACCGAGGCTATTGATGCCTTTAAATCGCGCTTAGTAGACAGATTCGGCCCATTGCCAGAAGCCGCAGAAGCCCTATTGCAGATAGTAGATGCCCGTATTATAGCACAAAAACTAGGTGTCGAGAAGTTGATATTGAAAAGAGGCAAGCTATTACTCCATTTTGTGAGCGATCCTAATTCGGCATTCTACCAGTCACCGATATTTGCTGGTATTATAGACTGGATGCAGCGCAATGGAAGGAAAGCCTCCATGAAAGAAGAAAAAGGCAGGTTGTCGTTGATATTCAAAGAAGAGATGAATATAGACAAGATGGTAGTTGCCCTTAGAGACATTCATTTTACAGCCATAGAAGGCGTGCTGAAATAAAAGTTATCATTTCAAGCAAGGCTCTGGGTAGCGTCTGTATATAGCCTGTATTAAGAGAGCGTTAAGAGAGCGTTAGAGAAAAAGCAAAAACAGAAAAAGTAAGATATTAATAATGTTGTTTACGAAGCCCTGTCGGAAGACAAGGCTTTCTTTTTGTGTGAACTAAAAAATTTAGGCGGGCAACTAAAAATTATAGTCGAAAAACTAGATAAAATAGTTGCACGTGAAGAAAATATAGTTACCTTTGCAATATCAGATTAAGAGATACTTGATATGAAGAAGTTGACCAAGAAAGAAAACGAGCTCATGGAGCTATTCTGGGCGGAGGGTGCGATGTTCGTCAAGGACTTATTAGAGAAGTACGACGAGCCAAAGCCACACTTCAATACCCTGTCCACCATGGTACGCACCCTTGAGGCGAACGGGTATCTGTCGCACAAGGCATACGGAAATACCTATCAGTATTACCCTATAGTGACGAAAGAAGAGTATGGCGGTACGTCAATAAACAATATGGTAGCCAATTTCTTCAACGGATCATATATGGATGCTGTCTCGGCGTTTGTCAAAGAAGAGAAGATATCCATAGAAGAGCTAGAGGCACTTATAGAGCAAGTGAAGAATAATTCCTGAACACAGGATTCCCTTATTTGTAATTTCTCTTATCTCATACAATTACACAGTTTATGATAACTACAATATTGACATACGAATTGAAGGTTGCGATTCTACTGGCGACGTTCTATATGTTCTATAGACTACTGCTCAGTAAGGAGACCTTCCATAAGGTAAACAGGTGCATATTGCTATTCACTGCCATTGCCTCGTTTGTGCTGCCGTTCTGCGTTATAACATATACCAAGACAGAGATAGCCGTTCAGAGAGCATTCTCGGTAGAGATAGGAGACGGCATGTTGCAGATGGTGGCAGTTGAAGAAGATTATTTTCAGGAAAACTGGTGGAAGATAATCTTGCTGTCCGTCATGGCTGTAGGAGCGTTTGTTGTAGCTTTCAGGACAATACGATCGATAATCAGAGTAAAAAAGATAATCAGAGAAGGAGAACACAGGTTTTTGCTTGATGGGACAGAGATAGTAGTATCAGACAAAGCCACGAGCGGGCCATTCAGTTGGATGCATTATATAGTAATGTCGCCAGAAGAGGTGAACGAATCCAACCGTTCCATTATCAGGCACGAGCAAGGACATATAGAATACGGTCATTCCTGGGATATTATCATTACAGACCTATTGACATCAATACAATGGTTCAATCCAGCTATATGGATGTTGAGGTCAGATTTACGGGCATTGCATGAGTATCAGGCAGACGATTATGCCTTGAGGAGCGGAATCAATGCCAAAGAATATCAGTTGCTTTTAATTAAGAAAGCCATTAGCATGAGCGGCTACTCGGTTGCTAACGGCTTCAATCACAGTATACTTAAAAATCGAATCACTATGATGCTTTCCAGAAAGTCATCGGTACGCGGTCTTATGAAGACCCTGTACCTAATCCCAGCTGTCGGGATAAGTTTGACAGCATTTGCGGAGACCAAGACTATTTACGTCTCGGCAGAGGAAGAGGTTACCAATCCAGTAACCGAGAGCGAAGTTACAGAGAATCCTGTTATTTTGCAAGACGAAGTAGTAGCTGCTGTAGGAACCAATAATCCAGGAGCCGAAGCAGAGACAGACGGAGATGAGGACGAAGCCTTCGTGATGGTAGAAGAGATGCCAAAATTTCCTGAAGGAGAAGAGGCACTGCGTAAATTCCTAGCAGAATCTTTGAAATATCCAGAAGAGGCAAAGAAGCAAGGGATACAGGGTAGAGTATTTGTGTCATTTATTGTTGACAAAGAGGGATACGTGAAGGATGTAAAAGTTGCGAGAAAAGTCAACAAGTATCTAGATGCAGAGGCAGTCCGTGTAGTGTCATCGATGCCTAGGTGGATACCAGGCAAGCAGAGAGGAGAAGCTGTAAGTGTATCTTATACTGTTCCGATAAAATTTGCGCTCGGAGAAAACGAAACGGCAAGGCCAAAACATGCTGAGCTAGACCTTACGGGGTACACCTACTACATAGACGGCAGGCTATCGAGCGTAGAAGAATTTGAGAAGATTCCGACAGAAGAGATTATGAGTTTTGTGCCGAACAAAGAAGAAAAAGAGGTAAGGATTTCGACAAGGGCGAACATAAAAGACCTAGTAAGCGAGCCAAATGAGACAAAGCCATCGTTCCCTGGCGGTATGGATGCGATGATGGAATACCTACGAAACAACACCAGGTACCCTGAATCGCAAAAGGCCAAGAAGATGAACGGGTACATAAACGTAGTATTTGAGGTAGACACGAAGGGTGCGATAACCATCAAGTCGCACGAAAAAGGCAATGAGGACTTTGAAAAAGAAGCTGTAAGAGTAATATCCTCGATGCCGAACTGGATACCAGGTTCGAAGCAGACGCAAAAAGTGACGTACAACATACCAGTTATGTTCTGGGCACCAGAAGCGTAAAAGATAAGAAAGGTGAAAAATAGAGGTTAGCAACAGGCGGCACAAAAAGAATGCCGCCTGTTCTAATTAAAAAAGAAAGACGACATGAGAATATTCTTGACAATATTACTACTAATATGTGCAAACATTACAGCCATGGGGCAGAAAAACATGGCGCAAATTGTGGACAGCCTATCGCAGGATACATTGAACTACCAGTCGATGTATATGGTCGGAAAGATACACGAGAACCGAGGGCGAAACAGCATGGCCTTGCCATTCTTTGAAAGAGCAGACAAGTTGGTTCCGTCCGATTCTACCAAGCACCGAGTAGCATACAATCTCTATCAGAGTGGGTATTACAAGAGAAGTGTGGCTATTGCAAAGGGGTTGGTGAGTAGAGATACCACATCGGTAGAGAATCTTACCCTGTTGGCGGCGGGGTACGAGAAGATAATGGCTCGAGACTCGGCGGCGCAGGTGCAGATGAAGATTATGCTATTAGAGCCAGACAATAATGCCAGTCTGGTGAATATGTGCAAGAACCTCATAGCACTAGACGAGCAAAAGCCAGAAGATGTGCGAGTGGATACTGCGCTATATTTTCTGAGGAAGTACAGAGAGATAGACTCATTGAATCTATTTGTAAATGAGCTATATGGCAGAAAGCTATTCTTCAAGAAAGAATACGAGCAGTCGCTTACAGAGTACAAAAAACTCAAGGCAGTAGGAGATGTGAGGACAAATATCAACTATTATCTGGCGCAGAACTATGCGTATCTAGACAGTATAGAGCAAGCCTGTGAGGCCTATGAAGCATTGCTTGGGCAGCTGAAGAATAATGGAGCCAACGTACTGATGAAATATGGTATGCTATGTGCGAACAATGACAAGCAAGAGAAGGCTATTGAACTGATAAACGAAGCCTGGAAGCAGTCAGAAATGCCACAAGCTGTTAAGGCATTGATGATAAAGACATTAGGTAGATGCTATTATGGGATAGGAGATTATGAGAATGCTAAGCAGATGTTACTGATGTGGTACGATATGGACAATGAGAATTACGAGTCGGTGCAGATGCTAGCCAATATAGCATACAGGACCAACCAAGAGAGAGAAGAGAAAAAATGGATAGAGAAGTTGATGACGATAGTCAGTAGTCCAACATTTGAGTTCCGAGGAGTGATGAGGGTAGATTGGTACGAGAAGCGATTGAGAGAGATAAAAGAAGAAGAGTTCATGAAAGGGGAGAAGAGATAGTTGGGATATAATATGCTGTATCAAGTCTGTATTCGGAGAAGTCCCTTGTTCATCGCAATTTTTTATTTTAAATGATTCTAGACAGAGGTGCGAAAAACGTTTTTTTTGTAGTAAAACGGAAGTCATATAAGGGAGATGAGCCACACTGTTTGGAAAGATAGAGCAGTATGTGACAAAGTATATTTTTGGTATATGTATGTTCTTGAATTAGAATAATGTCTATCTTTGCCTATTGCAATAGAAATTAATGATGAATATGCAACACAAAATATTTGCAGTAATTGTGACAGGCCTCTTGACACTTGTCGGGGTAAGGGCACAGGATATAGCATTGACGACAGATAATTTTTCTCAGGTTATACTTGATGCCGTAAAGCCATACGACAACAACCCGGCCGATGGCAAATTGTCTGATGAGGAAAGCAAGAGTCTTATGCTTCTGAGACTAGACGACTCGTCAAAATCCGTTATAGATTTGAAAGGTGTAGAAAAGTTGGCATACCTTAACGAGTTGAAGCTGGTAGGGTTTACTGTAAATGGCGATTTCAGTGCGTATAACTTTAAGACATTACATTTAGTAGACGGTGTTGTAGTTGGAAATGTGACGTTAGGCAAGAAGATGATAGATGTTCTCGTGAGTAACTGTGACTTCAGCGGCACTGTGGTTATTCCTGAAGGTCAAGAGGATATCGGCGTCATTCAGATTTCTAATATCAGTGGCTTGACGACCCTTGTGCCAGACAATAAAGCAAAGCTACCATTCAGTTTTATACTATATGAATTGCCAGACTTGACAATGGTAGATGCTTCTACGGCAGGCTCTTTGTCGTTTCAAAAGGTACCAAAGTTGAAGGATATCACATGGAATCCCAATGGGTATACATATTTTTATGAATGTAATTTTTCTACGCTTTTGGGTATTCCTGATGCACCTGGTGGAGGAAAAATGAAAGTTGCCAGCAGTTATGATGTTAATTCAGATGTAACCATCAAAGTTCCTGATGAGAGTACGCCTATTTCGTTTGGAACAGAATTGGACGTTACGCGAATTAAGAAGTTGAAGAATGATGAGGCGTCGAGTGGTAATGCAGCAGAGGTGTCTGCTAATTCAGGTAATAATTGTATTGATATAAACTGGAATGGAGAGACATCTGTTGTGATATCATATAGATATGATGCTTTTGATAACGATTCGCCATACATGTATGTTAAATTGCGTGTCAGTGTAAGTTCATCAGAGCCTGACCCCGAGCCGGAACCAGAGCCAGAGCCAGCAGATACAGAAAAGCCAGTAATAAAGGTAGGCGAAACGGTTCTTGGGACTGCGGCAACATATGATGCAAGCGTTACGTTAACCATTACAGACAATACGGCTGTGACATCAGTGACTATAAATGGAGAAGATGCCACTGCACCATATACAATCCCGGCTACAGATGGCACGTATGTGGTAGTAGCTAAGGATGCAGCAGACAATACAGCAACAGTGACAATTACCATAGAATTGCCAGTAGTGGAGCCTGAACCAGAGCCAGAACCTGAACCTGAACCAGCAGATACAGAGAAGCCAGTAATAAAAGTAGGCGAAACGGTTCTTGGGGCTACGGCTACATATGAGAACGGTGTTACATTGGTAATTACAGATAATAAGGGAGTTGTTTCGGTGAAGATAAATGGTGAGATTGCAGAAGCTCCGTATGTAATAAAGGATGAGGATGGCGATTATAGTGTAGTTGCGGAAGATGCAGCGGGGAATAAAGCAGAAACAGTTGTTACGATTAAGCACCCTGTTGTGGAACCTGAACCAGAGCCAGAACCACAGCCTGAGCCAGAACCGCAACCGGAGCCTGAACCTGAACCACAGCCTGAGATTTTGCCTACGGATGTGAAGACTACAGTATTCAGAAGAGTTAAATCTGGGGATTTCAAGGGTATTGAAGTAGTGTCTAAAGAGGCAATGCCTGTGTACGTTTATACAGAAGACGGCGTTAAAGTTGATGTAGAACCAGTGCAGTTAGGAAGTAGTTCGGCTTGTAGGATAGCATTGCCATCGGGAAAGTATAAGATTGACTTTGGCAGTCTGTTCCGTGGAATAGCAGTAGAAATAAAATAACCAATATATACCATTTCTAAAAATGATAGAATTTACTGATCAGAATTTCCAGTCAGAAGTGCTTGATGCAAAGGGTGTTGTACTAGTAGACTTCTGGGCTGTGTGGTGTGGTCCTTGCAGAGCTCTTGCTCCATACGTAGAGCAGATAGCAGAGGAGTACGCAGGTAAGGTCAAGGTTGGCAAGCTAGATACAGAAGCCAATATGGACACTACTTCTCAGATGGGAGTAATGAATATTCCTACCTTGCTCTTCTTCAAGGATGGGCAGTTGCGACAGAAGACTACAGGTTTAGTGTCTAAGTCGAAGATTGCTCAGATACTTGATACCTTGTTATAATATAGGTATAAGATAGATGATAACTAGGAGGCGGTTTCAGGAGAGACTGCCTCCTTTGTTGTTGGCATATAGGAAGTTGGAAGTATAGAATTTATGATTTTTTAAGGACAATATTTGTTTTTGGGTTTAGAAAGTACTATCTTTGCGCTCGATTATTATCCGTTCTTGTGGACAAATGCTTGAGATATAGCGTTTTGTGGGGTTGATGGCGATATGGTCATAAGGCACAAAACCCTACGGACGATGCACTATGTTGAGAGTGTTGGTTCACACAATTTGTGAGAAGGGCGAGATTGAGATTCGAAGCGTGCTTTCCAATTTGGCTGAGAATTGAGAGATTGTCCGAAAATAATTAATTAAAGTTGGTCTAAAATAAAAGACTGTGAATACATTAAGTTACAAAACAGTATCCGCTAACAAGGAGACCGTAAAGAAGGAATGGGTCCTTGTTGACGCTCAGGATGTAGTTTTGGGTCGTCTTGCTTCAGCAGTGGCTAAGATCCTCCGTGGCAAGAACAAGCCTAACTTCACTCCTCATGTAGATTGTGGTGATAATGTTATCATTATCAACGCTGACAAGGTTAAGTTGACAGGTGATAAGCTCAACAGCCGTGTACTCTTCACTTATTCTGGCTACCCAGGTGGTCGTCATGACAAGACAGTTGCAGAGTTGCTTGCAAAGAATCCAGCACGTATGGTAGAGCGTACTATCAAAGGTATGCTTCCAAAGAATCGTCTTGGTGCGCAGCTTTTCCGCAATTTGAAGGTATATGCTGGTGCAGAGCACAATCAGGAGGCTCAACAGCCTAAGAAGTTGGATATCAACGCTATAATCTAATTAGAAGATGGAAGTTACAAACGCAATCGGACGTCGCAAGGCAGCAGTTGCTCGCGTATACGTCAGCGCTGGTAAGGGTCAGATCGTAATCAACAAGCGCGACCTCGCTACTTATTTCCCAGACGCTATTCTCCAATTTATCGTAAAGCAGCCATTGGCTACACTTGGCGTTGCAGAGAACTATGATATCAAGGTAAACCTCAATGGTGGTGGTATCAAGGGTCAGGCAGAGGCACTTCGCCTTGCTATTTCTCGCGCACTCGTGAAGATCGATGCTGAGAACAAGCCAGCTTTGAAGGCACAGGGTTTCATGACACGCGATGCACGTGTTGTAGAGCGTAAGAAGCCAGGTCGTCCAAAAGCACGCAAGAGATTCCAGTTCAGCAAGCGTTAATCTTTTGCATTATTATTTATTCAAATTAAGTTTAGTATCTAAACCGACAAGATGCCAAAAGACCTACTTGTTGGTTGCCTAAAACAGAACGTAAACAAATGTCTAGAACAAATTTTGACGAACTCTTGGAGGCAGGTTGCCATTTTGGTCACCTTACACGTAAGTGGAATCCAGCTATGAAGCCATATATCTTCATGGAGAAGAATGGTATCCACATTATTGACCTCCACAAGACAGTGGCTAAGATCGACGAAGCTGCAGAAGCACTTAAGCAAATTGTAAAGAGCGGACGCAAAGTGCTCTTCGTAGCAACAAAGAAGCAGGCTCGTGACATCATCGCTGAGAAGGTTGGTGCTGTTAATATGCCATTCGTAGTTGAGCGCTGGCCAGGTGGTATGTTGACCAACTTCCCTACCATCCGTAAGGCTGTCAAGAAGATGGGTTCATTGGATAAGTTGATCAATGATCCTGTATATATGAGTCTTTCAAAGCGCGAGCGTCTTCAGATCACACGTCAGCGTGAGAAGCTCAACAAGACTTTGGGTTCAATTGCGGACCTTACACGTCTTCCAGCAGCAATGTTTGTATTTGACACATGCAAGGAGCACATCGCTATTAAGGAAGCACAGCGCCTTAATATCCCTGTATTCGGTGTAGTTGATACAAATGCTAACCCTAACGAGGTAGACTACGTTATCCCAGCTAACGATGACGCTTCTAAGTCAATCGAGATCATCACAAGCATTATGTGCCAAGCAATCCGTGAGGGTTGGGACGAGCGCAAGGCTGAGAAGCTCGACGAGCCAGAGGCTAAGGAGGCAAAGGAGGAGAAGAAGGCTCCACGTGCTAAGAAGGGCGAGGCTAAGGCTGAGAAGGCAACAGAAGAGTAATATTCTTCTTTGACAAAGAAACGACAATGAGGAGTTTTTCTGTTGGCGAAGACGACAGAGAACTTCTCATTGCTTTTTAATTAGAAACTAACAGTAAAAAGATATAATACTATGGCTATTACAGCACAAGACGTAAATAAATTGCGCCAGATGACAGGTGCAGGTATGATGGACTGCAAGAAGGCCTTGACAGAGGCTGAGGGTGATTTCGACAAGGCAGTAGACCTTCTCCGTAAGCGTGGTCAGCAGATTGCTAGCAAGCGTGCAGACCGTGAGGCTAAGGAGGGTGTTGCTCTTGCAAAGGCATCAGCAGACAACAAGTTTGCAGCAGCAATCATAGTAAACTGTGAGACAGACTTCGTAGCAAAGAACGAAGGTTTTGTTGCATTTGCACAGTCGGTTCTTGACCTTGCAGTTGAGAAGCAGCCTGCTACACTTGAGGCACTCCTTGCACTTCCAATGGCAGGTGCTACAGTAGCAGAAGAGGCTACACGTAACTCTGGTGTAATTGGTGAGAAGGTAGAGGTTTCTGCATACAACTTCATCAAGTCAGAGTCAGTTGCTACATATATCCACTTCGACAAGAAACTTGCTACAGTAGTAGGTTTCAACCAGGCTGGTGTTGATGCACAGGTTGGTAAAGATGCAGCTATGCAGGTTGCAGCTATGTCTCCAATCGCAGTAGATCGTGAGAGCATTCCACAGGCAACTATCGACCATGAGAAGGAAGTTGCTATTGAAAAGACAAAAGAGGATCAGGTTAAGAGTGCGGTTGAGGCTGCTTTGAAGAAGGCTGGTTTCAATCTCTACATCGCTGAGAACGAGGAGCACATCAATGAGGGTATCATGAAGGGTAACATTACTGAGGCTCAGGCTCAGGAAATCCGTGACCTCAAGGCTAAGGTTGCTGCTGAGAAGGCTGCTAACATGCCAGCAGATATGGTTGAGAAGATCGCTATGGGTCGTCTTAACAAGTTCTTCAAGGAGGCTACACTTATGGAGCAGGAGTCGGTTAAGGAGCCAAAGAAGTCTATTGCACAGGTACTTGATGCTGCAAGCAAGGGCTTGAAGGCTACAGCTCTCATCCGTTTGAGCTTGAACGCTTAATTTAATTCCTAATTACTAGTTCCTAATTTCTGAATAGGTAAGGGTGCTAGCATTAGAATTTTGATATAGAACCCGGCAGGTATTCTGCCGGGTTCTTTTTGTTTATAGGTATAGTTGAGAGATTGGCATAGGTGAAATGGTTAAAAAGTGCTCATAATGTTAGAATTAGGATTTAGTGATTAGGAAAAGAAAAAAATATTGTCTAATTTTGTCGCTGCAAAACAGGCGTACTGGGTTTCGTACCTAGAGGGCTTTGAGCACTAAAGTAATTATTTTATAAACAATTTAAAAACTTACAGTAATGTCAGTTAGAATTCGTTTGGCTCGTCATGGTCGTAAGGGTTATGCCTTCTACCACATTGTCGTAGCTAACAGCAAGGCACCACGTGATGGTAAATTTATTGCTAAGATCGGTTCTTACAACCCTAACACCAATCCTGCAACAGTAGTATTGGATTCTGAGCTCGCTCTCAAGTGGCTTCAGAATGGTGCTCAGCCAACAGATACAGTACGCAACATCCTCAGCCATGAGGGCGTTCTCTTGAAGAAGCACCTCCTCGAGGGCGTTAAGAAGGGCGCATTTGATGAGGCTAAGGCAGAGGCTAAGTTCCAGGCTTGGAAGGATGAGAAGGCAAAGAAGGCAGAGGCTAAGAAGTCAGCTGCAAAGGACGCTAAGGCTACAGCAGCTAAGGCTCGTCTTGAGGCAGAGGCTAAGGTTAATGCTGAGCGTGCTGAGGCTATCGCAAAGAAGAAGGCAGAGGCAGCAGCTGCAGCAGCAGAGGCAGAAGCAGCAGCTAACGCAGAGGCTCCAGCAGAGGAGGCAGCTGCAGAGGCTCCAGCAGAGGCTTAATTCGCAGAAATCGATTAAGACGAAAATAAGAACGTCGCGGTGGGAGACCATCGCGACGTTTTTTTGTATGTGGGGGCATTTTTTGCGTAAAATTACGTAGAGCCAATAGGAGAATAGTGCGTTACTTTGCAGTGAAGAATAAAACACTAGTTATGCTATGATTGATTATTCGACTATGGATATAGTATATCGACTATGAACGTTAATGCTATGTAAAACTGTTGTGAGATAATTACAACTAGCTTCCGAAGAGAAATAGGAAGTAAAAGCGACCAGAGAGAATTTTTCTGGCCGCTTTTTTAGTCTTTAGTGAGCATCTACCCAGTTATGCCCGTAGTCAACCTCAGCTATCAGAGGAACGGAGAGCTTGTCGGTGGCGTGCTCCATGCAGTCGCGTACTATTGCCGTCAAGGTGTCCTGTTCCGATTTCAAGGCATCGAAGACAAGTTCGTCATGTACTTGGAGGATCATTTTAGACTTCAGACCCTCAGCCTTCATGCGGTTGGCTATGTTGACCATAGCTATTTTGATGATATCGGCAGCTGTACCCTGTATAGGGGCATTGATAGCGTTACGTTCAGCTACGCCGCGTACTACGCCATTACGAGAATTTATGTCATCCAGTTGGCGGCGACGACCAAAGAGAGTCTCGGAGTAGCCCAGTTCGCGAGCCTTAGCTATAGACTTGTCCATGTAAGCCTTTACGGCGGGGAACGATTCGAAATAGCCATCGATAAGCGCCTTAGCCTCCTGGCGCGATGTCTGTAGTTGGTCGGCAAGGCCCACTGCCGATATACCATATATGATACCGAAGTTGGCCGTCTTAGCCTTACGGCGCATATCCTTAGTTACATCCTTCAGATCCACCTTGAAGATACGAGCTGCGGTAGCTGCGTGAACATCCTCGCCACGCTGGAAGGCAGCACAGAGGTGCTCGTCCTGAGAAAAATGAGCCATGAGGCGCAGTTCCACCTGAGAATAATCCGCTGCCAAGATAATATGTTCGTCATCAGAAGCCACGAAAGCCTTACGTATCTCGCGACCGCTCTCGTCGCGGATAGGGATATTCTGGAGGTTAGGATTATTACTACTCAGACGGCCCGTCACAACCACTGTCTGGTTGAACGAAGTATGGATACGCCCTGTGCGAGGATTGATAAGCTTAGGGAGAGCCTCGGCGTAGGTGTTCAGTAATTTAAGGAGACCTCGATAATTGAGAATCTCAGAAACTATAGGGCTTTTTGAAGCCAGTTTTTGTAGGACATCCTCGGCAGTCGAATAATTACCCTGCTTATTACGCTTAGCAGAAGGGTCGATTTTCATTTTCTCGAAGAGGATATCGCCCACCTGTTTAGGGCTAGATATATTGAACTTTTCGCCAGCAAGAGAATAGATATTCTCCTCAGCAGAGATTAGCTGTTCGCGCAGGTGGGCAGCGAAGACAGCCAACGCCTCGTCATCAATCTTCACACCATTCATCTCCATCATAGCCAAAACAGGCATCAGAGGCATCTCCATATCGGTAAAGAGCCGCTGTTGAGTTTCATTATTAGCCAGTTGCTCCTTCAAATTGAGATACAACTGGTAAGTTATATCTGCGTCCTCGGCCGCGTACTCCTTTATAGCAGAGAGAGGAACCTGATCCATTGTGATCTGTTTAGTACCCTTACCGATAAGCTCCTCGATATGGATAGGAGTATAATTCAAGAGCACCTCGGACATAGAATCCATATTATGAGGTTGGGCAGGAGCGAGGAGGAAGTGGGCTATCATAGTATCGAACATAGGACCTTCGACTGTGATGCCATATTGAGAAAGGACAAGAATGTCGTATTTCAGGTTCTGTCCGATTTTCAGTTTGTCAGATGCGAAAACCTCGGCGAAGAAATTAAGTCTTCTTGTTGCCTCGCTCTTATTACCCTTTTGGAAAGGGACGTAGTAAGCCTTGTGAGCCTCAGTAGCGAAAGATATACCCACTATATCGCAGTAGAGCGAGTTGAGGGACGTAGTCTCAGTATCGAAACAGAACTCAGGGGCTGCGGTAAGGATATTAGCCAAATCGGTCAGTTCCTCATCCGTCTGGCAAACTATATACTCGTGAGGAGTATCCATTGCGGTGTGGAACACAGTAGGCTCAGGTGCGACCTTATTAGAGACAGACTGAGAAGCAGTCTCTGCGGGGGCATCGCCGAAGAGAGACAGTTGGACCGGAACAGGCTCCTCGCCCATAAAGATACGCTCTATGCGAGGGAGGACATTTCGGAACTCAAGCTCTGTGAAAAGCTTAGTGAGGGCAGGAGTGTCAGGTTTTCTGAACTCGATATCAGACAAAGATACGCCAAGGGGGCAATCGGTCACGATAGTTGCTAGTACCTTAGAGAGTCTTACTTGCTCGCAGTTTTTTTCCAAGTTCTCCTTGAGCTTACCCTTCAGTTTGTCGATATTCTCATATATTCCATCTATAGAACCGAACTCAGCGAGCAGTTCCTTAGCGCGCTTTTCTCCCACGCCAGGACAACCAGGGATATTATCCGCCGAGTCGCCCCATAAGCCCAGGATATCAATTACCTGCCTGGGGTCCGATATAGAGAAATGCTCATTTACGCCAGCTATATCCCAGTATTCACCAGCAGAAGCACCATTGCCAGGACGCATCTGGTGGATTTTATCCGTTACCAGTTGGGCGTAATCCTTATCAGGAGTAAAAAGGATTACCCTATCCACCTGAGGAGCGAACTGAGTAGCTACGCTACCAGCCACGTCATCCGCCTCGAAGCCCGGGCACTCGATGATGGCAATATTCATTGCGCGGAGGAAATCCTTGATAAGAGGGACGTTGGACGTAATATCCTCAGGCTGTGCATCGCGGTTAGCCTTATAATCAGGGAACATATCGTGGCGGAATGTATGACCAGAAGGGTCGAACGCCACGCATACGTGAGTAGGTTTTTCCTTAGAGAGGGCATCCACTACGGTATTGACGAATCCAAATACGGCAGACGTATTAAGACCCTTGCTATTGATGCGAGGGGCGCGGATGAAAGCGTAGTAAGCGCGGTATATCAGAGCGTATGCGTCTATGATGAATAGCTTGGTGTTCATATTGATAATGTTTTGAACAAAGATAAGGCTTGTAAGTGCCAATTCCTAATTACAAGGAGGTAATTCACGTAGGTAAAAGGTTGTTTTAGGAAGGAGCGATATAATAAAAAATTACGATGAACAAGGGTGGTGTATAGGACTTCCGTAGGTATAGTCTGGGTATAGTCTGGTATAAGCGAAGTATAAGGTTGCTCGCAGTTTTTTTTTATTTCAGGGCAATCTAGACTGATATATATATCTGGAGATGGCAGTATTAGGTTATAGGGAACATTGCAGATTTGCATATTTGAAAATATGTTGCTATAACAAGAGTTTGTGTCAGTTTATAATGTGCAATCGACAACATTACCTCTTGATTCCCTTGAGGAGCCATATATGTTTGTACTCTCACCTGATTTACATATTTCCCATATATACATACCGCACAAGGAGTATCCCGGACCGACTTATAGGTATTTGGATGATATTAAGCATTTGCTATAATGCGCAAAGATACAAATTAAGATATAGCTCCTTTAAAAAACTACGGTAAATTTGCTTATGTAAAAAAATGTTACCAAATTCGCGTTCATAAAAAAACAGCTAGTGTCTCCCTGTCTGGTAAACTAGAAACACTAGCCATCACATGCCTAACTAAAATTTAAGTTAACGCGAGCAGTTACGCATTTACACGTCATAAGGTTACGTACCTATAGACAAGCCGCAGAGAGCGGATGGATTTTTGTAGCTCTACATGTCTGTAGAGTTAGCTCTTCTTGAGATAAATATCTCAATATACACGTTTAGTTCCCGTTGTTTGTTTAATTTATTTAATCAACATTTATCATGACGAACAAAGTTTTTAAAAAACTGGCAGTGAGTGTTGTCGCCGTAATGTTTGGTGCTGCTAATCTGTGGAATGCGCTAAATAACAATGATATACAAAGTCAGTACAATTCAGTAGTAGCCACGTCGTGTCAGGCTTTTGAATTGTCTGATTTTGGGGTAGGTTCTAACTGGGCTTATGATCAACCAACCATTGGGGTTTGTATAGAATACATTGCTGTCCCTTATTTCCCGTATGTCATTCCTCGTTCCGTACAGAAGAGTCACCAGCATTGTACAAACGGTGGAGGTAATTGCATATATAGTGATAATTGCTAATTATCATTACCTGTTGCATAGTTACTATGCAACAGGTAATCTTTAATATAAATAGTTTTTTGTAATGAAAAAAAACCTTGTATCATTTTCATGTTTACTCCTTTTGTGTATAGGCTGTATTAATAGTGCCAAGAAAAACTCTACTAACGAATTTGATTACGTAAACAAAGATAGCATAGTAGGAGGATGCAAAGTATCTGAGATAATTGAAAATAATAGTATTCACACAATAGAAATACCATATATAGTAGAAAATACATCTATCAACCATGGTGATTTATTTGACAGCATTAAGATTGTTCCTTTAGAGACAAACGACGAATCCATTATTGGATTTATAGATGAGATGGAGATAGTTAACGATACGATATATTTGTTAGACAGATGGCGTTCGAAGTGCATAAAAAGATTTGGCATTAGCGGAAAATACATAGATGACATAGGAAAGGCAGGAATAGCACCTGGCGAGTACGTGGAGCCGACAGATATCAGTATATATAATGGTAACATTGAAGTATTAGACCAGTATCAGCATTATATAAATAGGTACAATACTCAAGGAGAATTCATCGGCTCAATGAGAGTTCCCTTCAGAGCTGTTCAATACAAAAGGCTCAATGATTCGTTGTCGGTATTCAATGGCGATGGCCTTCAAAACTATCACATTCCAGAGCTAATGGACTATGCGACATGGATTACAGACAACAATTTCAAAGTAATCAAGAAAGCCTTTAACTATCCATCATCTAAATACTATAAACTTAGGAATTGGAATTCACTTCAAAATAAAGGAAACGATTTCGTCGCATACCATAATTGCAGCGACACGATATTCACTATAAATGAGGTCGGAGACTTGGTCGCAGATATTAGACTAGAATATAATAGGGCACAACGCTACAAAAATTTCAAAAATGCGCAAGATAAAATAGACAGAAATAAGTTATCCCAAAATGGGGAACACATAGAATTGATCGAATTCTATCGCAATAGTGAGTTGACTTGTTGTAGTTTTGATGGTTGGGGAAAGAGTAATTATTACATCCAACGGAGAGATAATGTAATAGTATTCAACCAAATCAACAACGATCGCACTAACATTTTAATACCTTTTGTTAGGTTCATTTATTATGGATCAGAGTATTTTGTATCGTTCGTAGATGCATCGTATATATCAACTATATTAAAGCATCCAGAAGTTCGCGAAAAAATTAAAGATGAATCAGAAAATACAAAAATGCTATTAAATAACGTTCAAGCCGAAGATAATCCAGTTCTAATATTTCACTATCTAAAGAAACAATAATTATATGGCAAAAACGATAATCATATCTATTTTGTGCATACTGAATATATACTTGTTGTGGCAAAGCCATAACACATCTCACATACAAAAAGAAATAAGTGAGTTGGAAACCAGGCACACAATAGGTCAAATCATTGCAAATGATAGTCATCGCATAATCAAATATGATGATGGAGAGCCATTGTCGGCAGAAATTGAATTGTTTACTGCTGATCATAATGCGACAGACCTACAGTCGCTGATGCAAGATGGTAATAAACTTATCTTTAGGTATTCCGAGCTACATTGCAACGCTTGTGTAGACAGTATGGTAGTAAAACTAAGAGAGTACGCAAAAGAAGTAGGGCCAGAAAAGGTAAATATATGGGCATCGTACAGCAACAATAGGAATTACTTTCTATTTCTCAGGTTAAATCAAGTAAACATGCCAGTTTATAATGTGCAATCGACAACATTGTCTCTTGATTCCCTTGAGGAGCCATATATGTTTGTACTCTCACCTGATTTACATATTTCCCATATATACATACCGCACAAGGAGTATCCCGGACCGACTTATAGGTATTTGGATGATATTAAGCATTTGCTATAATGCGCAAAGATACAAATTAAGATATAGCTCCTTTAAAAAACTACGGTAAATTTGCTTATGTAAAAAAATGTTACCAAATTCGCGTTCATAAAAAAACAGCTAGTGTCTCCCTGTCTGGTAAACTAGAAACACTAGCCATCACATGTCTAACTAAAATTTAAGTTAACGCAAGCAGTTACGCATTTACACGTCATAAGGTTACGTGCCTATAGACAAGTCGCAGTGTGCGGATGGTTTTCTAAGGGGTTGGAATGTAGCAATTACTTCTGAATTTTAGACCTCTATTTAATTATAGTAGGAATCGGTTTGATACTAATATCTAACAATAATTGTATTAGAAAGATTGTTGAATAACATCGGTCATTATTGTAATTATGTTTGACTGCATCGATATGCGCAAGTTTAGTATGGAATAATTTGCTGATTCTATAATCCCTTCCATGGTCTTGTTGTCTAGAGATGATAAGGTATATTACTAGTTGTGAGTATAAAACTATACAAGACGTTGAGTCTCCGCTTATAATATAGCGGATTACCATGAATTGTATTCTAGATTTAGGAAGTGATATTCGCTGTTTCTGTATGTGAGTTTTTATTCGGTGTAAGTTATTGATATTTTTAGGAGTATTGTATACATATTAAAATTTAAAATTAATAATGAAATGTTTTATTGATTGCGTTGTAGTTGCATTGATTTGTACATCGTGCATTCAATCGGGTAAAAGGGAAGATGCTATAAAGTTCTATTCCTACGAGCAGGTTGATGGTATTACAAGTATGAAAGTTGATTCATTGCAATCTGTAACGCAAATTAACGTTCCAACTATTACAAAAGACATGCCAATTTCGACTAGCGAATTGTTCGACTCTGTTTTTGCTGTTAAGCTGGAGACAAGCGACAATTCTATAATTGGCGAAATATCTTGTGTTAAGGTTAAGAATGATACAATATACGTATTAGATAGATACTCTATGCGATGTCTTAGACGATTTAGGATGGATGGAACATATATTGATGATATTGGCAAGAATGGTACTGGTCCTGGAGAGTATTTAGAGCCAACATCTTTTTCGCTTACAAATAAAGGAATACTATTGTACGATCAGAGTCTGCATTTAAATATTCTGTATGACTATCAAGGAAATTATATTGAAACAAATCGCGCACCATTCGGATTTATGTACGGCGTAGCGCTATCTGATTCATTATCTATATATTACCTTACTAATAACAGGAACTATCACCTCCCACCTATTCATGAACATACTCTATGGACAGCGAACACAGAGGGGAAAGCTCTGCAATGTGGGTTAAGACGAGGGGATGGTATAATGAAGTCCTATTGTTCGTTAAGACCATTCTATGAGATTAATGACACATTATGCATATTCACAGATTCGTACAATGACACATTGTATTACATCAATTCAAAAGGAATAATTACACCGTCTTTTAAATTAGAATTCGACTCACCAAGGGATAATGCAATCTGGCGAGTAGACAATGAACTGTCTCCATACAAAGACTTATCGCCCAAAGGTGAATATACGATTGTAAACGAATGCCTTCAATGTGGAGATTATATTTACGTAGATATGACTTCATATAGGAAAGGTTACCACTTGTTTTATTCAACAAAAACTCATAATACTAAGGTTTGCACTAGACTAGAACATGATGAAAGTAATTGTGCATATGACTTGATTAAGATGCGTGGGGTATATAATGACTTCATTGTAGGAGAAATGCCTGCTTTTTACATTTTATCTAGATATAATTTTAATGGAACTAATTATTGGCAAGAATGGGACAAAGAATTCAATAGTAATAAAGGAAAAGAATTTACGGAATTTTGCAAGAATCTATCACCAGAAGATAATCATGTACTTGTATTCTTCCATATGAAAAAATGGTAATATACTACAAAAATGAAAAATACAGCACGATATATCATCATAGCACTTTGCATGCTTAATGCATACCTGCTATGGCAATGTTATAATTTCTATTATCTAAAAACCGTTGTTTCTGATATAGAAGACAGACATACCATGGAGCAAATTATTACCAATGATTATCATAGAATCCTGAGATATGAGGATGCTGGACAGATGTATTCTCAAATGGAGTTGTATACAGAAGACAGACGAGCAATTGACCTACAATCATTAATGCAAGAAGGTAATAAACTAATCTTTAGGTATTCAGAGCTGCATTGCAATGCTTGTGTAGATAGTATGGTAGTTAAACTCAGAGAGTATGCAAAAGAAGTAGGTCAAGATAAGGTGAATATTTGGGCGTCATATAGCAGTAATAGAGAATATTATCTTTTCCTTAGGTTAAATCAGGTGGATGTACCTGTGTACAATGTACAATCAACCTCTTTACCTCTTGACTCACTTGAGGAACCTTATCTATTTATACTTTCTCCAGATTTGCATGTTTCTCATATTTACATACCGCACAAAGAGTATCCTAGTTCTACGTTCAAATATCTTGAGGATGTAAGACATTTACTAATAAAATGATAATTGATATAGTAGTGACTATCTATGTATATAATATATTAAATAATTATGTCTAACTTATAGAATTGGTAACGCAAGAAGTAACGCATTCACGAGTCATAAGGTTACGTACCTATAGACAAGCCTAAGAACTAGGATTGGTATTTAAATTGTCTCATACTATGAAACAATTGTTCACTAAGAGGTTATGTACTCTTACATTATTATTAATTCGAAATAAATACAATAAAGTTTTTGTATGAAACCAAGGAATTTTGTTATAGGTGTTGTAGTTGTTCTTTTCGGCGCAGCTAATATTTACAACATCTTTCAAGGAGGCTTAGCAACTGATTATGTAAATCAGTTTATTACATTATCATCAGGCGATCCAAACTCAAATTATACACCATATGATCCCAATAAAGCAATTGGGTCAAAAGGTGAGGCAGAATATGTTGAATTAACATGTTATAAACTACAGTGTTCATACTATCCTCTTATGGGACCAACAAGACCTGATTCTTGGAACGAATATTACTCAACAAAAAAGGAACAAGAAGAGAGGGCAGCCGAACGTTCAAGAGGAGGAAGTGCGAACTATACGAGGTGTATACCAGACCCTGTAAAAATGCCAGGGCAAAAATGTGTTGGAAATAGCAATAATCAATGTTATATAGTAGACTGTTCAAATACTATTTAATAATACAAGAGGGTTAGTCCAACTATAACGTATAGAACATTACAAGTATTATTCCTTAGATGTTTTAATAATTTAGATAATGAACAATATGGGATTAATCCTCTATATTGTTCATTGTCTAAGTTTTAATATTTCTCACACTTCAATACTATAGGCTCTAAGAGTGTCAGAGTGAATAGTTGAAACAATGAGAGAGGCTAGTTTCAAAGAAATGATACATTTGTGAAGATTGCTAATAATGCTATTGTATATATTTATCATGAAAAATGTGTATATGGTATATATTACGGTTGTTATTTTATTGAGTTCTTGTTGCCGTACTGATTTAGAAAAATCTTTACTACATGCGGGTAGCAATCGTATTGCTTTAGAGCAATTTCTAAATAATAACAAATCAGATACACTCAAGTACGAGTGCGCTAAGTTTTTGATAGAAAATATGCCATATCACCAGTTCTTCGACTCAACTGACCTCGTGATATATGAGAGGCATTATTCTATGTATGCCAATAGTTGGCTTACTCCTGAGCAAGTAGCTAAACGGCTAGATGCTCGATATGGAAAAATTGACCCTAGCAGATGGCATAGTAATTATGACATAGAAGTCATAGATACCGCATATCTCAATGAGTGCATAGACCATAGTTTATGGCTATACCGTACCAAGCCATGGTGCAATGGATTAGATTTTGAGATATTTAAAGAATATGTTCTTTCCTATCGTTGTGGAAATGAGTATCCAAACTATCATCCTCGTGAAATATATAAAAGATTTTCCTGCTTAGTGGATACAATTACCTCGTCTGACCCTTTCGTTGCAGCACAAGCCGTGATTGATTCATTGTCGCAAGATAATGTACACTTTACGAATTCGCTACCAGCGGGTCCAAATATTGGAGTAAGGACTATTGATTATAGAGCAGGCGGATGCAGAGAATATGCTGATATTTATGTATATATAATGCGCTCGCTAGGTATACCTTGTAGTATAGATATATTGCTGATGCGAGGAGACAACAATGCGGCACACTTTTCAACAGGCATTTTGGGACGTGATGGGCAGCTCAGATGGACAGAATTCCCTGAAAAGAAGTTACACACGCCTGAAGAATTTCATTTTGCCAAAGGCAAGATATACCATAGGACATTCTCTATCAATCGAGAGATGATAAGGGAAATACGTAAATATACTAAGACGCCACATCCTACATTCGCTTTACCTCAAATGGTAGATGCTACGGCAGACTATTCTCCATACGCAAAAGATATAAGCATACCTCTGGACTGGATATATGATGGAGGGGAAAGAGGTGAGGTATACTATCTGTGTCTTTCTCAGCGACTTAACTGGCATCCCATAGCATGGTCTACAATACAGGATGGGAAGTTGACATTTAATGATGTTGAAGGACGCGTTGTGTTTTGCTTGGCTACATACGATGAAAATGGACTAAAAATAGTATCTGATCCGTTCCTAATGGAGAAAGAAACAGGCGAACTCAAGCCATTTATCTGTGATGAAAAAATAACAGAAGAGGCTACATTCTTTTACAAATTTCATCTCTATAATGAATGGTTCCTTGGCGCCATGCCTGGCTATACTTTCCAAGGGTCAAATAATGCTGATTACTCCGTCGTAGATACGTTGTATACAATAGAAAAAGCACCTAAACGCCTGTACAATACAGTATGTCTTCCACCAACAGGCAAAAAATACAAGTATGCCAGAGTGTTTGGCTCACCAGACAGCAGGTGCGATATAGCCGAAGTGGAGTTTTATGAGTATGCTACAGATACGATACCACTGAAAGGGGAAATACAAGGTACACCTGGTTGTTGGTACGGTGATGGCTCTCATGAATATACCAATGTATTTGATGGCGACCCATATACATCCTTCAATTATAAAGAGCCATACGGCGGGTGGGCTGGATTAATGTTTGACACACCAAAAACTATTGAAAAGATAGTTTATGTGCCACGTAACCGAGATAACTTCATAAGAAAAGGAGACACGTACGAACTCTTTTACTTTGCACATTCTGATTGGCAAAGCCTTGGAGAAAAGACAGCCACATCAGATTCTTTGGTATACGAAATTCCTAAAGACGCATTGTTGTACCTACATGACAAAACTCGTGGTATGGACGAGAGAATCTCGCAATATGCCAAAGGCTGGGGACAAATTATATGGTAAGAGTTATAAAGAATATGAGTAAACTCACGGACAGACTTACAAATATCGGTTTAATTCTATTAGTCTGCGGTTCATTATACACAGGCTATCTGGCATTCTGTTCGACATATTTTGTTACGTGGACAGAAACGCCATCTATGTCGCCTACAGTAATGCCCTTTGACAGAGTTCTGGTTCATCGCAATATTACACCAAAGAACGATGACATATTGCTATTTACAGATCCTGACCCATGGCGTGCTGACAGTATAATACCACATGAAGAATATCCTCCATTTATAAAACGTTGTATCGCAATCGGTGGAGACACATTCGCTATACACAAGGCACATTATTATGTCAATGGGAAAAATGTAACATCAACACCAGAGGCTGGGCTCAGTCATTTAGAGCAAGTGACTGAGACAAGGCGTTTGGCAAAGATAAACCAAATACATTTAGATGCTTGGCCTTACGATACGTTATTCAGTTGGACGATACGCGAACTAGGTCCAATATATATACCTAAGAAGGGGGATATAATTACAGTCAATGACAGTACAGCTTTACTTTACAGAAGTGCTATAGAGTGGGAAACACGAAAAAGTGTATATGAACTCATAGGTAAGGAATACGCATTTAAGGAATCATACCTTTTTATGGCTGGCGACAACGTAGAGTGCTCGCAAGACTCACGTTACTGGGGGCTATTACCAGAATCTCTAGTTAAAGGAAGAGCTGACTTCATATTCTATTCTACAGAGACCAAAGAAGGCGACATTAGATGGGAAAGGTTGTTCACAATATTATAGTCGCACTGCCAATAATGGCATGGTTGCTTATCAACTGGCAACTGACCTCTGCATCTGGTACTGGTTATCAGATAGCAGAGTGGAGAGCTTTTTATGCCATCTTGCCATTTGTACTATGCGGATTCGCCTATAGTATCTGGAAAGGGCTTCCATTCTCAAGAACCTTGTCATGGTCCATTTTACTTTATGCAAGTGTAGAATCGCTATGGGCATTGTTACAGGTCTTTGAGTTGGCGCCTATACGTAATTCTATATTCCACACAACAGGATCATTTTATAATCCAGGACCATTGGGAGGCATACTAGCAATGTGTCTTCCTATTGCTGTCCACGAATATATGAATACCAAAGGAGGGCGGAATAATATTTGTTTGTTCGCTTCGATATTCATAGGCTCTACTATATTGTTGACACACAGTCGTATAGCAATGTGCGCAACAATGGTCGGCATAGCTATGCTATTTCTGAATAGGCGGAGATTATCACGCAAAGAGATTCTTCTGTTAGGTGGTATAGGAATTGTTGCGCTTGTAGGAATTACATTTCTTGTAAAAGGGAAAATACTATCAGCATATGGACGTTTCATAATGTTGAAGATTTGCCTTATGGCTATCAGTCGCTCGCCTTGGACAGGGAATTCTTCCTTTGCAGAAGCATTTTCGGAAGTGCAGGAAGAGTACTTTTCTGTACTTGATATGTCAAAAGAAGAAATACTTGCTGCTGGGTCGCCTGGGAACTATGCATTTTGTTCTCCAATAGAGATAGCAATTTACTATGGCATTCCTGTGCTGTTGCTCTGTGTCACAATCTATGGGGTGTTGCTATGGTCAGCATATAAGCAAGGGCTGCCACAATATGCATGTTCTCTTGTCGCCCTAGGGATATTTTCACTAGCATCATACCCGATACATATCACCCTGTTTTGGGTAGTAGTGATACTAATATCATTAGCCTTAGCACAAAAGTATATAACCAATAGACATGTAGCTATTTTGTTTCCTGTTTGTTCATTGTTACTCGCTGTACCGCAATGGAACAAATACAACAACAGAGTTGAAGCATTTGAAGAGTGGGAACGATTCCAAACATATTATTATTTGGAAAACTATAGAGCCTTGCTGCAAAAATCTGCACCGTTATGGGATAAAATGGCTTGGAATAGTGATTATATTTTCAGATATGGATTATCTTTGCACAAGACGCAGCAATATGACTCTTCGAATGTTGTACTTAGCAAGATGAAGAATCTTACAACAGATCCTATGCCGTTGAATATCATGGCATTGAACCATCAAAAAATGGGAAGGTATGAAGAGGCTGAGTGTTTGCTCCTACAATCAACACGCAGACTGCCGAACAGAATATATCCTCATTGTCTACTATACAGGCTTTATGGTAGTAAAGAATATCTTGATAGCGTCAAGATGCGCACTGAAGAGGAGATAATATTCAATAGTACATATATAAAAGAGTCAAAAAAAGCCGATGAATTGCGTTATGAGATACGTACTGGTCGGCCACTTAGATAAAAATATATTCACGTTATGAAGAAACAGACTAACGTTATGTCCGTTTTGCTAATGGCTTTAATATCAATAGCCTGCAGTGAGAATAGGAATGAATCGACCCCGCAATCTGCCATACATGTAGGAATGACAGAGAATCCGACTTTTGTAGTGGATGCTACGGTAGTCAAGAGAGTTCCTTTTTCGAATACTGTATTAGCATCCGGTAAAGTCATGGCACGAAACAAGGCTTCTCTCTATTGGACTGACAATGAAGTAATAGAGAAGATATACAAACATAATGGCGACTTAGTGAAGCGAGGAGAGCCAATAGCCTCCATGGACTCTACCTCAGCGTATTACAATCTTCAGACATCAGAATTGACTGTGACGCAAGCAAAAGGACAGATGTCAGACCTGTTTATAGGGCAAGGATATGCACCAGATGGCCAAGATGCACCAGATACCGTACGCCACATACTTGAAATAAAAAGCGGATATCGTCAGGCTGTTTTGAACCGAGAGCAAGCTAACATTCGACTAAAGAAAACACGAATGACTGCCCCTTTTTCTGGACGTATTGCCAGTCTGTCGACATCTGAGTATAACAGACCTATAGGCGGACAGGCATTCTGTGAGGTTATAGACTACAATAATCTCTGTACAGAATTTGAAGTTCTAGAAACCGAGATAGCCAAACTAGCAGAAGGAGACAGAGTTAAGATAAAAAGTTTTGCAGATCCAACGCATACAACATACGCTACTATAGATAGGATAGACCCCATTGTAAGTAAGGAAGGTATGATAAAGGTACAAGCCAAAATAGAAGATGCGACAAAAACAAAACTACTAGTAGGGATGAACGTTCGTGTGGAGATTGAGGCAGAACCTGTAATGACGCTAGTAGTTCCAAAAGAGGCAGTAGTACTACGACAGGGGCGAGACGTTATCTTCTCTATTCAAAACGGTGTCGCTATGTGGAATTATGTAGACTTAGGGACTGAAAATACTGATTCATACGTACTTCTGAAAGGCCTTGCAGAGGGCGACAGTATCATAATCGGTGCTGCTGACAACCTAGTTCATAATATGCCTGTCAATATTAGACGATGAAGACCCTTATAGATTTTTTGATACGACGTCCAGTAGGTCTTGTCACTACGTTCCTTGCCCTCATCATTTTGGGCATCATATCGTATACAAATATGTCTACATCGCTATTGCCAGTACTTGACATACCTACGATATCTGTAAGAATATCTGCACCGACATACGCTGCCACTGCTCTAGAAAAAATGGCAACCACTCCGTTGAGACAACAGCTAGGGCAGCTGTCTCACCTCAAAGATATTGAGAGTACGACACAGGATGGTAAGTCGGAGATTACAATTACAGTAGGACACGAAGCAGATATAGATCTGGTAATGCTTGAAGTCAACGAGTATATTGACGCGGCAATGCAGTATATACCCAATGACATCACACGTCCGTACGCAATACGTAGAAGTGAAACAGAATTGCCTGTTTTTACACTTGCCATAAACGTAAAAGAAGGTATTACGTCAGTAGATTTCAAGCAATTATCTGACCTAGTCGAAGGAGCTATAAGACGTCGCATAGAACAGATCCCCGAAGTATCCCTAGCCGATATCAGTGGTACTACATCTACCCGCATATCAGTCAGTCTGCGAGAAAATGCAGACAAAGCCACTGGATTGAGCACTAGAGATATTGCCAATATTATCAAACAATACAATACTAATCCGACGAGTGTGACCATTGCCCATCGACAGCAACGTTACACGCTGACAATAGATTCGCGACTGCATTCGGCTAACGACCTTAGGAATATTTTGTTTTGGAATAAAGGGAAGCAGGTACGTCTAGGTGAGATTTGCGATATCCATGAAGAAGAAGTTCCACGGCAAGGAAGTATAAGTATGAATGGAAAGAGATCTGTTTGCATAAACATATTGAAACGCAATAACGCCAATATGTCTACCCTTGAAAATAAGATGTGCGACCTCATTTCAGAATTCAACACGTCATACCCAGCTCTAAATATAGAGCTACTAAAAGACCAGACAAAACTTCTCAATGACACCATTAGTAGTCTGCTCAACAATCTATTACTTGGCACGATACTCATATTTATTGCGACATTGCTCTTTGTGAGTAAACGAGCGACGGGACAACGAGGTGCCTGTGGAGTCTCTTTAGCAATAGTCATAACAATGACCGTATCCATTATTGTTATGATGATACCAATGTACCTTTTGGGGAGAACTATCAACATTATATCGCTGACAGGTATGATTATGGCTATAGGAATGATGATAGATAACTCAATAATTGTATCAGAGAATATTAGAGTAAAAAGTATTAGTGGAATGACAAGTATAGATGCTTGCGTAATGGGGGCATCTGAAATGGCTACTCCACTACTGTCATCAATGCTTACCACCATAATAATATTTATGCCTCTGCTTTTCTTAAGCGGTGATGCCAGTGCTATCTTTACAGATCAAGCTATAACGATCTCAATAGGCTTGATAGTATCGTATTGTATTGCTCTTACATTTCTGCCAGGACTTTCAAAATATCTAAATGTTTACAAAAGGACAAAGAATGTAGATACGGAAACGAATACACTTAACAAGTGGTATGACAAATGGCATGGTATTATATTCAAGAGGCCAGTATTATCATTAGGGAGCATGCTGCTTGTTGTACTTTTGGGTATCATCTCCTACATATTCATATCGAAAGGAGAGATGCCAACTATAGACCATACCTCTGCTCGAATTCGTATTGCATGGAGCGAAGAATCAACCTTGGCGCAAAATGAAAATAACATAACTGAGCTGGTTGATTTTTTTAAGCAATATGATGCAAAGATTCTAGTTCATTGCGGAACACAAGGATACACAGTGGATGATTCGCGACAATTTACGGCTATGGATAGTGAAATATACATTGAAAGCAATTCAAAAGAGGTACTAGATTCTATCTGTTGTGCCATTCCTGAATGGTCGAGCCACAAAAATGCATCATATAGAATATTACCGCCCCAGACGATATTTGATAAAGTATTTGAAACAGACCAACCAGATTTGACAGTACGCATTACAAATACTCGTAAGCAAAATATAACGACGTCTGAAGCATTGAATATTGAAGCCGTTGCCTTGCGTGGTTGTGAAACTATTGAGCACACCTCACTACAAACACAGCACCGCAACACAATGTTGCTGGACAACCAGGTAATGCAACTATATGGAAGTGACTTCCATGTAATACAAGATGCACTAACACAAGCCACGGTAGGACAAACAATAACCGAACTGCCGACACATACGGAAACATTACCAGTAGTGCTCACGCGAGAAGATATACCATCATATTCCTTTGCTCGCACACGTACAGAAAAACAGCTTCGGGATATTACCTCATCAAATCAAGGTCAGCATGTAGGCATTACATTCCAGACCTTAGAAGTCCCGGAATCTGTCATAGAGACTATACAAAGTAATTTGGCCTCACATCCTACATGGAATGCATCTTTCGGAGGTCAATATATAGATTCACACGAGATGCTATTGGAGATGCTTAAAGTTGTAATAGTTTCAATATTGCTGATGTACTTTATATTATGTGCGCAGTTTCAGAGTTTCGCTTTGCCACTCATAGTATTGATAGAGCTGCCTATTGATATTGCAGCAGGTCTTTTTGCATTGTATTGTTTTGGAGAGAGCCTCAATCTTGTGTCTGCTATAGGATTGGTAGTATCGTGCGGTATTATAGTCAACGACTCCATACTCAAGATAGATGCCATTGAAACCATGCGGAATAAAGGGGAATCCACTAAAGATGCAATTTTAGAGGCTGGGCATCAACGCCTGCTTCCTATCGTTTTGACATCCATTACCTCAATAGGTACTGCGTTGCCGCTGCTTTTTACTCATGATATGGGATCGCAAATTCAGCGCCCATTTGCCATATCATTGATAGCGACAATGGTTGTCGGAACAATGGTTAGTTTATTTGTTGTTCCTCTTATTTATCAACTAATAATCAAGGAAAAATGAAACATCTTAGAGTCATATTGTATTTGATTTTGATACCAATAATATGTGCAGCTCAAGATAATAGTACACAAGTCAAACTCACTTTGTCTGAAGCCATTAGATGTGCGGCGCAAAGTTCGCTTTCCTCCAAAGGCTATGCCATGCAATATCTTACTTCATATTGGTCATATAGGTATTACAAGGCGAGCAGAAAGCCATCGTTAAGCCTACATACTAATCCAGTTAGCTATTATCGCTATCTGACAAAGAGATATGATTCACAAAATGACATTGATATTTTTCGAGAACAGAAATCATGGCAGTCATCAGGTGCACTTTCTATCACACAAGCATTTACTCCTATAGGAGGTGTTTTTTACGTTGAGTCTGATCTTGAATTTCTGCGCAACTTTGGGTCTTCTACGTACAACCAATTTTCGACTATTCCAGTACGAATAGGATATACTCATTCATTATTAGGATATAATGAATACAAGTGGGAAAAACGAATAGAGCCTCAGCGATACGAAGTGGCGATGAAAGAGTATATATACAACCATGAGCAATTATCAATAAATGTTGCTTCTCTATTCTTTCAGGTAGCTCAATGCAAGATGCAGTGCGATTTGGCAGAAAAGCAACTAGCTTCTGCCGATACATTATATTCGATAGGCAAAAAACGGTACGACTTGGCATTGTTGACCAAGCAGTCGCTTCTTTCACTAAAGCTAGATATTGTCAATTCAAAGAAGAATCTAGCTTCTGCGAAATCCAACTTGTCTCGTGCTGTATTTCAACTGGCAACACTCATAGGTATTCCAACAAATACGAATATAGAGGCAGACCTTTCTGAAACACCATTTCTTCCAGAGATTAATTCTAGTAAAGCGATAGAATTAATGAGAGCAAATGGGTACAACTGGGCAAAACAAGAACAAACAATATTACAAGCAGAGCAGAATTTAGACAAAACAAACAAGCAATCCCGGTTCAAAGCATCGCTCACGGCAAGCGTAGGTTTTAATCAGCAGTCTGACAACCTTTCAAAGTCGTGGAAAGATCCGTTACGACAGGATATAATTTCTCTTGATATATCTATCCCTCTTATAGATTGGGGACAAGGTAAAGGACAAAGACAAATTGCCAAAACGAATTTAACACTTACACAAATTCAGACCCAACAAAGTCGAGAACAACAAGAGCAAGAGTTGCTATTGCTTATTGAAGATTTAGATTTAAGCTACAATTTCATATCTTCATCATATGAAGCCATGAAGATAGCAGAGGAATCATATGCAGAGGCAATCCGGCTCTTTATTGCTGGCGCTTCAGATATTGCATCGTTGTCCATAGCGGAGAGTAAACAAAGCTCTGCAGTAACAGCATACGTCAATTCCCTTGCACAATTCTGGAACAATTACTTCAAATTGCGTTCGTTGACACTTTATGACTGGCAGTTGGATATTCCGCTTATTGATGTAGTAGACTTTGACTCTATTGTAACACATTAAGTATGACGCGCTCCCTTCATTATGAAAACTGACAAGCATCAAAGTTCGTTCTCTATTATAATAATAGCTATTTGCTTAAGCCTTATTGGTATCGCATTAGTAGTGTTATTACCAATGCACTTACATCCACAACATAAGGCGCAAGGCATAATAGCATCATTTTGGTGTGGGGGGAAAGATGTGCGCATAATGGAGTCTACTATGACGCGAGAGGTAGAAGCTTCTTTAGCATCCATAGAAGGGGTGACTAATATATCTTCGTATACTGCAGACGATTATGGGCAAGTTTCTTTGGATATTGCTGACGATGCGAATATAGATCAAGTAAGAAGGAGTGTTTCTCAGATACTGCGTCAACTATGGCAATCAAACGAGTATCCAGGTTATCCTAATATACGAGTTAGTATGTCAGATGAGGCTTCAACATATCCATTCTACGCTTTCAGCATACATTCTCAGAGTAAATCAAGGGTTCAGATTTTAAGGGAAGTCCACACCCCCATATTGAGAGCACTTTCCTCTGTAAAAGGAATTACTAAAATAGACATTAGTTCGCCTGTTGACACTGTAATAAACTACACATATTCCAGCAGCCAACTATCTGCTATAAATAGCAATGCGAATTCTCTGATATCAGAGTATTATAACAAAGGTTTGTCAACAAACATTGGGAACTGGACACTAAAGGTCACAGATACCATATCGGTCAATCCACTCATCTCAAAAAGATACGAACGAATAGAGCAACAATCTGATTATCGCGTTTTCGGTCAGAACACTATTACAGTTCGCATTACAGCAAACCCTAATGCGAGTATCATTGACATTAAAAACGATGTAGAACAAAAGATAGAAAATCTAAGACCTTCATTAGCAGACGATTTAAGGTTTTCATTACTATATGATCATAGTCAGGAATTGGAAGAACAGTTAAGCGATACATTTATACGTTCGGGACTTACTTTTCTCATCCTATTATTGTTCGTATGGCTTGTTTCTTGCAACATGGCGTATGCTGTATCTATTTCTATAGGACTTATTTTTAATATTTGCATTAGTTTCATTTTCTATTACCTGGCAGGAATTCATATAGAAATATACTCAATATCAGGCATTACGATATCACTGAGTCTTATGATAGATAATTTGATAGTAATGTTGGACCATATAAAGCGAGAAGCAAGTCTGCACATAATACGTCCGATTGCTGCTGCAACGTTGACCACAATAGGAGCATTGGGTGTGATATTTATGATAGAAGACCAGTCTGTCAAAATGAACATGACAGATTTTGCCATCGTAATTATAATCAATTTAACTGTATCATTTTTTATTGCACTATATATCATTCCTGCTCTCTGGTGTTTACTTAATAAATCCACTCCGAGGTCTTCTCGCTTGATTAGAAAATTATCATATTTAACATCGGTCATTTCTTCATTTTGTATTAGGGTATATGAGATGGCTGTGATGCGGTTTATGAAAATTCGCGTTCTGATTACTATTTTGGTAATTATTACTTTCGGACTGCCTATATATTTAATCCCAGAATCGTATAGAGACCCTGAGAATAGATTTCAAGAATGGTATAATGCTACAATAGGATCACAATTGTACCGACAATACATACGTCCATATACAGATCCTATTATAGGTGGAACTCTACGTCTTTTCTTGGAAACCAACCGCAAATACCAATCAGCTGACAGGGCTACGAAACGCACCCTTCAGATAAGGGCTACATTTCCATACGGCACTACTATGTTGACGGTAAATAATACCATCAGGCGAATGGAAGATGCCCTACGTCCATACCATTCACTGATGACTCTTATGGAAACCAACATATCTAACGCCCGGTTAGCAACCATAACGGCTGAATTCCCGGAGAAACTAGCGCGAGGGGGTAACCTAGCTTTCATACAGAATGAGATAGAGAGCAGAGCTATAATGATAGGTAATGCACAATGGAGAATATCAGGACTTACTGACAATGGTTTTTCTAATGAGCTATGGGAGCAAGCTGGAGATTATCAGATTAAGCTATCTGGTTTTGACTATGACCGTATGTTGGTTCTTTCAGATTCAATCAGAGCATCTCTTCTGTCGCATAACAGAATAAAAAGCGTTGAGGTGAATAGCCATTTTGACTATTACAAAAATGACAACATAAGATACACTCTGCGACCTAATCCAGAATTACTCTCATTCTATGGTATATCTCCATATCAATTTTCACAAGCGATAAAAAAAATATTAGTAGATGACCATGATATGGAAATCAACTCTGCGAAATCCAGAGTAGTAAGTGTTGAGACACAGCAATTTGATAAATGGCAACTGTTGAATTCAGAATTGACATTTGGAGAAATTCACCTGAGATTAGGAGACATTGCCACGATAGAAGCCAATGGTAGACCATCCACAATCCAGAGATACAATCAGGAATATACAATTTGCTTACAATACACGTATATCGGCACATCATTTCTAGGTTCACAGATTACGGAAGAAATAGTTGAAGCAGAGAAGAAGAAACTGCCATTAGGATATTCTCTTGACTGGCGAGCAGGACATGGGAAATGGTGGTCGGAAAAGGATGTCAGTCATTGGCTAGAGGCTATTTGGGTAATATCAATGCTATTAGTAATATCTCTCATTACATTAGGGAGTGTACGACGCTCAATTGAGGTTGTATTTTCACTCATACCGACATTCATTGGAGCTTTCATAAGTCTAGCGATATCAGAAACGCCATATGGGCAAGGAGCATTGGCGGGATTTGTCCTTCTTGCTGGTATAAGCGTTAACTCTGCATTATATACTCTTTGTCAAGAAGAGACTATCAAAAGGCAAAGGGAAATACAGTTTACTACTGTATCTACGTGGGCTTTGGCGTTATCCCAAAAGATGTCACCAATTCTGTTGACCTCACTATCAACCATACTCGGCTTTATTCCTATGTTGTGGAGTGAAAATGGTAACTATTTATGGCATGATATGACAATTACACTTATTGGTGGACTTCCTGCATCTTTAGTCGGTTTGTGGTTGATAGGTTTGTATAGGAAACGTACGGCATAAAAAAGGGAGTGTATATGTCGTATTAAAAATTACGATGAACAAGGGTGGTGTATAGGACTTCCGTAGGTATAGGCTGAGTATAGTCTGGGTATAGTCTGGTATAAGCGAAGTATAAGGTTGCTCGCAGTTTTTTTATTTTGTGCAGATGGTAACCAGTGTTGGAATGGAAATGAGAGAGCTAAAAACAGACGGTTGAGATATAGGTGTTGTAAATAAGAAATATATGGTTATATTTGTAAATGCGTTCAGTATTGAACGGAATATTTAGTTTACACAATGACCTAAAATTACATGAAACGATTACTACCATTACTTGTTCTAGGGGGAGCAGGCCTTATGAGTTCACTTTCGGCTCAAGAGTTGAAGGTCAATGACCAGGAGTATTTTGAGACACAGGGAGTGAATGTGTTAGTCTACAGCAATAATAATAAAGAAGAAATATGAGAATCACAATTTGGTTCTCTCTTATGCTAGTATGCGCATTGAGTATGGCACAAAAACCTTTCAATGCGCATACTGAATATGAGAAACAGGTTAAGAAATATCCAGACATAAAGATTTATGAACCTCGCGACAGTGTTCCGCTAGAGGTAAGGCTAGACATTCCATACGTCACTGTAGACGGCAAAGAACTGCACGTAGATATGTTCAGGCCAAAATATGGCAAAGAGAAGCGCTCCATACTGGTAATCGTTCATGGAGGAGGATGGAATGCCGGAGACAAGACACTTGAGCACCCGATAGCTAAAGCCATGGCGCAGAGAGGGCTCTCCACAGTGTGCGTAGAATACAGGAAAAGTCAGGATGCCTTATATCCTGCGGCCGTTCAAGATGTGAAATGTGCACTACGGTGGCTGAGGTCGGTAGCCGATGAGTATCAGCTAGATACGACAAACGTCACCATTATGGGAGAATCTGCTGGAGGTCAGATAGCAGCCCTAGTGGGAGCATCCAACAGAGACAGAGACGAATTTGACAACGGGTATTATTCAGAACACTCATCAAAAGTCGACAGAGTAATAGACGTCGACGGGGTATTATGCTTCATTCATCCAGATTCGGCAGAAGGGCAAGACAAGCCAGGGAAGCCATCAGCGGCTACGGTTTGGTTTGGCGGGCCATATAATGAAAAGACAGCCCTGTGGGACAGCGCGTCAGCACTTTACAGAGTCAATGAAGAGTCTGCAGACTTCCTATTTATAAACAGCTCGATACCAAGGTTCTCGGCAGGACAGGCACAGATGGTATGCAGGTTGAAGGCATACGGAAAGAGTGTAGAAGAGCGAAAGACAGAAGGGACGCCACATACATTCTGGCTATTTGATCCGTGGGCGGAAAAAGTAGTAGAATGGATAGGCGAGTATTTGCGTTGAGGTATTTAAATATTTAGATTATTTGAATAGCCACAGGGTACTGTCTGCATATAAGCTGTATATAGAGAGTATTAAGAGAGCGTAAAGGGAACGTTAAAGAAGTTAGGTGTAAGAAAACGATAATATTACATAAGTTAGGCGCTATAGAATGAAAAAAATCAAGATAACAGTAATGCGAAAGGCCTGCTATACGGATTTGATGGAGAGATATGAGAATCCGATAGAGCATGCCTGTGATATGCGAGAAGGTCAAGTGTTTATTGCAGATGGCTGGGAGCGACCAGAAGGGATGTGCCTCAGTGCGTGGGAAAGCATGTCGCCATTTGTGATGACCTTGGCGCATGGAGGCGGAAATTTCTATGATGGGTGGATGAAGAACCCAAAATCGGCTATGATATCATGCAATGACGGGTTCAGACCAGTCAGTTTTCTGATAGAAGTGATAGAGCAGTTGTAGGTTTTTTATCCGTAATAATATAATAAGGCTGGGTCTCTGTTCAGGGATTCAGCTTTTTTATGGCGATTATATTATCTGCTGTACGTCAAGGTCGCCCTGGAAGAATACCTTAGCGGTGAACTTGAATTTATGAGGGTTTTCTGTTGTCAAGAAACGTACAGAGCCACCACGAGTCAGGCGACACTCCATTTCCGGGTGGCGGAACAGATAATTCTCGAGACTCTTAGCCACGATATCGCCTTGGCATATTACCCTGACATTCTTTGGAAGACAGTTCTGGATTTTAGGAAGGAGCAGAGGGTAGTGAGTGCAGGCAAGGATTATGACATCGATCTGGTCGGACTGAGACATCAAGGCATCACAATACTTCTTTACGAAATAATCGGCACCAGAATCCATATATTCGCTATTCTCCACCAAAGGGACCCACATAGGGCAAGCCTGCTGGTGGACAGTAATATCCGGGCGAAGTTTCTGGAGCTCCATAGGGTAGCTGAGGCTATCTACGGTACCCTGAGTAGCGAAAACCCCCACGTGACCAGTTTTGGTATATTCCCCGATAGCCTCGACACTAGGACGGATGACACCCAATACGCGGCGAGAAGCATCAATGGTGGGAAGGTCGTTCTGCTGGATAGTACGGAGAGCCTTAGCCGAAGCCGTATTACAAGCGATGATAGCCAGAGGAGAATTGAACAAGAACAATTTGTTGACGCACTCCAAGGTATATTGGTATACGACATCAAAAGAGCGGGTACCATAAGGGTTACGAGCGTTATCGCCCAGATAGACATAATCATACTGAGGGAGGAGTTTTCGCACGCTCTCCATGATAGTCAGGCCGCCATAGCCTGAATCAAAAAACGCCAAAGGTCCGCACACGTTGCTCATTTGTACCAGGTAGTATAGAACTGATAATTAGAAGCGTATTGTTCTATAGAAGAAGGGTGGACATCAGTAGGGAGGTCCTTGACCTTCTTAGCAGGGACGCCAGCATATATAGCATTAGGCTCCAGATGCTGGTTGGCCAGAACCAAAGCACCAGCGGCTATGATAGTATTGCTCTCAATCTCGGCATTATCGAGGATAGTAGCCCCCATACCCACCAAGACCTTATCGTGGATGATAGCCCCGTGGATAGTAGCATTATGCCCCACAGTCACCTCGTCGCCCAAGATAGCCTGACTCTTGTTGAAAGTAGCGTGGATAACGGCATTATCCTGAACATTAGAATTTCTGCCGATGCGGATAGCACCTACATCGCCGCGAAGGACGGCACCATACCAGATGCTAGCGCCTTCGGCAATCTCTACGTCGCCGATAATGACAGCAGTCTCAGCGAGAAAAGTATTCTCGTGGACTTTAGGAGTAAATCCTCTAAGGGGTTTAATTATAGCCATAATGATTATGCAGGAAGGTGAGCGTTGATATATTTAGCCATCACGTCGATAGCCACCTCGTTCATGCCACCTTGAGGTACGATGATGTCGGCAAATCGTTTGGTAGGCTCTACAAACTGGATATGGCTAGGCTTGACAGTCTTAGCGTATCGGTCGAGAGTCATCTGAGCATCGCGGCCACGTTCGGTAATGTCACGTTGTATGACACGAGCGAGTCGGTCATCGTCATCTGCATCTACATACACCTTGATATCTATTTCATTGCGGAGTTCCTCATTGCACAATATCAAGATACCCTCGACGATAACCACCTCGGTAGGGTGAACCTCCACCGTTTCGGGCAGGCGGGAGCAAGTGATATAGCTATATGTAGGCTGTTGGATAGTCTTGCCAGCGCGAAGATCGCGGACATGCTGAGCGAGGAGAGAGAACTCTATTGAATCAGGATGGTCGAAATTCTTCTTGCGGCGCTCCTCCAGAGGGAGGTGAGAGCTATCGTAGTAATAAGCATCCTGAGGTATCACGCTCACGCGGCCTTCGCCCAGCCGCGAAACTATTTGGCGCACAACGGTTGACTTTCCAGAACCGGTGCCTCCTGCTATTCCTATAATCAACATGACAATATAATTACTATATTTGCAATGACAAACTTACGCAAAAAACCAATACAGATGATAAAGCATATCGTACTATTTAAGATGAAAGAGGATATCGAGGCTGCAGAACTTCAGAGCAAGCTCGTCGCTATCCGCCAAGCGTTGTTGAATCTCAAGAATGAGGTGCCATCCCTCAAGTCGATAGAGGTAGGTATCAACTGTAACCCAAATGAGAAGTTCCATCTCTCGCTCATCTCTACGCATGACGACATGGAAGGGTTGAAGGCATACGCTGTACATCCAAAGCACGTTGCAGTTTCGCAAGACATCAGAGCGATACTGGCGGAGCGTGCTTGCAATGACTTTGAATTTTAAGAATCAGAACAGATAAGAATACACGATAATGGGATTATCTTTCTTCAAACTGCCAAAATATAAGGTTTTTGACTATCAGCCTCGTTTTTATGATCCTGACAAAGAGCGTTGGGAAGAGAAAAAACGAGCCCTTGGTATGGATTCTATTGAAAATTATAAGGAGAAAGACCCCAATGCCATACCTGAAGCCAATAAAGTTGGTCAGTTGGTGAGAAGCGGAGCTATGAGAGCGCGTCACGATCAGTTTCAGCAGAAGATGCAGAAACAGAAAAAGATCTCGAAGATGATAGTGACAGGTCTTGTGATAGTGTTGTCTGTTATGGCATATTGTATACTAAAAACAGGTTCAGTCGGATAAATAACCCTTCGCGCGCATAGAGATGAGTGAGAATAAAGGTAATGTCATCCGACAGCTACCCGACTCGGTGGCGAATATTATTGCTGCCGGTGAGGTCGTACAGAATCCTGCTTCGGTATTGAAAGAACTTGTAGAGAACTCCATAGATGCCGGAGCTCGGGAAGTGCGTGTGGTATTGAAAGATGCTGGGCGCACGCTGATACAAGTCATAGATGATGGTTGTGGAATGAACGATATAGATGCCAGGTTGGCATTTGAGCGTCATGCCACATCCAAGATACAAGAAGCGGCAGACCTGATGAGGCTACACACTATGGGATTCCGAGGGGAGGCGTTGGCATCCATAGCAGCTGTGGCGCATGTAGACCTTATTACACGCAGGGAGCAAGATGAACTTGGAATAAAGATAGAGATTGCGGGGTCGAAGCTTATTAATGAAGAGCCAGTGGTGGCACCCAAAGGCAGTCAGTTCTGCGTCAAGGATTTATTTTTCAATACGCCAGCGAGACGTAACTTTCTGAAGAAAGATTCTACAGAGTTGAAGAATCTAGAGACAGAATTCATCCGCATTGCATTGGCTCACCCAGATGTAAGTCTGGCGTTGGTGCATAATTCGCAGACATTATATGATCTCAAGTCGGAAAATCTGAGAGCCAGAGTATCTGCCATAGCGGGAAAAGCTATGTCGAAGTACCTGTTGCCGATAGAGTGCGACAACGATATAGTGAAGTTGAGCGGTTTTGTAGGTACGACAGAAAGTGCACGTAAGACAGCAGGTAACCAGTATTTCATTGTGAATAATCGTTTTATGAAGAGTTCGTATTTCCATAAGGCGATTATAGAAGCATATAGGAATATTATACCAGCAGACCAGTCGCCTGCCTATTACGTATATATAGATGTAGATCCGCAGACTATAGATGTGAATGTACATCCGCAGAAGACAGAAATAAAATTTGAGAACGACACCGAGGTCTGGAGAATACTGAATGCCACGGTAAGAGAATGTCTAGGCAAGAATAATATTATGCCTACGATAGATTTCGATGCTGGGAACAGCGTTCAGATAGATGTGGCTCCGAAGGGACTATATAATATGGATGCCATTACCGATCTATTAGGATTAGATCCAGGTAAGAGAGTAGATATTTACAATCCTTTTGAGAACGAAACCGACCCTAAGTATAAATCCACTCCTTTCACATACGACAGAGGAGAAGGTTGTACGAATCCGGTTCAGACATATACCAGTAAGCTCGGTCAAGGAGGGTCGACATCCGGGAAATATACATCAGGCTACCATTCAAGTATTCCGAAGCCAAGTACGAAGGGATGGGAAAGCCTGTATGAAGGGTTAGAGACACAGAGAGAAGAGCCAGTTCAGCAGACATTAGAACTGAATATGTCAGCACTGGGCAGCGATATTGAATCTTCGGTACTACAAGCAGAGAGATTCTATCAGTACAAAGGCCGATATATAATCACGCAAGTGAAAAGCGGTCTTATGGTAATAGATCAGCACAGGGCACACGAGAGGATACAGTATGATTCCGTATGCAGTATGGTTCAGAATGGGCATGCGGCATCACAGCAGTTAATGTTTCCTGAAGTAATACCAGTGGGAGCAGAAGATGCCTGTGTGGTAGAAGAACTCACAGCAGAACTGATGCAAGTAGGACTGGAAGTCGTGTATGAAGCAGAGAATGGTACACTTAAGATAAACGCCATACCAGCAGTATTTGAGGTAGAGCAGGCACGATCTTTTATAGAGCAGTTGGTATTTGACTGCAGGAACGGAGAGGTGAACATAGAAGCCGGAGTTCAGGAGTATGTCTGTAAGGCGATAGCTGCTCAATCGGCTATACCATACGGCCGGGTACTCACTACAGATGAGATGTCATCGATATATGACAGATTATTCTCTTCGGCATCACCAGCCATAACACCAAGGGGGAAACGAGTGTTTGCCCTATTGGATGATAATACATTAAATAGTATGTTTGCATAAAATTCAATACATATTATGCCACCAATTTCAGCAGCATCGAAGAACATCATAATCATAAATGCGTTGGCATTTATGGCAGCTATGCTATTGACGAAGTTTGACATCAATAGTACATTTGGATTGCACTATTGGGCATCGTCGGAATTCAATATATGGCAGTTGCTGACATTTATGTTCCTTCACGCGAATATTTCGCATCTGTTTTTCAATATGTTTGCCGTTTATATGTTCGGTGCACCTATCGAGCAATATTTCGGTACGCAGAGATACCTGATATATTATCTGGTAACAGGCATTGGGGCTGGATTGGTGCAAGAAGTGGCACTCTTTTTTGAGGTAGAGCCATTCATCAAGGCAGTGAATGCCTGTATGTCTGATTTGACACCAGACACTCTTCAAGCGTTTTTCATGAAGTTTGGTGCTCCGAGTCACAAATGTGAGATACTCATCAACGAATTCTATAATCAGGCGAGTGGAATGACCATGGCAGATGCCGCACCTATGGCAAGGCAGTTGCTGATTAACTATCAAGAGGCATATATTGACAGTTTTGTAACTATAGGAGCATCGGGAGCTGTATTCGGATTACTGTTGGCATTCGGTATGTTATATCCAAATGCCAGGGTATTTGTATTCTTCCTGATACCAATGAAAGCGAAATATTTCGTTGTATTGTATGGAGCATTGGAGCTGTTTGCCGGTCTTGGAGTAGGGTTCAGAGCTGACAATGTGGCACACTGGGCGCACTTAGGCGGTATGCTGTTCGGTATATTCCTGATTCTTAAATGGAGAAGAGAATGAAGCAATCGTTGTGGAATAAGTTTACTGAAGACAAGGTAATGATGTTGATTTTTATCAATATCACGGTCTTTGTATTGGTGCGACTGATGGATTTCTTAGCCATGATGGGAATAATGCCTTATCAATGGGTATTAGGATTATTGTGGTTGCCATCGTCAGATTTATTTGTCACAGTGACTACCAGACCTTGGACAGTAGTGACATATATGTTCACGCATTATGACTTTATCCATATCATATTTAATCTCATAGCGCTGTATTGGTTCGGGAAACTTATGGCATACCTGATAGGGGAGCACCTTGTAGTAAGAACCTATATTATAGGAGGTATTGCTGGTGCTGTGGCATATTTCATCACGCCATCAGTTATTTTGCCAGTGAGCAGTCCGATGTTAGGCGCATCTGCTTCAGTGATGGCGATAATACTTTGCGTTGCAGTTATGAAACCATCATACAGAGTGAGGCTAGTATTATTGGGAGAGATAAAGTTAGGTTTGCTAGCCGCTGCGTATGTGCTGATAGACATACTTAGTATTCCAGGGATGACCAATGTCGGTGGTCATATAGCTCATGTAGGAGGTGCTGTAGCAGGTTTGGTATTGGCATTGATATGGAAAAATGGAGGAGTGCCAGCGGCAGGAAAGAGTCTGTTCGGGAAGAAGAGTCATCTGAAAGTAGTAAGGGGAGGTATGGCAGATTCAGATATGGAGTGGAACAGGCAGAAGATAAATAAGATAGCCGAGATAGACAGGATTCTCGATAAGATTAAGGCATCGGGGTATGACAGCTTGACAGAAGCCGAAAGGCAAACACTGTTAAATGAGTCAAAGAAATGATAAAGCTGATTAGAATATTATTCTTTCTGTTGGCGATAGTCATAGCATTGGCTACCTGTGGCAGCTATTTTTCGTCATATGTAGAGCCAGATAAACTCAGGACGTTGGTGCTTATTCAGTATGGGTTCCCATATATATGGCTACTGAATATAGTCGTCATTATTCTATATCTTATCTTCGGAAGAAGTTGGAGAATGGCTATACCAGTTGTAGCAGCTGTTGTTACCTTTGGCGGTGCCAGGTCGGTTTTCGCTATATCCGGGGACGCCGAAATATCTGCAGACAAGACAAGTATCAAGGTGTTGACATATAATGTGCATTATATGTCACTCACAAAGCCGGATTCTATAGGACAATTCATAGAGGCACAAGATGCAGATATAGTATGTATGCAAGAGGCAGATGCCAATACCCAAAAGAAATTGAACAAATGGCTCGGGGCTTATCCGTATATATCAGTGCATAAGATTAAAAAGCCATCGGCTATGTCGGGAGATAAGCAATTATTATTGTCCAAGTATCCGTTGACAGTAAAAGAATTGGGTGGAGAATCAGAACCATATCTACAGTGTGTGGAAGTCGCTATAGGAGACAAGAAATTATCCATATTTAATTGTCATTTAGCATCTATAGGATTGGTCAAGGATCAGATACAGATGTTCGATCCGTCACAATTGGCGCAATTACCTGAACAAGATAAGAGTAATGTGAAAAAACAGCTCAGCACTACTCGCAGTAAGATGACAGATGCCTATCACAGAAGGCAAGAGCAGGTGCAGACAATCATAAAATTGATAGATACAATAAAGACACCACTGTTGATTTGTGGAGATTTCAATGATACACCTATATCATATACCTATCAGATGGTGCGAAAGCAAGGTATGGAAGATTCCTTTATTGATGCAGGAAAAGGGTTAGGAAATACATACAACGGGGAATTGCCACCTATCCGTATAGATTATATATGGCACACGAAAGAATTGAAGAGTGTGAGATATAAAGAGTTGCGTGTACCTTATTCAGATCATTTCCCAGTCAGTGCAACTATAGAATTTCAGGATTAGCAGCGCAGGTAGTAATCTTCTACCAATGCTTTGAATTCGTCTGTCTTTTGGGCAGGAGCCTTTTCTATTACCAGTTTATTTTCAGACAATGTTTTCTTAGAGCGTGAGTATTGGATTACTACACGCTTGGGAGCTTTTTGTTCGTTAGGATAAATTCTTGTTATGCGGATTGGATACAGTCCCAATGATGAGCAGCAAGAAGAGAGTTCCTCCTCTGCGTAAGTAGGGATAATTACAACAAATTCTCCGTTATCGGACAGAAGCCTTTCGGCAGATAGAGCCAAATCATTAAAAGTAAGGCTTAAGGCATGTCGGGCGAGAGTGCGTTTGTCGTCTGGGCACGTCAGGGTACCATTATAGAAAGGAGGATTGCATAGGATGAGGTCATATTTCTCATCGGGATAAAAATCCTGTATACCAGTTTGGATGACGTTTAGGCGAGAAGCGAATTTAGAGCGATTGAAGTTCTCCTCTGCCTGCATAGCACTATCAGGGTCAATTTCTACTGCTGTAATTATTGCCAGAGGCAGGCGCTGAGCAGCTATGAGAGATACTAGACCAGTACCTGTTCCTATATCCAGAACCCTTCCTGGGTACTCTCTGCTCTCTGTGTAGTCTATGGGAAGGTTAAGGTTGCTCGCAAAAAAATTAATATCAGCAAGGACACCAAGCAAAACGCCATCGGTTCCAACCTTCATAGCGCACCTATCCTGATAGACAATAAACTGCTTGAATTCGAAGTAGGGGTTAGCCATATCACTCCTCCATATCCATACTGAACAGAGCAAAATCGAAAGCTACAGGATCGTCGGGGCGGAAAGCCTTCAAACGTTCTGTGATAGCAGAGGCCGTGCGCCAATCCTTGCCATTGCGCTCTATTAGATTAAGTTTCAAAGCAATATTACCTACGTGAACATCCAGAGGGAGGATGAGGTTGCTAGCCGACAAGCCCCTCCAAAGACCGAAATCTACTCCCTTTTCATTTGATCTGACCATCCAACGAAGAAACATACATACTCTTTTTGCGGCAGATTTGGTCGGATTGGCTATATGTTTCTGAGCGTGTTGGTCCAAATAAGGAAGCATAGCATCACGCAGGCGCAAGATAGGTTGCTGAAGAGAAGTATCATTGGGTCTCCATTGCATAAGGGGTTCCATACCACCCATATCATTATATATATGCTGGAGGGCTCGGACGAAACAAGGTAGGTCCTCTTTCTGGAAAGTGCGGTAGACGAACGAGTTGAGACTATCAATCTCTTTCGGAGAAGCGTTGCGGACAAAATCGGCAGGGGCATTATCCAGTCGTGACATCATTTCATTAGCTGACTTAAGGATAGCCTTGCGGTTGCCCCAAGCGATAGTAGATGCCAATAGTCCTGCTATTTCAATATCCTCTTTTTTAGAAAAACGGTGAGGAATGCTTATGGGGTCGTGTTCAATGAAGTCGGGTCGCTCATATTGCTCGACTTTCGCATCCAATATCTCTTTAAGATTATAGGGAGACATCATTGTTCAATTAATCCGTCCTTAATCTTTATCATTCTGTCGCAACAAGCAGCCATCTGCATATCGTGGGTTACGATTACGAAAGTCTGTCCGTATTTATCGCGAAGAGAGAAGAAAAGTTCCTGTAATTCGCGAGCGTTATGCGAATCGAGATTGCCAGAAGGTTCGTCGGCGAATACAACGCTAGGGTTACAAGCCAAGGCACGAGCGATGGCAACACGTTGCTTTTCACCGCCAGACAATTCCGAAGGTTTATGGTCCAGACGGCTATCCAACTTAAGGAACGACAGCAGTTCGCGAGCCCTCTCTTCAGCCTCTTTGTCGGATTTGTTACCGATCTGACAAGGGAGCATCACATTCTCCAGGGCTGTGAACTCAGGTAAAAGTTGGTGGAACTGGAATACGAAACCAATATGCTTATTGCGGAAAGTAGACATTGCACCTTCAGACAAAGTAGAGACATCCTGTCCTGCAATCTTTACCGTACCCATAGAAGGGCGGTCTAGCGTGCCAAGAATCTGTAATAGTGTAGTCTTACCGGCTCCGCTTTGACCAATAATCGCTACGACCTCACGTTCGCGTATATGTAGGTCGATGCCTTTGAGAACCTCAAGACTACCGAAACTCTTATGTATATTCTCTGCTATTACCATTAGTGTGCTATGTCGTAAATATCTTTTATTTGGTTATTCTTACCTCGTTTACTGATCTCCTGTTTATAGCTTATCATTTGGGTAGCTATAGCCTGTTCGATTTTTTCTGTTGGACTTGGAGCAGGAGCCAGACTGATGCGACCATCAGGGTCTATGAGAAAATAAGTAGGTAATGCTACCACCCTGTAATCGGACAAGATAGACTGCTGAGTGATATAGGTAAGAGGCAACCAAGGATGCTTAGCGTTTTTCATACGAGCAGCAAGACGGTCGCTCTTCTCATCGGTAAAGATGCCGACAACTTGGATATCCTTCTGATATTTAGTTTGCATAGCATCGAGAGCTGCCATATCCTTGCGTGCGGCGAAATTTTCTGAGTGCAAGAAGCCTATGTAGACCCATCTTCCCTTCATTTTTGAGAGAGTTACCTCTTTGCCCTTCATATCGAGGAGGGTAAAATCTGGAGCAAGAGTCTTTGGGTGCAGATGGTTCTTTTTGTCGAGTATATTCTGAGCCAATAGCTTGGTCTCGCTGTAGTTGCCATTTTGGATTGCGCTATTAAGTAGGTCATCCATAAAAGATTCGGAAATCTCCTGACTATAATAGCTGTCATAAATACCCATCAGTAAAAGATGGTCGGACACCTTACGTTTAAAGTACGTCGTATCAGTCTGTAAAGCAGCAGATATAGTGTTGAAATTAGCATTTACTGCACGAATAGCCTTGCGGCATTTCTCCTTAGCGTCGGTGTAGATAGAAATAGAGCTGAGAAAATTTGGGCAGATCATCTGAAGTGTCTGCCAGTATGATGGTAGCCCAAGAGCTAGAGCGTTGTCCTTACTGTAGTATTTAGAGATGACGCTCCTTACATTACCCATTCTAGGCGTAGCATACAACTGAGCCTTGCGGTAGTGGACATACTCCTTGAAATATGGCAGCTTGCAGTCGATAGCCTTAGCCATACTGTCGCATTTGATAATGAGTTTGTCCGCTAATTTCCGGTCATTATATCTGGCAAGTCGTACTATATTCTGGGAATATAGATTCTGCCACCAACCCTCGAAATTGCGTATCGAGATATTCAGTTTTGAAGGTTCAGAGACAATACCAACCTCAATAAGTTCCTGCTTGTAGAAAGGGTTAAACCTATCTGCGTCTGGGCGAGCCTTGAAAGGAGGAAGGACCAGATGATAGTCCTTTCCAGACTCAAGATAGATATATGCCTTATATGCACCTAGCTCCATAAAAGCATATCTTACACCTGGCTGTTGTAAATCGACTTGACAATCGAAATTGCCATTGTCGTCAACATCTATTACACCCAGTGCCATTTTGTCTCTGGTAATATAATCCTTATAGACAAAAACCTCTATATGGAAACCAGAATACTGGAGTGCTCGGCCGTGTAGGTGCACATTATTAGCATCTGCTACCTGTGCATGGAGCATAGGTAGCAGAGCAATAATAACTGTTATAAGTGTAAGAATTCTTTTCAAGAGACAGATATTTATTTCATACGAGCCCACTTGATGAGGTCCTTGAACGTAGGTTTTTTACCATACATTAAAATACCGATACGGTAAACCTTACCGGCGAACCAAGTGGTGAATACGAAAGATGCAATCAAGATAGTGATAGAGAGAATTAGCTCCCAAGCCTCAACTCCATTAGGAATGCGGGCGAGCATCACTATTGGGGAGGTCAGCGGAATCATAGAGCCCCAGAACATAGCACCGCAGTTAGGGTCTTTCAGTCCGAAAGAAGAGACGATAATGATTGCCGCAATAATAGGAAGGAGAATAGGAGTCTGAAGTTGCTGCGCGTCAGACTGTTGTTCGCAACCTGCAGCAATAGTAGCGTACAATGATGCGTAGAGGAAATATCCACCGATGGTATAGATAACGAACATTGTAGCTATGAGTCCGATATTCATACCACTGATACTATTCATAATGTCTGTGGCAATATTGCTCTCTGGTACGTTTGCTGTGCCAATACCAGAAGTGTCAGGAGCAAAAGTTGAACCTAGTATTGCAGAGCCGATAGCCAACATAACGCCCCATATAGCTAACTGTGTAAGCGTAACTAAAGCGATACCGACTATTTTGCCCAGCATCAACTCCATTGGCTTTACTGTTGATGCCAATACTTCCATGATGCGGTTCTGTTTTTCCTCCATAACACCAGCGAATACCTGGGCACCTGAAAAAAGGATAACGAAATATATAAGCATAGCTGCAACCATACCTATGACAATGCCGACACCGGCATAGTCCTCAGTAGCTTCTCCACCGTCGGAAGATTCCTTCATGGTAGTAATGTTTACTCGTACGTTGTTCACGGCATTGATGAGAGAATCGACACCATTGCCCAATGCAGCGTATTCCTGAACCATATCGTGCTTTACCTTATCACGCAAGGTATATTCCATACTGCGTGTAATATCTATAGGAAGAGATTTTTCACTGAATACGTGAATGTTGTTCTTGTCTGTCGGATTGCCACTGATATGGAGCATAGCATCAAATCCCTTCTCTTGGTAGCTACTGCGAAGTCCATCAACGGTAACGTCAGAGATAAGCGTGTACTCTATCTCCTCTGTATTCGCCAGCACGCTTTCGTATTGTTTCGTCTCGTCAAGAACGGCAATCTTCTGGGTAGATACAGAGGAGAAAGCCATGATGATACTAGGAAGAAGCGCCATCAGCAGGAAGCCTAATGGCAAAAGTATTGATACTAGGATAAAACTCTTTTTGCGAACTCGGGTTACGTACTCGCGCTCTATGATAAGTCCTATTTTTGACATTTCCTTTATTTTTTAAGTGGTTAGACTTATTTGTTATTTACCTGCTGAATAAAGATTTCCTCCATTGATGGTAGAATCTCTTTGAATTCAGACAACTCAACCGCATTGATGAGTTCACGGAGCATAGCGTTAGCATTCGCTTTGGTCGCAGATTTTACTATTGCCTCTGTCATGCCATCGTAAGCTTTCGCCGAGAGAATCTCAATTCCTTCAACTTTTTGTAGGTCGCTTTCTGTGCCTTGGAACGTGAGTGAGTATTTACCCTCCTTATATTGATTCTTTATGGCCTTTACATTACCGTTAAGAACCACATGACTCTTGTTTATCAAGGAGATACTGTCACACACAGCCTCCACACTACCCATATTGTGTGTGGAGAAAAGAACTGTTGCTCCCTTGTCTCTTAGATTGAGAATTTCTTCTTTCAGAAGATTCGCATTAACCGGGTCAAAGCCAGAGAATGGCTCGTCGAAAATGAGAAGACGTGGTTCGTGGAGAACAGTTACGATGAACTGTACCTTCTGCTGCATGCCCTTTGAGAGTTGCTCGACCTTTTTGTTCCACCAATCCCCGATTTCAAACTTGTCAAACCAGTATTTGAGGCGGACCTTAGCGTCATACTTGGATAAACCACGCAGACGAGCAAGGTAGATTGCTTCTTCGCCCACCTTCATCTTCTTGTATAAACCACGTTCTTCGGGTAGGTATCCAATTTGACCTACGTCGGACATTGACATTTCGTGTCCGTCAAACAAAAGTGTACCAGAATCTTGATGCGTCATCTGGTTGAGGATGCGGATAAATGTTGTCTTGCCCGCTCCGTTCGGTCCGAGGAGCCCGTGTACAGCTCCCTCGGGAACTTCCATATTCAAGCCATCAAGTGCGACGTGTCCTGAATAAGCTTTTACAATACCTTTAGCTTCTATCAGCATTGTTTTGAGGTTGTTTTAGTATTACTAATGTGAATTATGTGTCTTTACGTGAAAGTCGATATTACTTGAGTTTTATACCCATTATTATGACGTCGTCCATCTGCTCGTGGTTCCCCATCCACGTTTCAAACTCTTGTTCAAGTTTCTCTTGCTGTTCCTCCATAGGAAGTGTATATATCTCTTGTAATAATCTCTTAAGTTTGCCACTCGTGTACTTCTCTTCCATCATATTGAACTGGTCGGTGAAGCCGTCCGAGAATGCGTAGATAACATCGCCTGGAGCCAACTGTGTTGTCTCTTCTGTAAATTCGTTGCCGTTTCTGCGTTCACCTACGCTTCGACGGGTAGGACGTATTTCGATGAATTTGTCCTTCTTGAAAATAAGAACTGGTCGACGTGCACCAGCAGAAACAAGTTCGCGTGTCGCAAGGTTTATGTCAAGAATTGCACAATCCATACCATCCTGTGCCTCTACAACCTGATTCTTATTCAAGGTATGCTTGATATCCTGATCGATAACCTCAAGAAGCTTGGCTGGGTGTCGTAACTCTTCATTACGTACAGCATCGTTTATGACGGTAGTGACAATCATGCTCATGAATGCACCAGGTACACCGTGTCCTGTACAGTCGCCACAGCAGATGAGAAGGTGATCGTCATATTTGCCAACCCAATAGCAGTCACCACTGACTATAGCCTTAGGTCGGAATAGAAGGAATGAGTCTGCCAGATCGTATTCTTTCAGACATAACCTTGATGGCAAGATGGCTGTCTGAATTCTGTTGGCATAGTTGATACTGTCTGTAATATCTTTGTTCTTACGTTCAATCTCAAATTTCTGACGCTGCAACTGGGCTGTCTGACGCTGAACCTCTCTTTCCAGTTCTTCCTCTCTTTTCTTTATTACCTTTTCGCGGTTCTTGATGATGATGCGAATCAGGTAGTAGATACCGAAAACCAATAGTATTGGGAAAAATATGGACTTCCAGAAAGGTTTGTCTATATGAATAGGAATTGTAATGATGTTTTCTGATTCGACACCGTTTGAGTTAATAGCCTTGGCGTGAAGTACGTAGTCACCGTCTGGCAGATAGTCGTACGACTTCTCTGAATTCATTGTCGGTGATGACCATTTTGGTTCTGAGTCATCTCCAATTTGTAGCCAGTACCTGTACATGACATTTGAAGGGTCTCGCATACAGATACCTACGAAGCTGAAATCGAACTTGTCTATATCTCTGAAATATGGATATCCTAAATCAATACCTTCTGAAGGTAGGTATTCTTCGCCTGAAACAACACTCCTCGTCTGGTTGATGATAGGAGCAATGTTACGCATATTGTCGAGCTTGGCCGAATAGTGAAGAATGCTGCTGTGTGATGCAAACCATACGTCGCCATCTTTGTCTGTAAAAGCATGGACATATTCTTGGTCGAAGCCCATAGCTGTATTGAAACGTCGTATGGAATTTGACTTCAGGTCTATACATGAGAGACCTGGCTGGTGACAAACCCAAACTCGATTATGTCTGTCTGTAGTAATATCGTAGCAGAAATTCTTTTCTAGACCATTTATTGTAGTAATAGGTATAATCGAATCTGCTGACGCACAGAGAATACCATTGTTCATCGACAATAGCCACTTGATATTGTTGGCATCCATCGTCATCGATGGAACGTTAATAGGGTCTTCAGACAGACGGTGAACTTCCCACGTAGCATCTTCTGGAAGTTCGTTTTTAACGTCTGAACTGGTCTCCAACATAGTGATACCACTATCTTTTGGACCTATCCATACTCGTGCAGAGTCGTCAATGAGGATATGGTTGATACAATTGTGTGGCAGACCGTTGTTTGTAGTGAAAACCTCACTTTGGTTGTTTATTGTCGAATACGCGATAAAGCCACCTTGTGTCGCAATGTAAAGAATCTTACCATGCATCACCATGTGGTTCACCATGTCTGTTGTTTTCGTCGGTGATGTGTAATGCAGTTTTTGGAAGTTCTTGTTACCGGCTTTCCTGTAGTATATGCCACTGTCTTCTGTACCTACATATATAGTCTGATCTTTATCAATGAGAATGTCTGATACTGCCGTGTTAGGAAGACCGTACGATGAATCTAGATATTCATGATTCATAACGCACTGACGGTCCATTTTCAGAAGACCACGGTTGAGACCAATCCACATATATTCGTCATCCACGCAGACGTCTGTTATTTTCCACTGCTGGAATCCTATCTCAGATAACCTGTATTCAGAGAAATAGTTGTTTACCCATGAAATAGCACCTTCTCCGTATGTGCTGAACCAGAAAATACCTTCGCGGTCAACAGTAATATCAGATATGTAGTCGTTCCCCAAGCCGTTTTCTTTAGTCAAGGTCATCGTGGTAATGTAACGCTCGTTCAGCAGTGAGCGTTCCAGTTGCATTACGCCGCTTCCCCATGTCGCAAGGTACAACTTGCCATTTTCGTCTTCGTAGATATCTCTTATTGAGACAGATGGTGTTTCTCCACTAGGAGAGCATTGTGACGTACACTGCGCTATCTCTGTAACGCCTTTGGTAAGACTGAAGTTGAAAATTCGACCGTCATCGGTTCCGACCCAATAGTGGCTGTTGTCTCTGGATGGTACAATGCATTGTACAGATTGATATTCCAAGTCTGGGAATGTCTCAATGTCACTTACTTTGCCGTCAACGTCTAACCTTACAAGCATAAGTCCATCGTTGGTGCCTAAGAGTATATTATAGGTATTGATTGCCTGAAGCGCGTTGTATGTCTGACGACCGAAAATCTTGCGGTCGTGGTATTTCGTCAATTCAAACGAAGGAGATACCTTGATGATGCCTTTGTTCTGTTCAATACACCAAATGTTGCCACGGTCATCAAGACAGAGTGACTTCAGTGGAGCCGATACGTCAGTAATATTGATTTTCTGAAACTTTGTGCCGTCGTAGAATGTAAGCTGACCGTTGCCGTGTCCCGACCATAGGTTGCCAGATTTGTCCATTGTCAGAGATGTCACATAGTCATCAGCTAGGGAATCTGCTACAGTGTATGTTATCAATGATACACCATCAAAACGAGACAGTCCTTCTCCAGTAGCCATCCATAGAAATCCATTTTCGTCCTGAACCATGTCATATACATAGTTGCTAGGTAGGCCCTTGGTGGCTGTGGAATACTTAGTCATGTTATACATCTGACCGCTCGCAGTGGTTAGTGAGAGCAGGCATAGTATTGCTAATCCAAGATATCTGGCTACTTGTCTCATAAATTGCAAATTCTTAGTACATCTTTAAATTGTACGTGTATACGTGCTTTTCGTTACAAATTTAGACACTTACTGCTCCCTTGATATGTGGGTGTGCTTCGTAATCTACCAACTCAAAGTCTTCGTATTTGAAATCTTCTATAGATGTAATGTCAGGGTTTATCTTCATTTTTGGAAGTGCGAACGGTGTGCGCTCTAGCTGAAGTTTTACCTGCTCTATGTGGTTGAGGTAGATATGTGTGTCTCCAAGTGTATGTACGAATTCTCCTGGCTGTAACCCGCAGACTTGTGCTACCATCATCGTTAGCAGGGCGTATGAGGCGATGTTGAATGGTACCCCAAGGAATGTGTCTGCACTGCGTTGGTATAGCATACACGATAGTTTGCCGTTAGCAACGTAGAATTGGAACAGTAAGTGGCATGGTGGTAGTTGCATTTCGTCAATCTGCCCGACATTCCACGCGGAGACTATATGACGACGTGAGTATGGATTGTTCTTGATGTCGCGTATCACATTGCCTAACTGGTCGATATGTCCGCCTTTGTAATCTGGCCATGAACGCCACTGATATCCATAAACTGGACCTAGCTCTCCGTCTTCTTTGGCCCACTCATTCCAGATGCGTACCCCGTTTTCTTGCAGGTATGCCACATTGGTAGACCCTTTTATGAACCATAATAGCTCATGTATGATACTCTTGAGGTGAAGTTTCTTGGTTGTGAGGAGTGGAAACCCTTGCTGAAGGTCGAAACGCATCTGATGCCCGAATACGCCGATCGTGCCTGTCCCCGTACGGTCTTCTCGCACAACGCCTTCGCTGAGTATCCTATTTAATAGGTCTAGATATTGTTTCATTTCAATAATTATTATCCAAGTTAATAAATCAACTGAATACCTTCTGTATCCAAGATACTTTTTTGAAAGGTTCTGTCACTTTCTCTAAGTCTGCAAGCATATCTTTTGCATTTTGATATCTGCCTTCTATGCCTCGCCTTAGTGTCTGCTCTATTTCTGCTTGCTCCATCTTTCTTGGAGGAATGCGAAATTGCTCTTTGTATGCTGCTTTGCTCAGACAGGCGAATAGGTCATCCGCCATCCTCGTAGGTTGCTTCATCGGGTAGGTCAACTGTAAGTTTACCAGTATCTCTGGGTTGCAGTCTGTATATGGCGCCTTCCCCATTATCAGCTGAAATAGCATGACGCTTAATGCAAAGAAATCTGACCAGGGCCCGACTAGACTGTTGTATTTCATCAGCATCTCTGGCGGAGAATATACTAATGCAAATGCAGATCTTACTCCCGAATAGTCTGGGTATGGTGATGCTTGCTCAAAATCTATCAGTACGGCTTTCGTAAAGTCTGCCTTCGTCACGTCTTCTTTTTCTGTATGAGGTATGATGACGTTCGATGGTTTGATGTCGCGATGTATTACCCCCGCAGCATGTAGCTTGTCTAATGCCTTGAGAATGGCACATCCCGCATCTATGAATTTTTGTTCGTCTACGTGCCGATAAAGCGATTTCTGAGTAAATATCGTCTTTAGGTCTGTCCCCTCTATCTTCTCTCTTATAATGTATAAACCCTCACCAGGGACGTCTCGTACGTCTATGATGGGGGCTATATTGGGATGATGTATCTCCTTAACCCGTTCCAGAAGAGGGTGTAGCCTCTCTCCGTATCGGTCTATGCGCTTGATGGTTACTTCTTTGTCAGGATCGCTTAGGGGATACGCAATCTGCACTCCTCCAAATTTTCCTTTGGAGCCAAGAGAACCTGTTATTTCGTAACCATCAAGTGTCACAATTTTTTTCTTTTTTTATCGGCGGTTGTAGCCAAGTATTCTGAGCATGTCTTCTGGATTCTGCTCGTCGTTGAATAGGTAGTCTACCACTTGCCCGTTTTCGTCTCTGTCAATGACAATATGCTTTGGAGATGGAATTAGGCAATGTTTTATGCCTCCATAACCGCTGATCGAATCTTGATATGCTCCCGTGTGGAAAAATCCTATGTAGAGAGGTTCTTCATCATCATTCTTAACAATAGGCATATAAACCTGCTGATTAAGATCTTCTGTGTTGTAATAGTCCGAATGGTCGCATGTGATACCACCAATGTTCACTCGCTGGTATGCTTTGTCCCATTTGTTACATGGCAGAAGGATGAATTTTTCGTTGATCGACCATGAGTCTGGAATAGTGGTCATCAGACTGTTGTCTATGAGATACCACAACTCTGTGTCGTTCTGCTGCTTAGCTTCTACAACCTTGAAAATGACAGCTCCAGATTCGCCTACTGTGTATTTGCCAAACTCGGTGATGATGTCTGGATTGTCTATCTCTTCGTTCATGCACATCTCCGAAATGTTGCGCACAAGCTCATTGACTATATATTTATAGTCATACTCAAAACCGAGATTGTTTCTGATAGGAAGACCTCCTCCAAGGTCTATGATATGCAGGCTCTCGCTTTGTTTCTTCAACTCCGCATAAACTCCTAACGCCTTTTGGAAGACGCCCCAGTAGTAGATGTTGTCTTTTATGCCTGAGTCTACGAAGAAATGGAACAACTCAAGGTTGACTCTTGGGTTGTCTTTTATCTTTTCGTTGTAGAACTTGATAATCTCTGATGGGCGGATGCCTAGTCTCGATGTATAGTAGGCTGCCTGTGGCTCTTCGTCAATGGCCATTCGTATGCCGACATTCACTACATCGTTCTTCACTACATTCAGCAGTCGGTCAAGCTCTCCCTTTGAGTCTAGTACCGTGATGCAGTTCTTGAACCCAAGGTCCATTATCATCTTTATCTTCTGTAGATATAGATCTGTCTTGAAGCCGTTGTTGATAATGATGATGTCTTTGCTGATAGAACCTTCCTCATACAACTCTCTCACAATGTCAAGGTCGTATGCCGAGGATGTCTCTAACTGTACCTGATAGCGTAGCGCCTCTTTCACAATGAATGAGAAGTGCGAACTCTTTGTACAGTAGCAGTATTTATAACTACCGCGGTAGCCTTGTTGCTTTATGGCCTTTGAAAAAAGGTTGCGAACGCGCTTAATCTGGTCGCCGATCTTCGGAAGGTAGGTAATCTTCAATGGTGTACCATACTTCTCAATGATATAACGCAATGATACGTTATGGAAGAAAAGGTTACCGTTCTCTAGATCGAATCCGTCTTGCGGAAAATAGTAAGTCTGATCTATGAGATCAAAATAGCTACCACGAGTTTTCAATTTACAAACGTTTTAATAATGATTGTAATGGAATAACCTTGAAATATGTATGAATTGTTTTGTTTGTACTGCTCAAGATGCTTGTGGCTCGCTTACTTGAACCAACCAACGATGGTCTGACTGCCAGTGACTTTGTCTTGGAGCTTGACGTCAATCTGGGTGCCGACAGGTAGGTACATGTCTACACGTGAACCAAACTTTATGAAACCCATCTGGGTCGACTGCTCTGCCTTCGAGCCTTCTTTCGAATATGTAACTATACGACGCGCTAGAGCTCCCGCTACCTGACGAACGAGAATCTTTGTCCCGTCGGGACGCTCTATGACTACCGACGAACGCTCGTTCTGTGTGCTCGACTTTGGTAGCCAGGCTGCCTTGAAATTGCCATTGTGGTGTCTGTAATATCTTATAATTCCCGAAATAGGATACCAGTTGATATGCACATTGAATACTGACATGAAGATGGATACCTGTAGGCACTTGCATTTCAGCACTTCTGGCTCGTCTACCTCTTCTATGGCTACTACCGTACCATCCGCAGGGGCAACAATAGCGCCTTCTATCGTACTTACATGTCGCGTAGGTACACGGAAGAAACTGATAACAAGCATGGTGATTATGCCGAATATGGCCATGATGATATATGTAGGCCATGTCAACCCCATTGTGTATATGCTGATTCCACAAATGGCGATGAAAGTAATGATCGCTATTGCGACGGTAGGGTATCCTTCTTTATGGAGTTTCACTATTGTTATGCGTTAAATGATTAGACAAAGAAATAATATAGAAGCGCTACGATAGGACTGACAAACATTACCGCGTCAAACCTGTCAAGTATGCCTCCGTGCCCAGGTAACATATGCCCTGAGTCTTTTATGTTCACAGATCTCTTGAACATACTCTCAATAAGGTCTCCGCATGTGCCAATGATAGAAGCTACCAACGCAGTGACTATGCAGAACCACAGCGGAAGGTCTATCCACTCACTGCAGAAGTGATGTACAGCAATGGCTGTAGCTAACGTCAGAATAATACCCCCCACAAATCCTTCTATGGTCTTCTTGGGCGATACTCTCTCCATCAACTTGTGCTTGCCCATCGTCACTCCCGTAAGGTATGCTCCAGTGTCATTAACCCAACAGAGTAGGAATAGGTACAGAATCGGCCAGTAGTCATACTGCTCACCCTTGAAGGCTAGTAAATTGAATAGTGCGAACGGCATGCCGACATATACTATACATAATAATGTCATGGCAATGTTTAGGAATGGGTGCTCGTTATGACTGAATAGCTCTACTAGGAAAATAAGCCATATCATACCTATCATCACTAGTAATATCCTTAAGTCTGTTCCTGCTGTGTTGATCAGAAAGCCTAACATGAACCCTACTAGGTTTATCGCTAGGGCTATGTAGAAATGTGGCGCCTGACCGCTGCATCGCGACATCCTGCAGAACTCGTTAGTCGCTAACGTGATGATGCAGGTCATGAGCATAGCGTATGACATCGGACTCAGATAGAGAGCGACACCAATTGCAACCACAAACAGAATACCTGTTATGGCTCTAGTAAGAAATGATTTTAACATTTTTTATTTGCCAGTTCTACACTTTAGTGTGGCAAATTTAGACAATTTAGCTGAATTGACAACTCTAAAACGAAAGATTTAAGTAACTTTGGCATCGTAAACGACAATGTAACGCCGTTACTCCTATTTTTTTCAGATAACAATCGAATTTTGCACATAAAAAACAATGGGTGGCATCTTTGGTACAATCGGTAAGTCGAGCTGTATAAAGGACCTCTTTTATGGTACCGACTATAACTCGCACTTGGGCACTAAGCGTGGCGGTCTCGCTACTTATTCCGAAAAGGGCTTTGTCCGTTCTATCCACAACCTGGAAAGTACTTATTTCCGTACTAAATTCGAGCCTGATCTCGAAAAGTTCGTGGGTAACTCTGGTATCGGCGTTATCTCTGATACTGATTCTCAGCCAATAATCGTTAATAGCCACCTGGGCCGCTTCGCCTTGGTTACTGTAGCTAAAGTGGCTAACATGAAGGAAATCGAGGCTGGCCTCCTTCGCCGTATGCACCATTTCGCTGAGTTTAGCGGTGGCGATACTAATCAGACCGAGCTCATCGCTATGCTCATTACTGAGGGTAAGGATTTCGTGGATGGCATCGAACGTGTCTATAACCACGTCAAGGGATCTTGTACTATGCTCCTCCTTACTGAGGATGGTATTATCGTGGCTCGCGATAAGTATGGTCGCCTCCCTCTCGTCCTCGGAAAGAAGGAGAACGCTATGGCTGTCTCTGGTGAGTCTGTCGCTTTCCCTAACTTGGGTTACGAAACGGTATATAATGTCGGCCCAGGCGAAATAGTGAAGCTTACTGCTGATGGCTATGAGCAACTCCGTAAGCCTGAGAAAAAAATGCAGGTCTGCTCGTTCATGTGGATCTACTACGGCTATCCACCTTCAACATACGAGAATATCAACGTGGACGACTTCCGCGTCAAGAGTGGTATACTTATGTCTAAGAACGAGGATGTTAAGCCTGACTTCGTCGGCGCAATACCTGATTCTGGTATCGGTCACGCTATCGGATACTCTGAGGGCCTCAATGTCCCTTACCGCCGCGCTATCGTGAAGTATACCCCAACTTGGCCTCGTAGCTTTACCCCAACTAACCAGACTATGCGCGAACTGGTCGCTAGTATGAAGTTGGTACCTAATAAACACCTCCTCAATGGTAAAAAGGCTATGCTCTGCGACGATTCTATCGTTCGCGGTACTCAGCTCCGTGATAACGTTAAGGTGCTCTTCGATTATGGAGCTAAGGAGATTCACATGCGTATCAGCTGCCCTCCTTTGCTCTACGGATGTCCGTTTATCAATTTCTCCGCTTCTAAGTCGGTACTCGAACTCATCACTCGCCGTATCGTTCAAGAGGAGGAGGGTGATATGAACGCTCATATCGATGAGTATATCACTCCTGGTACCGAACGCTATAATAAGATGGTGGATATCATCTGCAAGCGTCTCGGCATGACTTCTCTTAAGTTCAATACTCTCGAGAATGTCATCGAGGCTATCGGTCTCCCTAAGGAGTGCGTTTGTACCCACTGCTTCGACGGTAGCAGCTACGGTCACGAATAATCAGTATCTACTGTTCGAATATTACAAGAGGCTGTGTCAATTCTGGCACAGCCTCTTATTTTTGGTAGCCTCTTTGATTCGGGAAACGCAAATTTACTTAACATAATCAACTCAACGAGAGCGAGCTCTGGTAGGCAAACTTCGATGGGGTTTGCAGCCCATCAAACTCTCGCCGAGAATGGCTCCCTTTCATTGTAGACTAATTTAATGATTTAATGGCCTCTACCGGGCTTATTCTACACCCCCGTCAAACTGTTGTTTATTATAGATATTAACCAACGAATTTATCGCATTGCCCAGATATCACTATATCACAAACCTTATTCATACGATTCTTGTATGGACACTTGGCACCGCACAATTTGCAATTGGTGCAAATTGTGTCCTCCCACTCTGAGCAGAGGATAGGGTCGAGCGTATTCATGTGAGGCTCTTTCTCTTGGTTTCGTTTCTCGTTATTCATAGCAATAAAAATTAATGATTAAGTTTTACATAATCCCAATTCTACACCCCGTCAAACAATTTCGTGCAAAATACTCAAAAATAATAGATTTGTTTTTTACTAAGGACGAAAATCGCAAGCTCTACTAAATGTTTTCAATGTGTCATTAGGAATCATGGCATCATATTTATTCTTAGATTCATAATCTCCTCGAAGTAGACATAATGATATAATGTGTTCCATTGCAATGCGCCATGGTTTGTATGGAATATTAGGGATGCGAGTTGTTAATAGGTTCATATACGACTCTTTGTTGTATTTGCCGACAAATAACTCACTTAGCTCTTCGGAGGTGACATTTAGGTCGAATATGGTAAAAGTTGGAGTGCTCTCGTATAGAACGCCCAACCAATAGCTCTCCCATTCCTTCGCCTCTTCCCAAGTGATACCAGCAGCCTTAGCAGCCGCGCGTTGAGACTCTTCGGTGAGGTACTTTCTGCTGTACCATATATCCTTAGACTGATATTTAGCAAATTCTTTTCTATTCATAGCGTACAGGATTTAATGATTAACAAACATCACCACGAAGCCGACTACGGATCCAAGTCCGATGATAGGTTTTACATAATCCCAATTCTACACCCCGTCAAACCATCATCACAACAACCCCCTCTATCACAGTCAAATATCACTATACAGCCTTAAAAAAATCAATCAAACTTGGCTTCCTTAGCAAATTTTCCCCATTTTTTCTCCGACCAAAATAGTGATAACAAGTGTCATTGCTCCTGTCTTCCACAAAGATAATACTTATTTGATTATTCCCATAAATCATTGAAAAATCCACAAAACATTCCTACCCCGCTAGCCTCATCGCAACTTCATAATATTCTTCAAGCCGCCTAAACTTCCTATAGTAAAACGGCGACTCTTCGTCCATCTGCTTCCACAAATCTGGTCGTTGCGCATCCTCTCCGTGCTCCATAATCTTCATCCTGCTTCGTACCAACTCTTCTCTCAATTCTACTCCCTTCTCTTTCAGTAATTTATAGAAGTATGACACTGCCATCCTGTGCGCCCCTCTCACTTTGTGCCTCTTGGCTTCTCGCGCCCAGTGTCTCTTCTTGTTCCACTGTTTCAATTCGTACGAGGCTAGTTTCTGCGCATCCGCAAATATATCTCTGCAGCTTCTCTGTCTCTTGCTTACCTCTACTCCTATCAGTCTGTAGCTGCCATAGCATCTCTTGATGAATACTGAGCGCCCGCTGACTCGCGCATTGGAATCCCTCCGCGCAGCCTCTCTGGCTATCATTATGCACTTGTGCTTTATCTCTACTTTGGCCATTTGTCGCTCGTATTTTTATTGCACAAATATAATACAGGAAATGACCGGTTGTACCTAGTTAAATAAAAAAACTGCGAGCAACCTTGTACTATTCTTGTACTAGCATAGGACTACGCCGTATCTTCTTTTATATTGTCGCACATACTGATAACGTGTAAAAATTATTTGTAATTTCGTCCCCGACAACAAATGCGTTTAATCAATGAAATATCTATTGTCAACACTATGCTTGTCCCTCATCAGCACGTCATTACTTTGGGGGCAGGTGGACGAAGGCTCTGACTCCCCAGCTGCGGCGGAGTGTTCTAGTAACTATGATTATGGTCAGTTGAACCTCGTCCGTGGTAGGAATTCTGTCGAATTGGGAATCGGCTCTCCTGAATTTATAGCGGATTTCATGGGCGTCACTATGTTCGATGATCCTTGTTGCTATGAACCGCATGCTTATGAGTGGTTCGATAATCAGTATCTTCAATCTCGTGAGATGTGTACATTGGCAATAAGTGGTAATTATATGCGCTCCATCTCTTGGTGGATTCAGATGGGTGTATCTTTTTCTGCCGCCGTATATAAGGCTGAGTACCAGAAGGGTCTCTCTCATGCTGATGCTTTCACTGAACGGTCTACTATCGTGACTTGTGTCCCTACTGTCCGCTTTAATTATCGCCATCGCCGCTATTTCGGTCTCTATTCTGAGGTTGGTGTGGGGTTCGAGGTGGAAAAGCATAGGAATTATCACTATCGCTATTCTTATCGCCCTTCTAAGGAAAGTGATTTCGGCTTCATGGGGCAGCTGACTTTCATCGGTGTGCGTGTCGGTTCTAAGCTCTATGCTTTCGGAGAATTTGGCGTCGGCCCTAAGGGTTTGTTTAATGGTGGTGTCGGTTATAGGTTCTGATTTCTAATTCTTTGTCTCTGATTATGAATAAGTATATATCTTTTCTCCTCGCCCTGTTTTCTGTCTCTGTCTGTTCTTGTATTGAGGAGAATACTGAAATAAGTAGCAATGATATCGAGCGGACTGAAAATAGACACGCCTATGAAATGGTGGATATATGGGCCTCTAGAGCTAATCGTACTTTGTTGTATGATGTCCGTACAGCTGTCGAACTGGATACGTTGATTCCTTATCTTGTCGATTATAAGGTTAATCAGGTCTATGCAAATAAGGATAGGTCTGTCGTCGTTAGATATATGGGTGAGGGCCGCTTCCGCGCAGCTGTCGTGAGGGATTCTTATATGGTATGTATCGAAACTGATGGTAATCTTATTACTGATAAGGGCACACAACGTAGGTTGTACTCTGCTTGTAACTCTGATTTCGCCGATGGCTTCATCGGTTCGAATACTTATATTGGTGACAATTTGCCTTATTCGGGAGAGAATTGCCCGGTCGACTTGGTCTTTAATGGCGACTCTTGGTTTTTGTCTATTGAATATCAGGAGAAAACACATCGTGAGGCTTCTCTTATCATTACTCCTAGTGTCTCTGATGATGGCTCTGAACGCTATCTCATTAGCGGAGAGGGTCAGATGGCTATGACGTATGATGGTTCCTTTGCAAGTTATTATGGCTTTAATATTTGGGGCGAATACTGTTTTTCTGATCTCGTGTGGGATTGGAATCATGATTCTTGGAAGGATAATATGATTTCTGGTAATGTCAGCCTCAATGTCCATCAGATCGATCTGCCTTATTCTTTGTCGCCTTCTGTCTCTTTTGTCAATAATACTGTTGTCATTAAATATAATGGTCACGAGAAGTCCTACTTGCGGTCTGTCTTGTAGTATTCTTTGTATTGGTATCTCATAATTGACGTCACGATGCCTGCTCTTTCGCAGCGTATCGTGACGCTTTTCTTTTCTTCTACTTCTTATTTGTAACAAAAATTGACTCTAGGCTAACATTTTCACTCTATTTAACCCTATTTAATTGAAATAATTAAGACAAAACGCTTGAATAATTGAAATTTGTCGTAAATTTGCATCGTTTTCTAACAGATAGAAAGCAAATCGCATAGTTGAATAATAATCATAGAATTGATACGACAATGAAAAAACGCTGGATCATTATGATGGCCTTTATGGCCTTGTTCGCCATTCTTGGCGTCTGCATTCCTGAAACTCAAGGTATATGGGAATTGTCGGATAATATCGACACTGCCGATGTGGCTTGGATGATTACCGCCACTATATTCGTGCTGATGATGACTCCTGGTCTCTCTTTCTTCTACGGTGGTATGGTGCGTAAGAAGAATATCATCTCTACTATCCTTCAGTCTATCATCGCTATGGGTATCATATCGGTTATCTGGGTAGTGGTCGGTTTCTCTCTCTCGTTTGGCGAGGATGTGGGCGGTATCGGTATCATCGGTAACCCTTGTACTTATTTCCTTTTCCAGAATGTAGGTGGTCAGGCTACTGATTATCTCTCGGAGCAACTGGGTCTCACTATTCCTTTGGCTCTCTACGCTCTCTTCCAGATGAAGTTCGCTATCATAACGCCTTCTCTTATAACGGGTTCTTTCGCAGAGCGTGTGCGCTTCTCGGCTTATACTGTATTTATGGTGCTTTTCTGTATCGTAGTTTATTGCCCTCTGGCTCACATGACTTGGCATCCTGACGGTCTCTTCGCTCAGATGCACGTGAAGGATTTCGCTGGTGGTATCGTAGTTCACGCTTCTTCTGGTATCGCAGCCCTCGTAGGTGCTATATTCCTCGGTCGCCGTAAGGAGAAGAAGTCTGAGCCGGGTAACGTGCCTTATGTTATCCTCGGTGCATCTCTCCTCTGGTTGGGTTGGTTTGGTTTTAATGCTGGTTCTTCTCTCCATGCTGATGGTATGGCGGTTAAGGCGTTCCTTAATACTAATACTGCAGCTGCTACCGCTATGATGGTCTGGATTCTCGTAGATTGCCTCACTGGTCGTAAGCCTTCGGGTATGGGTGCAGCTGTCGGTGGTGTCCTGGGTCTCGTCGCTATTACTCCTTGCGCTGGTTGGGTGTCTGTCGGCGATTCTATCACAATAGCTTTCATAACTGCTATCATCTCTAACATGGCTTGCCACTGGAAGAATCATACTTCTGTCGATGACGCTCTCGATGTTTTCCCTACTCACGGCGTGGGTGGTATCGTGGGTACTATCCTTACTGGTATCTTCGTGTATGGTTATGAGGAGGAGTCTCTCGCAGCTGAGGGCGTAACTCACATGCAGTTCTTCATCAACCATGTTATCGCTATCATCATTGTTTTCGTCTACACTTTCTCAGCAACATATGCTCTCTACTGGATTACTAATAAGATGATTCCAATGCGCGTCTCTGAAAAGAGTGAGGCTCTGGGTCTCGACCGCTCTCAGCATGATGAGCACTATGGCCGCCTCCGCGAATTGGCTGAATACTATGACGACGAAACCCAAACAAAACTTAAAGAGGAGGAATAATATACATACTCACATGGCATTTTAAATAATGCCAATACACATTGTTCAATCATAGCTTGTCAATAGAGACCGTCCTTGTGGCGGTCTCTTGTCGTTTTGTAGTCTAATCCTTAGGGTAATGTATGCACTTTTGTCATTATTATGTTGTAATTTTGTGCCGCAGTTATGCTATTTGGCATTTTGTGTGTCAAATTAAACATAACAACAATTATATCAATAATAATCAACAAACAACTAACACAAAAATGACTCGTATTTTTTGTACGATTGCTCTCGTGTTGATGATGAGTGTCAACATGATGGCTCAGGTTGCGTCTAACGCAATCACCACTGAATGTTTCCTGAACACAAAGCCAAATGAGGCTCACAAGAAGGGGTTTGGTAGCCTTTCTGTCCTCAAGGGTCAGAAGTGTGTCAACTGCTCTTTTGACTATCATGACGCAATTCTTAAGAAAACTCCTCTCATGGAAGCAAGTGATGATTTCTACGCAGAGACAATCGATGCTTCGACAACTGAAATTAATGAGCGTCTCATTAAGGGACTCACAGATAAACTGGAGGATGTCGATGGCGCTCCTTACTTCTCTAACAAGGAGGTTACTAAATACTGCCTCAAGGCTCATACTCTTAAGGCAGATAAGCGTGGTAATACAGAATTGTATGCTATTCTTATCGATACTGAGACTTGCGAGGTAGTGTATGAGCGATTCTTTTTCGCTGCAGGCGGAAAGTTCGGTACACTGGTTAATCTCTTGGGCGATGGCGCAGAGTCTTTCGGTAAACAAATAGCTAAGGAGATAGCTAAGTCTTTTAAGTAAGCCGTAGCGTAGATTAATACAAATCAGATTATTGTGAGGGTGTGTCAATTTGTCGGCACGCCCTCATTTTTTGTCGCGTCGTCCAAAACGTAGGGTATCGTATATCCTATTGTCATTTTTATGTAGTAATTTAGTGTTGTGGTTATGGCAATTTCCTAAAAATTGGTCACATCTTTCAAAATCTGGGTATGCTCGAGTATAAATAATGATGGTAGCTTTACTCCTAGTTATGAAACATTTATTTATCCTTGCGTTTTCAGCACTCTTTCTTGGTGCTTGCGCACAAAATAATACTGAAGATATGAACAAAGAGAGTTTCTCTATGTCTCAGGAGTGGGACAAGACGTTCCCGTTGAGTGAAAAGGTTAATCATGAAAAGGTGACCTTCAAGACACAGTACGGATTTACATTGGTAGCTGACCTTTACATCCCGAAGAATGCAAATGGCAAGATGAAGGCTATTGCCGTAAGTGGTCCTTTCGGAGCAATCAAAGAGCAGTGTTCTGGCCTTTACGCTATGACCATGGCTGAGCGTGGTTTCATCACTTTGGCTTTCGATCCTTCATATACAGGCGAATCATCAGGTGAACCACGTCGTACGGCATCTCCTGATATCAATACGGAGGATTTCCTCGCCGCCGTTGACTATCTCTCTATGCGTGAGGATGTGGATCCTGATAAGATTGGTATAATCGGTATCTGTGGCTGGGGTGGTATCGCCCTCAATGCAGCAGCCATCGACCCTCGCATCAAGGCAACTGCCGTCATGACTATGTACGACATGAGCCGTGTGAATGGTAATGGTTACTTCGATGCTGATAATAGCGAGGAGGCTCGTTTCGCTGCACGTAGGGCTTTAGCTGATGAGCGTATGAAAGCTTCAAAGAGTGGCATGACAACACAGGGCGGTGGCGTCGTAGACCCTTTGCCTGCCGATGCTCCTCAGTTCGTTAAGGATTACTACGATTATTACAAGACTCCACGTGGCTATCATAAGCGTTCTGGTAATAGTAATGATGGCTGGCATACTTTCGGTTGTCAGGCATACGCTAATACACGTTTCCTTAATTATATCAATGAGATTCGTAATGCCGTACTTATCGTCCATGGCGAAAAGGCTCACTCACGCTACTTCGGCGAGAATGCCTACGAGTACATGATGACTGGTAAAGCAGAAGGATATGATGCTATCCGCAAACCAAACCCTGTACCAGAGAATAAGGAACTCCTCATCATTCCTGGTGCAAGTCATTGCGACCTCTATGACGGAGGAAAAGACAAAGTTATTCCTTGGGATAAGTTGGAATCGTTCTTCAATAATAATCTTAAATAACTTAATCAATTATCTGAACACTATGGATGAGAATTTGAAAGTCAACCGCCGAGATGCTCTCAAGACCATTGGTGCAGCATGTCTGACCGCAGCCATTGCTACCACACCATTCGCATCATGGGGAGCAAATAGCAAGAATGAGGAAGAGAAGAAAGATCGCGTGAAGCGTATGATTTTCTTCTTTTCAGCCACAGGAAACAGCCTCTATGTGGCTCGTGAAATCGGAGGCGAGGATGCTACCTTGCTGAGTATCCCTCAGGAGATTCACAATGAGAACCCTGTATATGAAGCTGAAGAAATCGGTTTTGTATTCCCAACTTATTGTTTCACAGCTCCAGCCATCGTGCAGGACTTCATTGCACGCTCAACCTTCAAGGCAGATTATTTCTTTGGCGTAGCGACATTTGGCGCTCACACTACTCGTCTGCCAGAGATCTTCCAGTCGTTTACCAAGGAGCATGGCATCAATATCAACTACATCTCTTCCGTACAGATGGTCGATACTTATCTCCCATTCTTTGACCAAGAACGAGAACAGGCCATGGACAAGCCTACCGATGAGATGCTTGCCAAGGTGAAAGCCGACATCAACGCTCGTGAGAACTATATTCAGCCAGTAACCGAGGAAGACAACAGATTCTACGATATGTATTTCATGGGGCGTCCTCGCGACAAGGTAAAGCCAGCTTTGACCCGTTCTGAGAAGATTGTTTTTTCGACCGACGATTGTATCGGCTGTGGCATCTGCACCTCCGTCTGCCCTCACGGTTCATGGAAGATAGTTGACGGAAAGAGTGTGGCCAACGGCGAGTGCGAAAACTGTCTGGCTTGTGTGCAGAACTGCCCAAGAAAGGCCATCTCCATCATTCCAGCACCTATGGAGCCAGAGCAGGAGGCCAACCGCAATGCACGCTATCGCAATCCGAATGTTAAGCTCATTGACATCATCAAGGCCAACAGCCAGGATAAGATAAATGTGAATTAACTTTTGGTTATGCAAGAACTTTTTTTAGATAGCATTCAGGCTTTCAACGACTACAACGGGATGGAGACGCTTCATCCCCTTGTAAGTGTTGTCCACGTAGATAATACCGAGCATATAAAGGAGTGTACCATGCACTATGGTTTTTATGCTCTCTATTTGAAGGAGAACAAGGGTTGCAAATTGTCATACGGCCGTACGGAGTATGACTTCGACGAGATGACTGTTACAAGTTTTGCTCCCGGACAGGTTGTAACGGTAGAACCTAATCCTGAGGTTCCATTTGCAAAATACGTCGGTTTGGCTTTCCATCCCGACCTTCTCAACCGTACTTCACTTGGCAAGCAGATGAGCCGCTATGAGTTCTTCGACTATACAAGCAATGAGGCGCTTCACCTTTCTGCACAAGAAGTAGAAATCTTCAAAGGAGTCCTTGCCATGATAGAGCAGGAGCTTCATCACGCCATAGACAAGCATACACGCGAATTGGTGGTAAGTCATATCGAACTCCTTCTCAACTATTGCCTCCGTTTCTACGATCGTCAGTTCATCACTCGCGAAGAGATTAACCACAGTGTTGTGAAGAAATTCCTATCCCTTCTCGATGAATATCTTGCCGATAAGGCGCAGGGTGGGGGATTGCCTTCTGTCGCATATTTTGCCGATAAGTGTTGTCTCTCAACTGGTTATTTCGGAACTTTGGTAAAGGCTGAGACGGGCCGAACCGCCAAAGATCTCATCACCGATCGTCTGTTGGCACGTGCCAAGGCTCTTCTAAGCGACAGCTCTCTGACAATTTCCGCCATCGGTCAGAATCTAGGTTTCGAATACCCTCAGCATTTTGTCCGTTTCTTCAAGGGATTGACTGGAAAGACTCCTGCCCAATGGCGAGCAGCATAATATCAAACAGAAATAATCTGATACGATTAAATGAATTTTGAAGACATGAGAAAGATAGTTGTCATCTCCACCAGTTTACGTGCCAATTCCAACTCCGACGCTTTGGCCAACGAGTTTATCCGTGGAGCACAGGATGCAGGACTTGACGTGGAGAAAATCTCCATCGTAGACAAGAACATACAGTTTTGCAAAGGATGTCTTGCCTGCCAGAAATTAGGCAGATGTGTCATAAAGGACGATGTGAACGACATCATGGCAAAGGTCCTTAATGCTGACGTCGTTGTTTGGGCTACTCCAATATATTACTACGAGATGAGCGGACAGATGAAGACACTTATCGATCGTATGAACGCCATGTATTCGCAGGATTACAAGTTCCGCGACATATATATGCTCACTACGGCGGCAGAAGACGAAGAATTCGTACCTAAACGTGCAGAAGCAGGATTGACAGGTTGGATCGACTGCTATCCCAAGTCGAGACTTGCCGGTACCCTGTTCTGTGGTGGTGTGGACGATACACGAGATATCGAAGGCAATGCTAAATTGCAGGCGGCATACGAGATGGGTAAGAACGTATGATTAACCAGATAACATTCTCTCCTACAGGAGGAACAAGAAAAGTGGCAGATGCTATTTCAATGGGCATTTGTGAGAAAATTGATAATATTGAGCTTATCCTGCGAAATTGATAAGAAGAATATGAAAACGTATCTGAAAATCATCCTCACAACCATGACAGCTTTGGTGTCAATGGCATGTTCGGGAACAAGCATAACCAACGAAGCAATAAATAGAGAATCAAGCAATATGAAAGCAATTGTAATCTATTTCTCACACGCTGGTGAGAACTACTCTGTAGGCAATATCAAGGAAGGTAACACCAAACTTGTAGCAGACATGATCTGCGAAGCAACTGGTGCTGACCGCTTCGAGATTGTAGCAGAGAAGTCGTATGACATGGCATACACTCCACTTTGCGACCTTGCGAAAGAGGAACAGCAGAAAGGCAAACTCCCTGCATTCAAGGGCGGCATAGATAACATAGATGATTACGATACGGTCTTCATCGGAGGTCCTATTTGGTGGGGAACCTATCCACAGGTGATGTTCACCTTCTTCAGCAAGTATGACCTCAACGGTAAGACTATCATTCCGTTCACCACCCACGAAGGCAGTGGTTTGGGAAGTGCCGTCAGCGACCTGAAGAAAGCCTATCCAAATGCAACTTTCAAGGATGCACTCTCAATCTACGGCCATGATGTACGCACCAGTGGCAAGAAGAGTGTGGAAGGTTGGTTGAAAAAACTTGGAATGTAAGGAATAGTATGACAATAGAACAATTCAGACAACACATGGCAGATGGCCTTCCGGTCGAGAACGGCTCGGAGGCTCATCTGCTGATGTGCCTGCGAAATTCATAAAAAGCGTATAGGTAGTTCGCCTTCCTAGTTGCAAATCAGAGCAGCAACTTGACCCAAAGAACCAGCCCATAGAGCAATGACCTCGTTCAGTAAGTCCGTCAAATACCTTATGTTAGAGTATTCTCTGATTCCTACATACTCTCAAAAGGCGTACTATCCACGATGCTGATACCGGGGCACTTATCAGGCATGTGCTGCTTGAGGAATGTGAACTCACGATTATCATCATAACTTCTGGTATTGAATTGGAGGCCTTTTCTTATATTTTTCATTTGCAAGTAATGGTCCCAATACTTCTTTTCTGCAGTTTAGACGCAAAAATCTTGTAAACCTGATGGAGTTCAAAGAAATTTTCTGTAATTTTCACTTCGTAATCATGTAATAAACAACATTTTCTCTAAAGAGCGAGCTGGTAAGATATCATTTTATATTGTATCTGTTTGGCTTGTCATAAAATAAGCATTAGGTAAAACAATGAGAAACAGAAAACTTTACACAGCCGCTATGGCTATCGCATTGTTCTGCGGAGTCGCGTTCACAGGGTGCAAAGACGATTCCGAGGACGTTACACCAGAAGACATTTCCACCCCCGAACAGCCTGTCACTCCAGACGAAGGCAAGGACGATTCTGCCGATGTTTTGGATCTTGACTCGGTGACGCCTTCTGGAGCCGCCTTTGAATCTGCCAACGCAGCCGTAAGGAATATGGGCTTGGGTTGGAATCTCGGCAACACTCTCGACGCCAACGGGCAGACAATTACAGACCCCAAGAGCGACGGTTACTGGGGACAGCAGACTTTGGCTTCAGAGACTTACTGGGGTCAGCCTGTCACCAAACCTGAACTTATGCAGATGATGAGCAAGGCCGGATTCGGCGCAATCCGCGTTCCCGTTACCTGGTTCAACCACACCGACAAGGACGGCAACATCGACAAGGCCTGGATGGCTCGAGTTCACGAGGTGGTGGATTATGTAATCGGCAACGGAATGTACTGCGTCCTCAACGTACACCACGACACAGGCGCCGACTCAGACAACGGTAAATCGTGGATAAAGGCCGACGTAGACAACTACAAGACCAACAAGGACCGTTTCAAGAAAATTTGGAAACAGATAGCCGAGGAGTTCGCCGACTATGGTCAGGAACTTCTCTTTGAGGGCTACAATGAAATGCTCGACATCAAGAATTCTTGGTGTTTTGCCTCGTTCAATTCTTCGGGTCAGTACGATGCAAAAGTAGCCGCGTCAGCATACGATGGCATCAACAGCTACGCTCAGAGTTTCGTGAACGCCGTACGTACATCAGGCGGTAAAAACGACGTCAGAAACCTTATCGTAAATACATACGCTGCAGCTTGCGGTACTGGCAACTGGAATAGCCACCTTACCGATCCTCTCACCCAAATGGCTCTCCCAAAGGATTACAAGGAAGGTCACATAATTTTCGAGGTTCACACATATCCATCAATAGCGACCGACAAGGGAGCCAACCGTCCGCTCCAGGAGATAAAGAACGAGGTGGATGAGCTGATGAGCAAACTGAAAACCCATCTTGCATCCAAGGGCGCTCCAGTAATCATAGGCGAATGGGGAACATCCAACGTGGATGGTGGCGCCGGTAAGACCGACTACGACTTGCGTAGGGATCTGATGATGCAGTTTGCTGAATACTTTGTGCGCAAGGCCAAGGAAAACAACATCGGCACATTCTACTGGATGGGCATGACAGATGGTTTCTGCAGAAGCGTTCCAGCATTCAGCCAGCCAGACCTCGCCGAGTGCGTTGCCAAGGCATATCACGGAAGCTCTTTCGAAGGTCAGTATCCTGAAATGAACGACCTGAAAGAGGTGGAGGCATTCTCGGGAAGCAAGACTATCGGCTGGGGCGATCCCGTATTTATCTCTTCGCAGATATTTGATGCAATGAAGGGTAATGCCATCGTAGAGGTGTCATACACTCAGGATGCTGATGACGCCGACCTGCAACTCTTCTACGGCGACTGGTCGTCGAAGCCGTCCTTTATTGTGGAGGGACAGACTATAGACGCTGACCTTTGTCCAGGTGCGGTTTATGGTACCAAGGCCGGAAGCTCTCATGTGTCAGCAATCTCGTTTGACGCCCAAACCTTCGGCGAAATGCAGAAACGTGGTCTTCTTTTCCAAGGCGTAGGCATTACAATAACCAAG